>CAIPPO010000071.1 GCA_903866915.1 uncultured Mucilaginibacter sp. | reverse complement strand
TTTGTAGCCCAACGGATAAAGCATAGATATTTTGCGCCGTAGGTGCTACCCTTAGCAGGCCAGGTTCATCAACTTTGCAATCGGAGGGTAGCCTCTACGAGGCATAATTGCAGGGTTGGTCTTTGTGTTACAAAGGGGTAGCCTCTACGAGGCAAGATCAAAGGTTGTTTTTAATGATAGTTTTCTTGTAACTAAAATCTCAATCCCGAGCTGACAATGCCAGCAAATTCTGCCTCGTAGAGGCTACCCCTTTGTAGCCGAACGGATAAAGCATAGATATTTTGCGCCGTAGGTGCTACCCTAAGGCGGCCAGGTTCATCAACTTTGCAATCGGAGGGTAGCCTCTACGAGGCAAGGTGTAGGTTATATATCCAACTCCAGCAACACCGGGCAATGGTCCGAGTGGCGGGCGTCGGGCAAAATGGCGGCGCGTTTGATGTGTTTTTCCAATGGTTCCGTCACCATGATATAATCAATACGCCAGCCAAGATTCTTAGCCCTTGAATTGGCACGGAAACTCCACCAGGTATAATTATGTGGCTCTTTATTGATATGCCTGAACGAATCGATAAAACCTGAATTGATAAAATTCTCCATCCATTGCCGTTCTTCGGGCAGGAAACCGGAGGAATTGGCATTTGATTTTGGATTATGGATATCAATCGGACGGTGACAAATGTTATAATCGCCGCAAACCACCAGGTTGGGGTACGCCCACTTGAGCTGGTTGAGGTAATCGCCAAATTCATCTAGAAACTGGTATTTAAAACCCTGTCTTTCATCGCCACTGGAACCGGAAGGGAAATAAGCACTCATCACCGATACATCCTCAAAATCAACGCGGATATTGCGCCCTTCACGGTCGTAATGCGGGATACCGCAGCCGTATTCGACATGCTTCGGGGTATGTTTGGTGAATATGGCCGTTCCGCTATAACCCTTCTTTTCGGCAGGGAACCAATAATGCTGGTAGCCCAGTTGCTCAATAAGCAAAAGATCGGTCAAAACATCCGGTGATGCTTTGATCTCCTGCAAACAAACCACATCGGCATCAGTTGCCTGCAGCCAGGCCAGCCAATTTTTGCTGATGGCCGAACGAATGCCGTTTACGTTATAGGTGATGATTTTCATGAATGGGGTGGCGGTAAATATCGGTGGCGTAAATATCGATTAATGAATCCTGATTATCGAATGATGAAGAAGTAAAACCTTTGATATTTACAATCAAAATTTATTTATTCAATTCCAAAATTTTATCCAGCTGTTTGCACTCTCTTTTACTCAACAACTCTACCGTCATCGGTACATCTTCCAACGGACGGTCTTTAGCGTCACGTTTAACTGCTGCGATTCGGTCTATCATATCGATACCAAATATCACCTCACCGTACACGGTATAATTTTGATCCAAATGCGGCACGCCGCCAACGGTGGTATAAAAATCTCTCTGCCATTGGGGTATTTTCCGGCCTTTTAATCGGGTTTGCTCCAGGGTATCCAGTTTGCCGGGGGTAAATCGTTTACCTTCGACAATGTAGAACTGGCAGCCGCTGGAAGCCTTCTGCGGGTTATCGTCTCTGGCAGCAGCCAGCACGCCCCGCTTATGAAACAGGCTGTCCCTGAACTCAGCAGGAACAGTATAGCCCACATCGCCATCACCGAGTTCAGCGCCGGGAGTTGCTTTCTTAGGGTCCTTTGAATCCGGGTCGCCACCCTGGATCATAAAATTTTGGATCACCCGGTGAAACAGTGTTCCGTTATAAAAACCCTGTTTCGCCAGCTTGATAAAATTATCCCGGTGCTTTGGTGTCTCGTTATACAAACGGATGATACATTCGCCATAACTGGTTTTGATACGCACATATTGGTTTTTGGGCTTACCTGCAAAGGCAGTAGCGGTGAGTAGCAAGAGGGTGAGAGTAAGGAGTTTTTTCATTTCGGTTGTAGTGTTTGTAGTAGGTGCCCCGATAGCTATCAGGATGGTTGTATTAGTTTTACTGGTTGTCCTGAAAGCTAAGGGGACAACCAGTTTAAACAAATCTACCTAAAGCGTAGCGTCAAAATAATCAACGATCAGCGATTTCATGATCAATTCTTGCTCGAGCAAGGTATAGTTGGGTATTTTGTCTACCAGTTTCCAGTGCGGCCAGCCATCCTGGTCGAGGCCTTCCAGCTCGTAAAATCCCATCTGACTAAATAATTTGCAATTGGCAATATGCATAAGTTCCTCTTTCTGCCGTTTGCTGAACTTACGTGGACCCTGCCCCAACTCCTGCACACCAATGAGGAACAGTATTACTTTCATGTCGGGGATTTCGGAGTCGAAATCTGTTGCGATGCGCTCTTGCAGGGCCTTCCATTTGCTATTTACGTCGGCAGCTTTCATGCCGTAAAGATACATGCGCAAGGCCATTTTACGAATTTTGCAAACATTGTTTACAACGATATTGTTACCCAAACATGATGATTTGCGCGCCTAATTCCGTATTTTTGTAAAAACAAAGTTTTTTAAATTGTGAATAAAGGCCGGCGCCATATATTATACACCTGGATTATCCTCATCTGCTTCGCAGCCGGGCAATGGTCGGTTTATGCGCATTACCATGCCGGCAATAAATCGCGGGTAGTAGCCTCATCAACAGCGAAGCGTCAGCATACCATCTCAGAAAAATGCCAGTTGTGTGATGCCATGCACCATACTTCCATGCTGCATAAAAGCCAGATTATATTTGCATCGATTGCCGTTACCAAAATAAGCTATCAACCCTGCCAGTATAAATTTTTAAGTCAGTCTATCGTACTTGCCGCTGGTCGGGCCCCGCCATTATCCTAAGAATCCCAAGCCCAATGGACACTGCTTTTTGAGCAGTATTATTCACTAATGACATTCGATTCTTATGAAATTTAAGCTGTTTTATTGCTTTTTGACGCTATTTATAAATTACACCGGTTTTGCTGCTGTTTCAAAAATGGCAAAAGCAAAAGACGGAAACGGAACGTTGTCGGGTGTAGTAACCGATAAAGCCTCCGGAACAACTATTCCCGGAGCTACAATATCTATTCCCGACCTGCGTACAGGCACTATCACCGATGCCAACGGTAAATACCTCATCAGTAATTTACCGAAGGGCGTTTACCTGGTGCAGGTAAGCTTTGTTGGCTACGCTACTTATAATGAGCGGGTAGACCTTAACAAAGTAAGTATTTTAAACGTACAGCTTCAATCGTCATCGATCGAAGCCGCCGAAGTGGTGGTTACTGGCGTAAGCAAAGCTACCGAGATCAAGCGCGATCCGGTGCCTATGGCCGCAATTAGTAAAACTTTTATTGACGAGCACTCCGCATCTACCAATGTGATCGACGAGATTGCCAACCTGCCGGGCGTAAGCGCGGTGACTACCGGACCTAACGTTTCAAAGCCGTTTATTCATGGGCTGGGCTATAACCGTGTAGTTACCCTGGAAGATGGTATGCGGCAGGAAGGTCAGCAATGGGGTGATGAACACGGCATCGAAGTTGACCAAAATTCGATTGACCGGGTTGAAGTGATCAAGGGGCCCGCAAGTTTAAGTTATGGTTCTGATGCTATCGGCGGCGTAGTTAACCTGATCACCACACCACCTGTTACAGAGGGTAAGATTTTGGGATCATTTTCGGGCGACTATGGCACCAATAATAACCTGGTGAATACTTCATTCCGATTACAGGGCAACCAAAATGGTTTTGTTTGGGGCACTGTAATTTCAGGAAAAGCGGCTAAGGATTACCAGGATCAGCACGATGGCCGGGTTTATGGTACTGGTTTCCGGGAAAAGGATGCACGTATCATGTTTGGTCTCAATAAAAGCTGGGGATATTCTTATGTCAATGCCTCGGTTTTTGATGACGAACAGGAAATACCCGATGGCAGCCGTGATTCGCTGACACGGAAATTCTCGATGCAGGTGACCGACGCAGATACCTATCGGCCTATCGTTCCCGATGCTATTTTAAACTCTTATACCATCACGCCGCTGCATCAGCATGTTCAACTGTATCGTATTTATGATAATAGCAATATTACCCTGGGCAACGGTAACCTCATTGTTAACCTCGGCTATGAATATAGCCACCGCCGCGAGTTTACGCACCCTTCGGCGCCAGATATTGCCGGATTGAATCTGCACCTTGTCGATTATACTTATGATGTAAAATATAACTTCAACCTGGGTAACGACTATGAAACAACCATTGGCATCAACGGGCAATATCAAAACAATACCATTGGCGATGCTACGGATTTTCCTATACCTGCCTATCACCAGTTTGATATCGGGCCGTTCTTCATCATCAAAAAATCCTATGGCAAACTCGATCTGGCTGGCGGGGCACGTTATGACAGTCGTTCAATCACTTCAGAAACGGCCTATATTGACAATACGGTAGCTTATTACCCGACACTGTATACCGGTTCGAATCCAACAGGTAGCCCCAATGTGACGCAACAATTCAGTGGTTTCAGTAAAACATTTTCGGGTGTTACAGGAAGTTTTGGCGCGACATATAATTTTACCGATAAATTTCTGATAAAAGGCAATATTGCCCGGGGTTTCAGGGCACCAAGTATTGCCGAACTGTCGGCCAATGGTCCAGATCCCGGTTCGCAGATATACCATGTTGGCAACAGCAATTTTAAACCAGAGTTTAACACGCAATCGGATATAGGCGCTTTTCTAACTTTACCTGATTTGTCAGCAAGCATCGAATTGTTTGATAATAACATCCAGAACTATATTTACCAGCAGCAGGAATTGAACCCCGATGGCAGCCCGTTGCGTAACCCTGCCTACCCGCAATACGCCGTATTTAGCTATGTGCAAAATAAAGCGAGGATTAATGGTGGCGAGTTTTTTCTCGACCTGCACCCTCGTCCGTGGCTGCATTTTGAAAATTCACTGAGCCTCACCTACGGCACCAATTTAGGCAACAACGGTCACGAACCTGACAGTCTTAAATACCTGCCTTTTATACCACCCCTTCATACACACTCCGAGTTGCGGGGTACTTTTGCCAAAGGGTTTGGAATTTTTAAAAATGTTTATGGCTTTCTCGGATTTGACCACTTTGATGCGCAGGGTCATTTTTTTGCAGCCTATGGCACCGAAACCTATACCGCAGGTTACAATCTGCTGAGCGCTGGGGTTGGCGGCAATATCGTTAACGCAAAGGGCAACGCAGTGATGAAGCTATTTATTGAAGGCACCAATCTGGGTAATGTCAACTACCAGTCGAACATGAGCAGGCTCAAATATTTCGATAACGCCGTAGTACCAGCAGGTGTTCAACCGGGTATATTTAATATGGGCCGAAACATTAGTATTAAGATTGTTGTACCTTTTGATATATCACCAAAAACGAAAGCAGGATAATATTGGTTGAAGCCAGGGGGACCAAAAATTTCCAGGAGTTTGAGATG
>CAIPPO010000070.1 GCA_903866915.1 uncultured Mucilaginibacter sp. | reverse complement strand
ATTAAAGCGCGTAGGCTGTCATGGTGAGCTTGTCGAACCATGCGCAAAGGCCCAACCCGTGTCGCCCTTCGACGGGCTCAGGGTGACACCCGGTGCTCTTGATGTAAGATTATAAATAGCGCAGGCTGTCATGGTGAGCTTGTCGAACCATGGTGTGCAAAGGCCCTGCCCGCGTCGCCCTTCGACAGGCTCAGGGTGACATTCTGGCGCTCTAGATGTAAGATTAAAGCGCGCAGGCTGTCATGGTGAGCTTGTCGAACCATGGTGTGCAAAGGCCTCGCCCGCGTCGCCCTTCGACAGGCTCAGGGTGACATTCCGGCGCGCCTGATGTAAGATTTTAAATAGGCGCAGGCTGTCATGGTGAGCTTGTCGAACCATGCGCAAAGGCCCTTCCCGCGTCGCCCTTCGACAGGCTCAGGGTGGCATTCTGGCCCGCCTGATGTAAGATTAAAGCGCGTAGGCTGTCATGGTGAGCTTGTCGAACCATGCGCAAAGGCCCAACCCGTGTCGCCCTTCGACGGGCTCAGGGTGACATTCCGGCCCGCCTGATGTTAGATTTTAAAGCGCGTAGGGTGACACCCAGTTTATATATGTACAAAGCTCACAGCGGGTAACATCCTAATGCTTT
Source organism: uncultured Mucilaginibacter sp. (assembly GCA_903866915.1). Taxonomy (GTDB): domain Bacteria; phylum Bacteroidota; class Bacteroidia; order Sphingobacteriales; family Sphingobacteriaceae; genus Mucilaginibacter. The sequence continues at coordinate 5,496 of CAIPPO010000070.1, read as the reverse complement.
ATCCAAACTTCAATATCAGAAGCGCTTTGTCCGGCCTCGGCGAAGGGAACCAGAATTACTTTTTGAGATTTACCGTTGACCGTCATTGGGAGTGAATAGGCTTCTTTCCAGGTCCACCTTTCCGGCAGTGATTTTTGCTCATCAGTAAAAATATCCAGGTTAACGTACTTAATATGACTCAGGGAATCCACGCCAGGATTTAAGCCCTTGTCTACAGCAAAAACCTGCGGGCCACGTTTTATAGCCACAGCATTGGGGTAGGAGAGCCCTCCTGGTATGACTTGTGCCGGCATACCGAAAGTTATCGAAATTTGATCGCCGGTGGACCATTTCCTTTCAATCGTCAATAAGCTTCCTTTTTTACCCGAATATCTACGACCACCAACTGTCGCACTAAAATTTGCCGACCATGCCGGCACACGGAAATTTATAGCGAATGTTGCCGTTTTTGAGGGATCGACTGTATAGGTCACTTTACCTTCCTGAGGGAAAGTAGTCGTACTGCTCACCTTTAGCAAAACAGCTGATCCATCTTTCGCTTTGATATTTTGAGTTGATACGCCATTTTCATAGAGTAATACGGTATAGCTTCCATTTATTTTCCCCGCGATCATTTCAGGGATCAACGAAATGCCGCGGGGCACACTGGATAGGCAACAGGAAAAACCCTGATCGCAACGATAGGGTTTGGGGCCGTCAAGTGCGGTATAATAGCTTACGCAGCCGGTTTGTGGATTCTCGGCCGCAAACAAATGGTTATATACCGAGCGTTCCAATTCTTCGGCATATTTAGGTTCGCCGGTTATTTGCAGCAATTGCAGGTTGAACTGTATCCAGGTTACAGTAACGCAGCCTTCACCCATTTCGTTGTCGTTTTCGGCGCCTAAATCCCCTGTTTGTCTGAAAATTTCATGATCGCTTGAAGTTCCGGTAATGTATAAGCGATGGCTCGTAATATCGGTCCAGGCAGTTTGCAATAAATGCAGGTATTTAGATTCGCCGGTCAGTTTATAATATTTAAGGATGCCGAGGAAACAGCTTAGCATTTCATAGGCTTTGGCATCACCAACTTTCGTTACATCGCCATATTTCTGTAATTGCGAGATCAGTTTAGGGCCGTCAGGGTGTTCAAAAGCGCGAAGTATATATTTGGAAAATGCCAGATATTTGGCATCGCCGGTATACCTGTATAGGTCTATCATTGGTTCAAGTATGCTGCCCGGGGCCAGACCCACATGCTCCCCTGAAACCATCAGGTCGCGTTGACCGGGTTTCTCGCCAAAAGTGCGGCAGATCAGATCTGCTGCTCTTTTAGCAGTTTCGAGGGCTGGTTTATAACCTGTAATTGAATAGTAATTGAGCAGGCCGATAATGGCATATTTATGCGCCCAAACGTCCCATTCAGTCCACCGGTCTTTCAGCAAATAGGTACCCAGGTAGCCGTCAGGCATCTGGCAGGCGATATATTTGCGCACCATGTCATCCATCAGGTGTTTGATGCGTGGGTCGTGCGAATAGGCATATGTTTTTGAAGCCGAAAACAGGAATTTACCTACGTGTTCGCCAATCCATGTTTGTGAGCCGGGACGCTTTTTAAACCCCGATAACAGGATACCAGAATCTATTTGTAGTAAACGTTTTTCGAGGTTTACCTGCATCCGGTATCCTAATAGTCCCCCTACATTTTGCTCATCTGCCGGCACATAAATATCTTGTATTTTGTTTTGAATTTTTGGGCCATAATACTTGAGGCGTGGCTGGCCAGCGGCATAAGCATAGCTTAGCCCGGCACAAAACAGGAGCAGCAAAACTTTTTTCATTTTATAATCGGTTCGGAAGAAGCAATATACGATTTACAGAGATAGATAGGAAAAGGGCGCTAATTAACTTTTTGATTTAATTTGTCAATTTTTTTCAAAATTATTTTTCTGTCAGTAGCAGACCTTGTCAGTGTAGCTGCCAGGAGAAAGTGATCTGCTGCCTTTTTGATATCAGTTGGTGCAAACAATTCGCCCAATAAACTTTGATACAAATGGTTGCTATCAAGAGCTAGTTTTTTTGCTTCTCTAATGGCTGTTTCGTTGCCATAAACTTTTGCCAAAGCATAAGTGCGGTTTAGTGCTGCAATAGGTGAATATTCAATAATTAGTAATTTATTATACAGGCTTAGAATATTTTCCCATTTTTCGATGCTGTCAATTTCAATCGTATGCCAATAAGCTATAGCAGCTTCGAGATGATATTTAGATAGCGTATTACCTGTGGCGCCCTTGTTTAAAAAATATTTACCATTTAAGATCAATTCCTGATTCCATAATGATCTGTCTTGCTCGTTATAGAGTACTAGTTCGCCGTCAGGCTTTATTCTGGCTTCAAACCTGGAGGCATGAAAACACATAAGAGAAAGTAAAGCACAAACCTCGGGTTTGCTGCTACCCGTATTTTCAACCAACATATAAGCAAGTCGCATCGCTTCCAGACAAAAATCCTTCCTGATTATGGAGTTCCGGCCTGCCGAATAATAGCCCTCGTTGAACAAAAGGTAAAGCGTAGTCAATACATTGTCTATTCGATTGCCGATTTCCTCTTCATGAGGCATTTCTATCTTTACTTTTAGCTGTTTTAATTTTTCTTTAGCCCGGTACAAACGTTTGTTGATCGTTTCCTTTTTAGTTAAAAAAGCGTCGGCTATCTCATCGACACTAAAACCGCAAAGAATGCGCAAGGCTAATCCAATCTGCGACTCAGGTGGAATACATGGGTTACAAATGGCAAACATCATTTGTAACTGGCTGTCGACTATATTTGAATTCGACAGGTCTATTTCGAATTCGTTTTGTACGTTCGCTGCATTTTGTACTGCCGGAGAGACCTTTTGGTTGAAGATTTCGTTGCGTTTGAGGAAGTCTTTGGCCTTATTTTTGGCGACAGTATATAACCACGCAGTTGGGTTTTCGGGGATACCCTTCAAACCCCAGGTTTCTGCAGCGAGCAGGAATGTATCGCCTGCAATATCTTCTGCTATCGTAATATGCTCGATCCCGAATAAACGGCAAAGTACCGCAGCCATCTTTCTGAACTCGTTCCTGTAAAGTTGTGGTATAAGTTCTTTTTGCTGCATAAAATGAAAAAGCTTCCTCCTGTAAAAATAAAGGGAGGAAGTTTAATATTCAATTTAAATTCTGTTTTCGTAAATCCGTACTCAGGCAGGTTTTTGTCAATAAGTTAATGGAAAGTTATTAAGTATTCATTAGTATGATCTCTCTGACTTCGACGCTGCCGCCGATAGACAGTATAGGGCAGTCGCCGGCAATTTCGGTTGCCTCGTCGATAGAATTGGTTTTGATAACATGGAATCCGCTTAGTATTTCCATTGATGCTACATGGGGACCCTGATCGACAATATCGCCTGGCTTAACACTGCGTCCGTTAAATCCAAGCCGACTACCTGGCGATACGAGTTTGCCCTGTGCTGCTAAACTTCCCACCCAATGTTACCATTTGGCAGACATTAATTCCATTTGTTGTGGTGTAACCTTTGACCCAGCGTTGGCGTCATTCCTGAATAATAGTGCAAATTCTTTCATGATTTTTTGGTTTACATGCTCATTGGAATAATATCTCTGACTTCTACATTGCCTCCAACTTTGAGAATTGGGCAACCTTTCGCAATTTCCACTGCCTCATCGATCGACGCGGCCTTTATTGCTATATAGCCACTTACGATCTCTTTTATCTCGACAAAAGGCCCGTCGGTGATTACATTATTCGGCTTAACTATGCTGCCGTTGCTACTTAAGCGGTTTCCACTATCGGCCAGTTGACCTTTAGCAGCTATACCGCCCATCCATTCTTGCCAGTGCTGCATAATAGCCTGCATCTCATCCGGCGAAAACTTTACTTCGGGAAGAAAATCATTCCTGAAGATCAATACAAATTCGTTCATGGTTTTTTGATTTATGGTTTTTTTAGGAATGACGACCGGGATACCGATTACAGGACAAGTTATTTAAATTATTTTTAAAAAAATTATAATACCAGACGTTGTTTATTTGCCTGGCAGGCTACTTATTATAAAGTTACTCATAGGGGATTGAACTCAGCATTATTTCTATATGATGTTTAAATGCAGATATATTATAAATTTAGATTTCAAAAAGATTGCAATGAGAAAATGCGTATCCGTTTTGATTCTGATAACAATTTGGCAACAACCCTTATCGGCACAAATGACAAAAAAATCCGACGTCATTGTCGATCAGATGAACAAAGTTGCCCGATGGCAGTTGACAGCCTGGAAACAACAAGGTACACCTCATCAGAAATGGGACTGGACCATGGGTGCTTGTTATGCAGGTTATTTGGGCCTGACAGAAGTAGCTACCTACTCAACGTATTTTAATGATATGAATGCCATAGGTGATAGTTTGCACTGGCAAACCGGGCCGAGGCATACCATGGCCGATGATTATTGCGTAGCACAAATGTTTAGCCAGATGTATTTGGATTATCATAAACCGTTGATGATAGAACAATGGAAACATCAGGCTGATAGTATCATCGCTGTACCGCATACCGAATCGCTTGAATGGAAAAACAATATCGCCGAACGCGAATGGGCCTGGTGTGATGCACTTTTTATGGGGCCGCCGGCTCTGGCTTACCTTTCAACGGCTACCGGAGATAGGAAATACCTTGATGAAGCCTGTAAACTATGGTGGAAAACTACAGACTACCTGTATGACAAGGATGAACATTTATACTATCGCGACAGTCGGTTTTTTACACAAAAGGAAGCTAACGGTAAAAAGGTTTTCTGGTCGAGGGGCAATGGATGGGTATTGGCGGGTCTGGTTAGGATGCTTAAAAATATGCCGGATGATTACCCGGAGCGCCCGGCGTTTATAAAACTGTATCAGGATATGGCCCTAAAAATAGCAATACTACAAAATGACGATGGCACCTGGCACGCCGCCCTGCTCGACCCCGCCGCTTACCCGGTAAAAGAGGCCAGCGGAACGGGCTTCTATTGCTATGCACTGGCCTACGGAATCAACAATGGATTATTGCCTTATCGTCAATATCACAGGATAGTTGAAAAAGCATGGGCAGCGTTAACGGGTTGTGTGCAAGAAAACGGCAAGTTGGGTTATGTGCAGCAGATAGGCGAGAAGCCTGAAAAAGTGAGCGCTAATGATACCGAAGTTTATGGGGTAGGTGCTTTTTTACTTGCGGGATCGGAAGTTTACAGGATGCTGGAAAAACACTGACGATTAAATTTTCTTTCTCAGGTATTCGAAAAAAAGGTAGCCGATAATAGCCGCAGCAATGGCAATCTGGAAATTGGTGATCGTAAAAATATCCTCTATACCCCAGATCAGGCTTCTACCATGTGCATTGCCGGTCCGGGTGAAATCGCCCATTAGTAAGTTGGCGTAAAACAGGAAAATAATGAAACCTGCTTCAATTAGTCCTCTGAAAATATGCTCTTTTACT
>CAIPPO010000069.1 GCA_903866915.1 uncultured Mucilaginibacter sp. | reverse complement strand
GGTAGTTAGCAACAAGATGGAGAAATCTATTGTTGTAGCTGTGGAGCGGAAAGTGAAGCACCCGATCTATGGTAAGTTCGTGAAGAAAACTACCAAATTTATGGCTCATGACGAAACTAATACCTGTGGTATTGGCGACACCGTATTGATTATGGAGACCCGCCCGTTGAGCAAAAGCAAAAACTGGAGATTAGTTCAAATTTTAGAAAGGGCTAAATAAAATGGTACAACAGGAATCAAGATTAAACGTAGCTGATAATAGCGGTGCTAAAGAAGTTTTAGTGATCCGCGTGTTAGGCGGTACCGGTAAAAGATATGCTTCTATTGGCGATAAGATAGTAGTTACCGTAAAGAGCGCTTTGCCTTCAGGCAACGTGAAAAAAGGTACTGTGTCAAAAGCAGTAGTGGTAAGAACTAAAAAAGAGATCCGTCGTAAGGATGGTTCATATATACGTTTCGACGATAACGCAGCAGTGTTATTAAATAACCAGGACGAACCAAGAGGTACCCGTATCTTTGGCCCTGTTGCAAGGGAACTGCGTGAGAAACAATTTATGAAAATTGTATCATTAGCACCGGAGGTATTGTAACATGGAAAAGAAAAAACACGCACAACCAACCAAGATCAAGCTTCGCAAAGGCGACCTGGTTAAGGTTATAGCCGGCGACTCAAAAGGTACGCAGGGCAAAATAGTTGAAGTAATATTAGCTGATGGAAGAGCTATTGTTGAAGGTGCTAACTTAGTATCGAAACATACAAAACCTAACGCTGCAACCCCTAACGGTGGTATTATAAAGAAAGAGGCTCCTATTCATATTTCAAACCTTGCATTGGTTGACCCAAAATCGGGTAAAGCAACACGCGTAGGCCGTAAATTGAATGATGCCGGTAAATTAGTAAGGGTAGCAAAAAAATCAGGGGAGGAAATTAAGTAATGACTTACACACCAAGATTAAAATCAAAATACAAGGATGAAATTCGTACCGCGCTGAAAGATAAATTTCAGTACAAAAGCGTTATGCAAGTTCCTAAACTGCAAAAAATTGCTATTAACCAGGGTGTAGGTGGTGCTACTACCGATAAAAAACTTATCGAGAACACCATTACCGAATTAACCACCATTACTGGTCAGCAGGCAGTTTCTTCAAAATCAAAGAAAGATATTTCGAACTTTAAATTGCGTAAAAATATGCCGATAGGCGTACGTGTTACTTTACGCGATAATACAATGTATGAGTTTTTAGACCGCTTAATTGCTGTTGCCCTGCCACGTATACGTGACTTCAAAGGTATTAACGATAAAGGTTTTGACGGCCGTGGAAACTACACACTGGGTATTACAGAGCAGATCATATTCCCTGAGATAAATATCGATAAGATAAATAAAATACAGGGTATGGATATTACCTTTGTAACCTCGGCAAGCAATGATGTTGAAGCCTTGGAATTACTGAAACAATTTGGATTACCATTTAAAAATCAGACTAAATAATGGCTAAAGAAGGTATAAAAGCACGCGAAGTAAAACGTGCCAAATTAGTAGCTAAGTATGCTGAAAAAAGGGCCGCCCTTAAAGCAGCAGGTGATTTTGCAGCATTAGATGCTTTACCAAAAGCATCGTCACCGGTAAAATTACACAACCGTTGTAAATTAACCGGCCGCCCACGTGGTTATATGCGCCAGTTCGGCATTTCGCGCGTTACATTCCGCGAAATGGCTTTAGAAGGCAAGATCCCGGGAGTAAGGAAAGCAAGCTGGTAATTACAGGAGTAGCAAGTATTTAGTATCAAGTATCAAGGCAG
>CAIPPO010000068.1 GCA_903866915.1 uncultured Mucilaginibacter sp. | reverse complement strand
GTATTATTTCTAAAACTAATGTCGCTTTAGCCGCAATTGAAAGTGAACTCAAATCTATCATTTCTCCTGAAATTACATTCAGGCCTTTACCTGCGCCTTTGATCCTTTCGTTATAACGGTTGGTTGTAATGGTTTGGCCGGTATCCCGACTATTATAAATTACCATAACAGTTTTGTGCTCATCGTATCTAAAGTATACATAAATCCCATCTTCGGGAATGTATTGCATTAACTTACCTGTCTGCAGAGCACTCGTATTTTTGCGATAATTTGCCAGCGTACGCACATAATTGAATGCGTAATTTTCTCGCACCCCGCGACCAGTCGGCTTGAACATATCATATTTGTCGCCCGGCCATCCCCCGGGAAAATCTTCCCTGACCAGACCATCCGGATTCGAGAAGTTCTTCATCAATATTTCGTCACCATAATACAATTGCGGTACGCCCCGCATGGTCAGTAAAAGCGCCATTCCCGATTTGTATTTAGTAAAATCTTCACCCACAACCGACAGGAACCTGCTCATGTCGTGATTATCCAGGAAGATGGTATTCTTAGTAGGATCTTTGTATAAAAAGTCCTGCGCCATTACCGAATATAAACGGTTGACACCTTCGGTCCAACCCTCGCGGGCATTCAGCGCATCGTAAACTGCTTCTTTCCAGACGCCGTCAGTTACGCCAGGCAAATGTGTATCAAATCCCCGGTTGACCGTATTGCCCTCTGTAAAAAATGCCTGATTGGCCGCCGACCAAACCAATGTTTCCCCAAAAATTGAAAGGTGAGGAAATTCCGCTCTAACTTTTAAAGCCCAATCTGCCATAAACTGCGGATCATTGTAAGGATATGTATCCAGCCTGAACCCATCTACGCCGGAATACTCTACCCACCATATATGATTTTGGGTAAGAAAATTTTGTACATAGGGATTATTTTCGTTTAAATCAGCCATGCGATGATCAAACCAGCCATCCTGCATCCTTTTTCGATCTGCAGGCGAAGCGTGAGGATCCATTACTACCGCATCACGAAAGTTTGAGGTGGTATATGTCGGCCATTGGTGTACCCAACTTTTCATTGGCATATCCATAATAGTATAACCTTCGGTACCGGCATGGTTGTGGACCAGATCCATTACTACTTTCAAACCCATACTGTGGCATTTAGCGACAAACTGTTTATAAAGCTCGTTAGTCCCGTACCGGGGGTCGATTTTATAATGATCTGTTACAGCATAGCCATGATAGGATTCCTTAGGTTCATCATTTTCAATAGCTGGTGTGAGCCATATTGCAGTTACACCCAGGTCCTTCAGGTAATCGAGGTGATCAATAACACCCTGCAAATCGCCCCCGTGCCGGCTAAACATTTTAGACCTGTTAATCCCCTGCTCCAACATACCGGCTACAGAATCATTTTTGGGATCGCCATTTGCAAAGCGATCAGGCATAATCAGGTAAATGAGATCCTTACTGGTTACTTCCTGTGCCCTAATTAATACCTGACCCCGTTTGTTCAGCGAGTATTGATAAATCAGTGGATTTTCGCCAGCTTTAACGAACTTTATCGGGAACGTTCCCGGCTTTGCTGAAGCAGAAATGTGTAAATCAAGAAATAAGTAATTGGGATTTTCAACCTGGTTTACCTTTAACAGCTGTACTCCGGGGTAATTTAACGTCACTTTTCGGGAAGCAATATGATCGCCGTGGACAATCAATTGCAGGTTTGGATTACTCATCCCCACCCACCAAAACATAGGCTCTACACGCTCCAGAGAAGGTATTTGCGCTGAAACTTTTAGGGCAGCTACGCAGCAGCAAAGTGCTAACAAGAGTATTTTTTTCATGCCAGGTTTGTTAGGGGGAATGGTTGTTGCGTAGTAAAATCAAACGCTCATCCAGTTTTCAAATTTAAGATAAAATTGATTTTTTGGTGGAAAAAGTGAAAATGGTTATTAATTTCAATACTATCGGCTGTTTTTTTAGTTTTGAACAACCCAATCAAACTGCCGTATGGAAATAATACTTAAAGCGGTAGCTGAAGTTAAAAACAGCCGCCACGATACAAGTGATGATTTTTGGGGAGATATAATTTCCGAGATCACATTGATGCCGGAAATACCATCAATGGCATTTGAAGGTATTATGAATTTTTCTCATCTGGAAATTATTTATTATTTCAACAAAGTTGATCCACAAAAGATCGTTTATTCCGGTCATCCCCGGGGCAACCCCAAATGGCCTGTGATGGGAATATTTTGTCAGAGAAAGAAAGATCGTCCAAATCAACTGGGTTTGTGCACTGTGGAATTGGTGGAGCAAAAGGAACGTAGTATTTTTGTAAAGTACCTGGATGCAACCGCAGGTACCCCAATTTTGGATATCAAACCCGTATTTAAAGAGTTTGATTTAAATGGGAAAAGAAAGCAACCGGGCTGGGTAGCTACGCTAATGAAAGATTATTGGAAATAAAAAGCCATAGCAATTTGTTCAATTTGCTATGGCTTATCTAAATAAAATGTAAATTATTTCGTCGGTATCTGTGCTAAAATCGCATTACGCATAATATCAAGGTCTTTCAAACGCTGGCGTTTTTCTTTCAGCTGATCTGTAAGTTTCCTGATTTTTTCATTCTGCTTACCTACATTATTATTTGCCGAACGCGAATCCTTAGCCTTGTCATAAGCATCATCAGCACTTTTTTTAGCGTCCTTTGAATCCTGTAAATTACCGCTTGTTGCTTTTGCTGCATCATTGCTGCTCGAGGTGGCTGCGGTTTGTGCATCAGCACCGGCATTACCTGCTTTGGTTTGAAAATTTGGCAGATCGGCTTTAGCTGCATCGAGTTTAACAGTCAGATCAGCTATATCGTTCTGTACTTTAGCATATTCTACATTGAGTTTACCGGTGTCAGCTGCAGTTTTATATTTTTGTGCAAAGGCAACCGTGCCAGTAAACAACAATACCAATGTACAAAGTAAATAATTAAGATATTTCATAATGATGGGTTTAAATAACAATCGGAATTAAATAAAGCTTTGTGCAGTACCTTCTCCTTGAAACCCAACATGCTATTGGTCTGAATGTTTTGCCATCAGCTAAAATAAGCCCCTCGATGCATTGTTATTGCTCTTCTTTGACAATACGAGGCTGAGCACTTTTTTTTAATAGCTAAAGAGCACACCACGCCTGTAAAATAACGACTGGCATTCGGCAAAATAAGATTAACGAACAACTAAACTAACTTGAAGTATCGTTGGCTTATCACCAAAGCCCGGACCGCCCCAATCAGTTTCATCACCGTTAAGAATCCTGGTCGCCTTAACGTCTCCATGCGAATAGGCACCTGCTTCAACCTTCAGGTATTGCCATGCCTTACCTGCATTGCTGCCGTTCGGCTTGAAAGTCACATGACATCGGCTGCCAATAAGCATAAATTTATTGTCGCTTAATTTCAATACTAATAGCTTCCCGGTTGCTTCCGGGGTGTACATCGGTGCAGCATTAGCTCTGCCGTCACCGCCAAATTTCACTAATAGCTGCCATGAACCCAGTTCAATTGTTTGATCAGCATGGTCATCATGTTCAACAATGCTGGTTATTTTTCCAGCATTTGCCCAACGTAAAATTTCGGCCATCATGGGTTTAACAGTTGCATAGATTTCTGCAAACGCAGCTAAACGTTTGGCGGTTTGATCCGTTGTTTCGCCGACACCATTGTCGTCGATACCAAATGGCGAAAAGCCTACTCCTCCCCTGGCAATAACTTCAAACAAATACTTAGCTTTTTCAACGTTCAACGCAGCCTCTGGTACAAAAAGCGCATTTCCGGGCAGGTTATAAAGATCGAGCACCCTTAATATACGTTCGCTGCCTGATAGGTAAATGTCTGGTGCCACGAGGTCTAAAGCCGGTGCCGCGGCCTTCCATATCGGAATCACATTATAAGTCGGGCCACCGCTTTCGTAATTATTGGCGGTTGGGTTAGTCAACGGGTCACGTAAAGCTGCATTGGTATAAAGCGGTAAAGGGTAAACCGATTTTCCGGCTGCTGCCACTTGCCCTATAAAATTGGCTGTATACCAGGCCTGAAAATATTCGTCGGCCCTGTCGCCAAATACCTCGCGCCAGGTACCTCCGGTAACAATTGGCACATTCAAAGCCTTTAATAAAGTGGGCTCAAATAATTTGGCAGGAACAGCACCATCGAATAGTTTTTGCGCTTCTGCCGAATAATCACGAATACTTCCCCATGAGCCCGATTCATTTTCAACCTGCACCATAATCACCTGCCGCTGCTGATCGGTTCGTGCAAGGTAGCTCATCAACGCTTCAAAGGCTTTGATATCGGCCTGCAAAGTGGCGTTGGCATGCGGTGAAGGCGAGTCGATAGGCTGTCCGTTTTTGCCCGTTATGTTTGGATAATTAACAGCATCACGTTTCATCCATTCGGGCATATAATGATTACTGCCGTTTTTCCAGGTACCAAACCAAAGCAATACCAGTTTTACTCCATGCTGCCGCGACTGTTGTAAAAGCGTGTTTACAAATGAAAAATCAAATTTCCCCGGATGAGGCTCGACCTGCTCCCAATATACCGGTATTTCAAGCGTGTTCAGCTTCAAAATAGCAGCAGATCTCCATACCGCTGGCATCATTTTGGGCCAGGCACTTGAATTGTGTACCTGTCCGCCCAGAATAAAAAATGGTTTACCGTCGACCAATAGCGAATAATGGCCATTTTTTTCGACCAACGCGGGCAAAGGGCTCTTTTGAGCCGAGACGCTCACTGTCGTAAATATTACAACAGCGAGCCCGACTAAAATTTTAAAATGGGATAAATCAGGCATAAGACCAAATCTATAAATATTATAATCTGATACCTAAAACAAGCTTCGCAAAAAAATGCAGCGCCAGTTAATTTACCACCTGTCCAATCCCAAAAGTTTTCTTCCCAAGGGGCTCAGCTCTGCAATAGGGTTTTTCTTTTCCCGTTCCATCGGGTCGCCGGGGAAAGCGTAGCCTTGCATTGCTTCACGACTTTGCCAGCTGTTAATGCGCCATTGGCGCAGCTCTTCGTTTTCTTCCTGTGCAGGCATCATTGCAATGTATTGCGCTACCCTAACCTTATTACCACTGGTATTGGCGCGGATTCCATGGGGTTCCAGGCTGTTAAATATCAACAGGTCACCCGCTTCCATTTTCACTTTCACTACGTCTAATCCCGAAACATCAGGTTTATAATGATCGCGGTCATCAGGCTGTGTCAATTTCCAGGTATCATATGTGCGATACAATTCAGGTACACATTGAAAGCCGCCCATGTTTTCGTCTGTTTGATCGGCCAGAGCCAATACGCCCTGTACATTTACCGGTTTGGTTTCCGGATCATAATCCCAGTGAATAAACCCTTTGTATTCAAATCCCGGCCTTAAAGGAAAATTCAGATTGGCCCTATCAATGGTGGACCAAAGCCTTTCGGTACCCCAAATATCCACAAAGGCTTCGTATACACGCGGATACTGGCGATTATCCCACAAGTATTGATGGTTATATATTTCCACCATGCCTGTGTTATTTAATTCGGCCATCTGCATTTGAACATTAGGCCGTTTATACCAGCTTTCTATATCGTACTGATCCTTGTCCTCGTATTCCCAAAGGTAATCTGCCAATCTTTTTGCCTGATCTTTAGGCACCGCATTTTTTATTACGATATATCCATTATGTATCCAAAACTGCCAGTCTTCTTCGCTCAATACACGCAAAGCTTTGCCATTACTCCGATCGTTTAATTTTAACTGACTCGATTTTGCCGTCGAAGGGTTACCCGGTATTTCTTTGTGGGCATTTGCAGGAGCCATCGTCATTGCTCCCATTGTTTTTTGTGGTTTGTCCATGTTTACAATTTATTTGCAATTCAAAGTTAATAGGGTGAATCAAGGATATTCTTCTTCCCAATAACCATTTTTTGCTCTATATTAACCATTATCATTACTTTTAGTCTCCAAATAATGCAATAACGATGAATGAGATCCAATTAGAGAAGGTTGAATTTGAACCCGGCAAATCATTCAAGTTATTTTCGCCCCGCCTGAGAAACACCTTTTTATGGCACTACCACCCTGAATTCGAACTCGTATATGTGGAAGCTGATGCCGGAATCAGGCATGTTGGTTCTCACGTTTCGGGCTATACACAGAGCGACCTGGTTTTTATTGGAAGCAATCTTCCGCATTTGAACTTCGACTACCGGCTAAGAAGCGACTATCAACAGGTTGTAATTCAGTTACGGGTAAATTTTTTAGGCGAGGCTATTCAGGTATCCCCCGAACTCGCTGCTATAAAACAATTGTTTAAGAAATCAGCCTCAGGTATTTCTTTTTATGGGGCAACCAAACAGCAAGCCAGCAAGCGGCTGAAACAACTACATGAACTCCCCTCTTTCGAGCAATTGATAGAATTACTCGACATTTTTCAGTTTTTGGCAACATCATCCGAATTTGAGATCCTGAATGACGATCATCTTAGCATCCAATTTTTTCTAAAAGACAAGATTCGTATGGGTGCGATCTATGAGTATATCGACGCCAATTACAATCTGAAACCTGATGTAAATATTGTAGCACAGAAAGTGAACCTTACAACACCTGCTTTCTGCCGATATTTTAAACGTCAAACAAATATGACGTTTACTGATTTTGTTAACCAATACCGTATCGACCTTGCAAAAAACCTTTTGATGCAGGACAAAAATATAACCGAAGTTTGTTATTCAGTAGGCTTTGAAAGTCTATCCTATTTTAACCGGCTTTTTAACAAAATAGTAGGAAAAAATCCCTCGGCCTTCAAAAAAACCTGGCACCACAGCAGTACGGATAAGCAATTATCTGCTTAAAGTAATTATTCGTATTTTACTGTTTTTCAATAGTTTATGTTCATAAAGCCAGAAAATAACTGGTTGATAAATACTGCAAACCTATTTCAATTGCACCCGTATAAACCACTGTTAGAAACTTATTATATCAGCAGCGAAAAATTGTACGAACCAATCATGAAAAAAGAAATAAGCGCTATATTGTTATTCTCGAGCCTCTTGCTTGTCTCTTGTACAAAAGATGCGGTAAAGCCGGTTGTTACATCCCAGGCTATTGGTACACAAACCACTGTTGCTTCGCCGGCAACACAAACAACCTCGTCAGACAATGCGGCAGCGCTTAATTCAGTAAACGGCTACCTGCGCCTTAAACTGGCAAAAGACTCCATCAATACTGACGGTATACTTATCAATTTCAAACCTTCGTCAAGCGCTTTATATGTACCTGGCGAAGATGCCCCCTCTATGCAGGGCTTTGGCGATGTAAGCCTTGCCAGCCTATCGTCCAATAATATCCCGCTTGCAATCAATACCTTACCATTAAAACCAAGCGGCACAAGCATCAGCCTAAAAGTTTCAGCAAAAACGGACGGAATTTATTCGTTATCACTTCAGGCCATTGATGCCGTTCCAGCTGCCTATAATATCTGGCTGAAGGATGGGTACAAAAAAGATTCTCTGAATTTGAGATTATATCCCAGCTATGCTTTTAACATCTATAACGCCGATACTGCTTCATTCGGTAGAAATCGATTCAAATTGGTATTACGCCTTGGGCAATAATTAAATCCACGTTAAATTTCTGCTTTCCAGAATAAATTCCGCTTGATTTGTTTTATTTTAGGCTCAGCCAAAATAAACAAATGAGATTCCTTGCTACAATAGTTTTCGCGCTGACATTAATGCTGATTTGGGCTTTACAAACCAAATTCGGCGATATTCCTCCAATTGGCAAATTTCTCAATCCTGTAAGTGGATTCTGGGAAAATGCAGAAAGCAAAAACCCATCATCCGGCAAAGAACTACATCTTGAAGGCTTGCAGGACAAGGTCATCGTACAATACGACGAACATCATATCCCCCACATTTTTGCTAAAAACGACCACGACTTGTACTATGCACAGGGCTACCTTACAGCTAAAGACCGCCTTTGGCAAATGGACATCCAGACCAGAGCCGCTGCAGGCAGACTGTCGGAAGTAGTTGGACCAAAAGCGCTGGATATTGACCGGTACCATCGCCGCATCGGCATGACCTTCGGCGCCATTAATACACTAAAGGGCCTGATGAAAGACCCGATCAGCAAGATGGTGTTGCTTGCCTACAGTGATGGCGTAAACAGCTATATCAGTCAACTCAATAAAAAAGACTATCCGATAGAATTTAAACTGCTGGATTATGCGCCTGAAAAATGGGAATATATCAACTGCGCTTATCTGCTTAAAAATATGTCTGAAACCTTATCCGGCGGAAGCGACGATTTTGAAATGACCAATAATTTGAAGGTTTTCGGAGCTAAAACCGTTAAAGATTTGTTTCCCGACTATCCATTTCACGAAGATCCTATCATTCCTGCGGGTACAAAATGGGACTTCAAACCTTTGCCCTTACCTAAGCCTTCGGCAGACTTTATAGCAAACACAAGCGATACCATTAAACCACAAAAAATTGTGCCCGGCATTGGAAGCAACAATTGGGCTATAGCCGGAAGTAAAACGGCCAGCGGTTTCCCAATTTTAGCGAATGACCCTCACCTGAATCTTACCTTTCCTTCAATCTGGTACCAGGTGCAATTATCATCTCCAACAGTAAATGTTTACGGCGTTTCTCTACCCGGGGCAGCCGGCGTTATTATCGGTTATAATAAAAATATCAGCTGGGGTGTAACCAACGTTGATGCCGATGTGCTGGACTGGTATCAAATAAAATTTAAAGACCAGTCGAAAACTGAATTTTGGTATGATAATAAATGGGTAAAAACCAGCAAAAAAGTTGAGGAGATCAAGGTCCGCGGCCAGCCATCTGTTTATGATACCGTGATTTATACCCTGCATGGACCGGTAGTTTATGACAAAATCGGACAAAGGCCAAAAGGGCGAACAAATGTCCCTGTCGGCGATGCAATGCGATGGATAGCACATGAAGAATCGGACGATTTTCAAACTTTTTACCTGCTTAATCGAGCAAAAAACTACCAGGATTATCGGAAAGCCCTCACTTATTTTACCGCACCTGCCCAGAATTTTATTTTTGCTGACCGGGAGAAAGATATCGCGATAACGCCAAATGGCAAATTTCCACTAAAATTCCGCGACCAGGGAAAATTTGTTATGGATGGCAGCGACCCGGCCAACAACTGGCAGGGCTGGATTCCGGCGGACCAGAACCCGACCGTAAAAAATCCAGCCAGGGGTTTTGTGAGCTCAGCAAACCAATCTTCGACTGATCCATCTTATCCCTATTATATTAACTGGCGTTTTGAGCAATATTACAGAGCCAGTCGGATCAACAGCAGACTAAGTGCTATGAATCAAGCAACTGTCGACAGTATGCGTCTGCTGCAAATGGATACCTACAGTACATTAGCGCGTGACGTATTGCCTTCGATGCTGAAATATATCAACCCTGCAACCTTAAATGAAAACCAGGCCAAGGGATTATCGATCATCAAAAACTGGGACAAATATTATACCGAAGACTC
>CAIPPO010000067.1 GCA_903866915.1 uncultured Mucilaginibacter sp. | reverse complement strand
GTTTTAGAAATAATACCCAATAATAAACATTAATAGATATATTTAGGAATGCTAAAAACGCTGGTTTAATAGCAAAACAAACATTATGAATTTGATACAAGCATGTATATTTGACCTCGATGGCGTTATTGTTGATACGGCAGTTTACCATTATCAGGCCTGGAAGCGACTGGCCAATGAATTGGGTTTCGACTTCACAGAGGAAGATAATGAAAAGCTAAAGGGAGTTAGCCGGATGGCTTCGCTCGACCTGATTTTGCAATGGGGCGGACTAACGAAGACACACGCAGAAAAAGAAGTATTGGCTACCCTTAAAAATACCTGGTATGTTGATATGATCGCCAAAATGACGCCGGCCGAAGTGCTGCCAGGGGCAAGAGAATTCGTTGAATCATGCAAAGCATCCGGCATCAAAACAGCTCTGGGGTCTGCAAGTAAAAACTCCGAAACTATCCTGGCGAAGGTGGGCATCAGTCATTTGTTTGATGTTGTTATCGATGGCAATAAAGTGAGTAAACCTAAACCCGATCCGGAAGTGTTTTTAAAAGGCGCCGAAGAATTGCATATTGCAGCCCGAAATTGTGTAGTTTTTGAAGATGCTATTGCTGGGCTTGAAGCTGCTAAAAATGCCGGAATGCTGGCAGTAGGTATCGGATCGCCGAAAACCCTGATTCAAGCCGATTTGGTGGTGAGTGGTTTGGATCAAATGGATAGTAAGAAATTAATTGATTTAGGCTTGCTGATTCAATAGCGCAACGGGCCAGTTAAATAAATTAGCATAGAAGTCCCAGGTGCCGGGTTTCCGGTTTTGGAGGCGATATTATATTATGAAGAATTATATACTACCTGATGAATGGAAAATAATTGAGGAAGGGTTCAATCCCGAACTCAATATGATTTCTGAAAGCCTGTTCAGTTTGGGTAATGGCCGAATGGGTCAGCGCGCAAATTTTGAAGAAGCCTACAGCGGCCAAACACTTCCGGGAAATTACGTTGCTGGTGTTTACTATCCGGATAAAACCCGTGTGGGTTGGTGGAAAAATGGCTATCCTGAATATTTTGCCAAAGTGCTCAATGCAGCAAACTGGATCGGTATCAATATCGTTTTAGGAGATGAACAACTTGATCTCGCGCTTGCCGATGTAAAAGCTTTTCGGCGCGAATTAAATATGAAAGAGGGTTACCTGAAACGAACCTTCTTGGCAAGTACACCCCAGGGCAAAGAAGTTTCTGTTGAAACGATCCGGTTTTGCAGCCTTGCCGACGATGCAACGGGTGCTATAAAATATACGATTACACCGCTCAATTATTCAGGTCCGATAACTATTACCCCATATGTCGATGGCGACGTGGTAAATAAGGATTCAAACTATGATGAAAAATTCTGGGACGAAGTGTCGAAAGAAAATTGGGCCGATGGGGGATATGTACAATTGCGTACGCGTAAAACAGGGTTTGAAGTTGCAACCGGCCAAAAATATCATTTAAGTGCCGGTGGAATGTCTGTTTCGGTCAATAAACAGCTTATTGAGAAAGATAAATACATTGCAACTGCGCTAACATTGCAAACTGTAGCCGGTCAGCCGATCACGATAACCAAATTTGCTGCAAATATATCTTCGTTAAATTACGATTCACAAGCGCTGAAAGAGGTGTTGATATCAACGTTGAATAGCATTAGTGCTAAAGGCTTTGATCAGATGCTGGCTGAACAGGCCGCAGCATGGGACAAAAAATGGCAGCATAACGATATTATTATTGAAGGCGATACATCGGCCCAGCAGGGGATACGATTTAATATTTTCCAGTTGAACCAAACCTATACTGGTGAGGATGATCGTTTAAATATTGGCCCAAAAGGTTTTACCGGTGAAAAGTACGGCGGTTCTACCTATTGGGATACTGAAGCCTATTGTGTGCCATTTTACCTGGCTACTGCTGACCAGAAGGTTACCAGGAACTTATTATTGTATCGATACAAACAACTGGGCAAAGCCATTGAAAATGCCAAGCTTTTAGGTTTTAATAATGGCGCGGCACTCTATCCAATGGTTACGATGGATGGTACCGAGTGCCACAACGAGTGGGAGATTACCTTTGAAGAGATTCACAGGAATGGCGCAATAGCGCATGCAATATTTGACTATGTCCGTTACACAGGGGATGAACAATATTTGACAGACTTTGGTCTGGAAGTACTGATCGCTATCGCCCGTTTTTGGGCACAGCGCGTGAATTGGTCAAGCGATAAAGCTCAGTATGTTATGTTGGGTGTAACCGGGCCTAACGAGTACGAAAATAACGTTAACAATAACTGGTATACCAGTAAATTGGCTACCTGGTGCCTACAATACACGCTAACAGTGGCTGCTAAAGTAAAGGCAGAACATTCAGAAGTATATGCTGCTTTGGCAACTAAGATTGGTTTGGATGAACAAGCTGAGTTTGCCAAATTCCGGGATATTATCGCTAAGATGTATTACCCCAAAGATGAAAAACTGGGTATTTTCCTGCAGCAGGATGGCTATCTCGACAAAGAACAAATTCTGGTAAATGATCTGCCTGCAGGCGATCGTCCTTTAAATCAGAAATGGAGCTGGGACCGTATTTTACGTTCCTGTTTCATCAAACAGGCTGACGTATTGCAGGGGCTTTACTTTTTTGAATACAACTATGATATTGATACGTTACGCCGTAATTATGATTTTTATGAGCCGCGTACCGTACATGAATCATCATTGTCGCCCTGCGTTCATGCAGTGATTGCTGCTAAATTGGGTGATGAGGCCAGGGCCTATGAGTTTTACCTGCGTACCTCGCGACTGGATCTTGACGACTATAATAACGACACGGAAGATGGATGCCATATTACTTCTATGGCAGGCACCTGGTTGGCAGTAGTACAGGGATTTGGTGGCATGCGCGTGAAGGATGATAAACTTTATTTTAATCCTTTTTTACCTGCTAAATGGGGTAGTTTTTCCTTTCATATTGGATTTAGGGGAAATTTGCTTAATATTAAAGTTGGAAAAGAAGGCGTGCGGATCAAAAATTTGTCGGGTAATGAAATTACGGTGACTATTTATAACAAGGATCAAAAAGTTACTTCAGACACGGAAATACTGGTGGAAGCCAGATAAAAAAAATAAATTTTTATTAAAATACTGATTTCTTGGCTGCTGACGATAAACACATCATCTATCAACTATTGCCCCGCTTGTTTGGCAACAGCAATACGCGTAATAAATATTATGGATCGATAGAAGAGAACGGCTGCGGAAAATTCAATGATATTAACGATAAGGCCCTGCAGGAGTTTAAAAAAATGGGCTTTACGCATGTTTGGTATACCGGTATCATCGAACACGCAACTATGACCGATTATTCGGCATTTGGCATCAGTCCACATGATCCCGATGTAGTTAAGGGCCGCGCCGGTTCGCCTTATGCCGTTAGTGATTATTATGACGTTGATCCTGACCTTGCGGTAGACGTCAGTAACCGAATGGGCGAGTTTGAAGCACTGGTTAAACGTAGTCACGATAATGGCCTGAAAGTGATTATCGACCTGGTGCCAAACCATGTGGCACGCTCTTACCATTCGGATAAAAAACCCGAAAATGTCCGCGACTTCGGTGTTGACGATGATTCGACCAAAGCTTTTAGTCCGCTTAACGATTTTTACTATACGCCGGGGCAGGCTTTTGTGGTTCCGAAGGGTTATAACCCCGGTGGCGACGAATTCAGCAGCCCTTTAAAAGATGGGCAGTTTGACGAAAATCCTGCTAAAGCTACGGGCAACGACAGATTTACAGCTGCACCGTCGATAAACGATTGGTTTGAAACCGTAAAGTTGAATTATGGCATTGATTACCTGGACAACCGTAAGAATTATTTCGATCCGATTCCCCCCTTATGGAATAAAATATACGACATCCTCCATTTCTGGAGTGAAAAAGGGATAGACGGTTTCCGATGTGATATGGTTGAGATGGTGCCGGTTGCTTTCTGGACCTGGGTGATTACAAAACTTAAAGCAACTTTTCCGGATTTGATCTTCATCGGCGAAGCCTATGATGTTGGAAAATACAGGGAGTATATTTTTGATGGAAAATTCGATTACCTGTACGACAAGGTAGGCTTGTATGATGCGATCAGAAAACTTACTTATAGCCAATGGGATGCAACAACCTGGGATATAAACCAGGTTTGGAATAATGACGCTAAGGGCATTGATAACCATTTGCTGCGCTTTATGGAGAACCACGACGAGCAGCGGGTTGCGTCGCGCTATTTCGGCGATCATGGCTGGAATGGTGTTCCGGGTATGATTGTTACCGCTACGTTAAACACCGGTCCGGTAATGATTTACATGGGTCAGGAAGTGGGCGAGCAGGGTGGAGGTTATGAAGGTTTTAGCAATGATGATGGCCGTACCACAATTTTTGATTACTGGGGCGTGCCCGATCACCAGAAATGGTTAAATAATGGCTTGATGGACGGGGGGCAATTGTCTGAGGGACAAAAGCAACTGCGTGATTTTTACATCAAACTGCTTAATATTTGCCGGCAAAATGAAGCAATCATTAGCGGCGAATTCTGGGAATTGATGCTGGCAAATGACCAACAGCCAGGTTTTGATACACGGTTGTATCTATACTTGCGATATACCGATAAACAACGCCTGTTGGTGATCGCCAATTTTAACCGGGATGAGCGAAATATACTGGTGTTGTTACCAGCCGATTTGCTTCAATTGCTGAATTTGAGTGGAAGCTGCCAATTCAAAGAATTACTAAGCGGAAATAGTTTACATACTGATGATATCGCCAAAGGTATACCAGTTAAATTAACACCGATGGGCGGTGTTCTGCTTGAATTTTAGACCAATTTAATTGTTAACCGATAAATTATGACTTCAGTGAGTATGACCCAGAAGCCAAGACTAAGTTTTTGGCAGATATGGAATATGAGCTTTGGCTTCCTGGGAATCCAGTTTGGCTGGGCGCTTCAAATGGCCAATATGAGCGCCATTTACGAATACCTTGGCGCTAAAGCCGACAAAATACCTTTGTTGTTTCTTGCGGCACCTTTGACAGGTCTTATAGTACAGCCTATCATTGGGTATTTAAGTGATCATACCTGGAGCAGAACATTGGGTAGGCGCCGGCCTTATTTTTTGATTGGAGCAATTTTAAGTACGATCTGCTTGTTTTTTATGCCGCAGTCATCAACCCTGTGGATGGCAGCGGGTATTTTGTGGATACTCGATACTTCTATCAATATCAGTATGGAGCCATTTCGGGCTTTTATTACCGATAAATTACCGGATGAGCAACGTACAAAAGGCTTTTCAATGCAAACGGTATTTATTGGTTTGGGTTCGATAGTGGCATCAGCATTACCCTGGATGATGTCGAATTGGTTTAATGTTCGTACTAAACTTATTGTTGGTGAACATATCCCGCCATCGGTACGGTATTCATTTTATATCGGAGCAGTTGCTTTCATAACAGCTGTATTGTATACTATTTTAACCAGCACAGAATATCCTCCGGCTGATATTAATGAACGACAAAAAGAGAAAGAATCTAAAAGAGGTTTTGGAGCAGGCGTGACCGAGATTTTTAATTCCATTGCAACAATGCCTAAAAAAATGCGAAAACTGGCACTCGTTCAATTTTTTACCTGGCCTGGCTTGTTCATGATGTGGTTTTATTATACTCCGGCTGTTGCCAGAAATATTTTTGGGGCAGTAAGCGAGAAGGATGCTTTATATACCAAAGGAGTTGAATTTGCCGGACTTACCCTAAGTTTCTACAATGTAATAACCTTTATTTTTGCCTTCTTTTTGCCGGTTATCGCAATCAGGATCGGTCGAAAATACACCCATATGATCTGTTTACTTTGTGGCGCCGCAGGTTTAATTTCTGTCGGATTTATTCATAACCAATATTTTCTTTACGGATCAATGACCGGCGTGGGTATCGCCTGGGCCAGTATACTTTCTATGCCATACGCTATGCTTGGAGGGTGTTTGCCCGAAAATAAAGTGGGTATTTACATGGGTATATTTAATTTTTTTATTGTGCTACCAGAAATCATTGCCTCTTTGTTTTTTGGCAAGATCATGACGCTGTTCTTACACAACGACAGGCTTTTAGCCGTTGAGATAGGAGGATGCCTGATGATTCTGGCGGCTTTATTAGTATTGCGTGTTGATGAACAGGAAGAATAAATATTTATCCTATCAATCACAAAAATAAAATAGATACTCTATTTATAAACCTCATTGATTATATTGCGTAAAAAGAAACTATAGCAGAGACGAATACTTTTTTGAATGGAAGAGCAAAACATATCAAATACTGAAATAACGCCAGATAATCTGGCAGAACTTGATGAAGACGGGATTCACCACGTCAATAACCCGGTAACGGGTTTGAAACCAATAGTTAAAAAATACCTTAACCGACCTTTCACTGCAGAACAGAAAAATAACAAATTTTATTTTTCGGATGGCGACGCAAAAGTTGAAATTACTGTCGTTACAGACGAGATCATACGTGTTCGGTTGGCACCGCATGGTGTATTCCTCGACGAGTTTTCCTATGCTGTACCAAAATTGGATAAAAAGGTATCGGTTTTCGGTCTTACTGAATTGGAAGATGAATACCTGGTTTACACCAATATTGTAAACTGTCACATCAAAAAAGACAACTTTTTTATATCATTTTCTGACAACCAGAACTACGTAACCAGCAGTGATGCAGTACCGATGCACTGGGAAGAGAATGTGAAATTTGGTGGCTATTATGTTTATTGCACCAAGCAATGCGGAGAAGGAGAAAGTTTCTTTGGTATGGGCGATAAACCAACCGAATTAAATCTGCGCGGTAAGCGACTAAAAAACTGGAATACAGATGCTTATTCATTTGCGTGGAATCAGGATCCATTGTATCGCAGCATTCCTTTTTATACAAGCCTTCAGGACGGTATAGCCCACGGTATTTTCTTTGATAATACTTTCAAGTCTGAATTTGACTTTGGCGCTGAAGATCCCACCAAAACCAGTTTCTGGGCAGAAGGCGGGGAATTACAATATTATTATATCCACGGTCCGCATATGATGGACGTGGTAAAACGTTACAGCCTGATTACAGGCACGCATCCAATGCCTCCAATGTGGGCCCTGGGTTATCACCAGTGCCGCTGGAGCTATTACCCTGAATCGAAAGTTCGGATGGTAACGAAAAACTTTCGTGAGAAGAAAATCCCCTGCGACGGTATCTACCTCGATATCGACTATATGGATGGCTACCGTTGTTTTACCTGGAACCGTAAATATTTCCCCGATCCAAAGAAAATGATCAAGGAATTATCAGACCAGGGATTCAAAACGGTAGTTATAATTGACCCGGGCATCCGCGTCGACGATAATTATTCGGTTTTCAGGGAAGGTAAAGAAAAGCGCTATTTCTGTCGCCGTTGCGACGATTATTTTATGGAGGGCCACGTTTGGCCGGGTCGTTGCCAGTTTCCTGATTTTACCAATCCCGAAGTACGCGAGTGGTGGGGTAACCTTTTTGATGAATTGGTACAGTTGGGTGTTGCGGGCGTGTGGAATGATATGAACGAACCAGCGGTATTTGGTACAAGTACTTTTCCCGATGATGTTCGGCACCAGTTTGACGGGCAACGAGGCTCGCATCGTAAGGCACATAACGTATATGGCATGCAAATGGTGCGCGCAACCTATGAGGGTTTGCGCAAGATCATGAAGAACAAACGTCCTTTTACAATTACACGTGCGGGGTATTCGGGCGTTCAGCGCTACTCATCGGTATGGACCGGCGATAATGTTGCTTCATGGGAGCATTTGTTGTTGGGTAATATCATGTGTCAGCGTTTATCTGTATCCGGGATATCTTTCTGTGGTACGGATATAGGCGGTTTTAGTGGTGAACCTGATGGTGAACTGTTTACCCGTTGGATTCAAATGGGAACGTTTTCACCATTTATGCGTGCTCACTCTGCGGGTGATACCAAGGAGCGGGAGCCCTGGAGCTTTGGCGAGCCCTATACTGCTATCAACCGTAAGTTCATCGAACTCAGGTATCGGCTGATGCCTTATTTCTACTCAGCATTCTGGGAACATCATCGTTATGGCTTCCCTATCATAAGGCCGATCGTTATGCACGAACAAGATGAATTAAGTAACCACTTCCGTCAGGACGAATTTACTTATGGTGATAAAATTTTAGTATGCCCGGTATTTGAACCCGGACAAAAAAGCCGCAAGGTTTATCTGCCCAAAGGCAAATGGTATAACTTCTGGACGCATGAGGTGCTGGAAGGCGGTACTGAAGTAACCGTAGCAACACCGCTTGAAAATATACCGCTCTTTGTAAAAGCAGGTTCGGTTATACCAGAATATCCGGTGATGCAATATGTTGGTGAAAAAGAGATAGACGAGGTGAAAATGAACGTTTACTACAGTGACATTGAAGTAAACTCCTTCATTTTTGAGGATTATGGCGAGACTTTTGCCTACGAACAGGATATTTACCTCGAAAAGAAATTTGTAGTTAAGGGCAAGGATAATAAACTTACCATGCAGCAAAGTATGGAGGGTTTGTATACTCCAAGATACGAGAATTACCATCTGAACGTTGTTGGGCTACCATTTAAACCAACACGTATCATTGCTGATAACCAGGAAATAAAAGATTTTGTTATTGCACCTGACAAAACGGTTCATTTAAAATTGAGGAAAAACTTTATGCAGTTGGTAATAAGTTAATTGTTAGGGTGTTCTTCACTTGCATTACGGATAATTAAATCATAGATTTATCAACGTATCAATTTAACCGACCAATATTATTTTCTTCAGCCAATGAATGAACACGGCCTTGATCGGGTTTTCGTTGAGTATCCTGAACACAGGCAGGCTATGACCTGCAGTTTTCTATCTGAAAAGGGCTGTTTCGAAAGTTTTTTCGAAAGCAAATTAAGAAAGCCGGCTACCATGCAGCATTCACTTTGCGAGAACGCAGCTGTTGCTTTATTTTCATGTGGTTCAGGCATCCTTTTCGGTCGAAGCCTTTCAACCCGAAAAAAGCTATCATTCTTATTTGAAATGTTTGCTGAAAATCAACCTTTATTGCTTGTTCGGGTTCAAAACCGTTTGCGGGAGACCAGACGAATAATTTCAACAATCCTGAACTTTGGGTTAGTAAGCGGGTGATTGGTAGATTGATACTATTACTTTAAATTAAAATTTAGAATATATATTGGCATTAAGCTATGGCTAAGAAAAATACAGATACCGGAAAGCAGGCAAATCCTGAAAAATCCGCTTCGAAAACTAAATCAGAAAAAATAACTGCATCTTCAAAGAAAGCTGCCGATCAACCGAAAATAGCTTCTGTAAAGAAAAAAAGTATAACAACTTCAAAAGGCATGCCTGTAATAACAGTAAACAATAAAGTGGAACCCTATAGTCGTTTCACTGATTTTGATATCAGTCTATTTAGATCTGGGAAACACTATCGCTTGTACGAGAAGTTTGGCTCGCATGTGATTGATTTTAATGGAATTATAGGTACATATTTTGCTGTTTGGGCACCAAATGCTCAATATGTTTCGGTTATCGCCAATTTTAATGGATGGAATCGCGGCTCCCACCCTTTGAACCCCCGATGGGATTCTTCGGGTATTTGGGAAGGTTTTATTCCCAACGTTGGCGATGGCGAGACTTACAAATATTTTATTAGGTCGTCTTCCGGTGAGGAGTTAGAAAAAAGCGATCCATTTGCCTTGTGCTGGGAAGAGCCACCACGTACGGCTTCTATCGTTGGCGATACTTTCTACGAATGGAAAGATACGACCTGGATGAAGGACCGTTATCAGCATAATGCATTAGACAAGCCTTATTCTGTTTATGAAGTTCACCTGGGTTCGTGGATGCGTAGTCCTGAAAGTCCGGATGAGTTCTTAAGTTACGTTCAGCTGGCTGAAAAACTTGTTCCCTACGTAAAGGAGATGGGTTTTACGCACGTTGAGTTTATGCCGATAGCCGAACATCCCTATTACCCAAGTTGGGGTTACCAGGTAAGCGGTTATTATGCTGCTTCGAGCCGTTATGGTACGCCTAAAGAATTGATGCGGTTGATCGAAAAATTTCATGAAGAGGGCATAGGTGTTATTCTCGACTGGGTTCCTTCACATTTCCCCGGCGATATACATGCTTTATACCGTTTTGATGGTACACACCTGTATGAACATGCCGATATGCGCAAAGGGTTTCATCCAGATTGGAAATCTTATATATTCAATTACGGCCGCAACGAAGTGAGAGCTTTCCTGATCAGCAACGCATTGTTTTGGCTTGACCGATATCATGTGGATGGTTTAAGAGTGGATGCGGTTGCCTCAATGCTATATCTCGACTATTCGCGTAAACATGGTGAATGGGAACCTAACATTTATGGGGGTAACGAAAACCTGGAGGCCATTTCGTTCCTGAAGGAATTTAACGAAGCATGCTATGCCAATTTCCCGGATACCCAGACAATCGCTGAGGAATCAACTTCCTTTACAGGAGTGAGCCGTCCGGTTTATACCGGGGGTTTGGGTTTTGGGATGAAGTGGATGATGGGATGGATGCACGATACGATCAAATATTTTTCGACCGATCCACTTTACCGCAAGTACCATCACAACCAGATCACCTTTAGCCTGATCTATGCTTTTACAGAAAACTTTATGTTGCCGTTCTCGCATGATGAGGTGGTATATGGTAAGGGCTCGATGCTAACTAAAATGCCCGGCGATGAGTGGCAGAAGTTTGCTAACCTGCGCCTTGTTTATGGCTATATGTTTACTCATCCCGGTGCTAAGCTGTTATTTATGGGCGCTGAATTTGGACAGGGAACAGAATGGGATTTTAGTAAATCATTAGATTGGTATGTGCTTGAATATCCTAACCATCAGGGTATAAAAGAAGTAGTTAAGGCGCTCAATAAGCTTTATAAGAACGAGCCGGCGTTATATGAAAAGGCCTTTGAAGCCGAAGGTTTTGAATGGATAGATGGTGGAAATTCAGCAGATTCTGTTTTAATCTATGGACGTAAGGGAAAAGATCCTAAAAACGACCTCGTAGTTATCCTTAATATGACGCCAAACCCACACCAAAATTTTAGGGTAGGTGTTCCGCATGAAGGCAGTTGGAAAGAAATATTAAACACGGATGAAAAAGTATATTGGGGTAGCGGTTTAAATAATCCTAAAGCCATTAAAACTGATAAAAATTCATGGCATGGGCGCAAACATTCCGTGCTGGTAACCCTGCCTCCGTTATCGGTTATCGTTCTAAAACAGGATAAATAAACAATAAGGCGGCACGATACCCGGGGCCAACGATTAAAAGCGAAACAACAATGAGAAGTAGGGGATTTTATATTTACCTGTCAGTAACCATTATTGTTTTAGCAATTTTTATTTACGGTATCATTAAATATTACAAATCATATAATATTGCCGAGATTTCGGTTGGCGCGACACCAATCTTATTGCTTTCTTTTCTGACCTTTAAAGCTTACCATGACGATACTGGCGAAGACCTGATCTGATATTTTTAGCATGCTTTATTTTACACAAATCATATTTGTTAAAGAGGGTATGGAGGGCCAATTCAACCTTTTTGAATCGCATGTGCTTCCACTACTAGCTAAATATAATGGAACACTGGTTTATCGGGTGCGCCCCGAAAAAGAGCAGGTAATTGCAAGTACATTTGGTAATCCTTATGAAGTTCATTTGGTTACTTTTCCCTCGGATGAGGATTTCCTGGCCTATAGCAGCGACAAAGTACGTTTGCAATACATTCGCTTAAAAGATGCTGCTATCGAAAAAGTAATGCTGATAAAAGGGGCCTTGCTTTAAATTATTGAATATTTTTTAGCTTTAGAGGTAATCAATTGAGTCATCATGAAAAAGCTTTTGTATCTATTAATGCTTCCTGTTGTTTGTTTTTTATCCTGCCAGCCAAAAGGTGGGGGTAATACTCCTGTAAGCGAATATTTTGCCCCGGTTGATACCGGAGTTCAGGTTGCTGGTATTAAAATGGTTTCTATCCAGACGCCTGTTGGTAAGTTCAGGGTTTGGACAAAACGTTTTGGCAATAATCCGCGCATTAAAGTGCTCCTGCTCCATGGTGGTCCGGCTATGACCCATGAGTATATGGAATGTTTCGAAAGCTTTTTTCCTAAAGAAGGCTTTGAAATGATTGAGTACGATCAGCTCGGCTCCTTTTATAGCGATCAGCCCCGCGACAGTAGTCTGTGGACAACACCACGCTTTGTTGAAGAGGTAGAGCAGGTACGCCAGGCATTGAAACTGGATAGCAGCAATTTTTACTTACTGGGTAATTCATGGGGTGGCCTTTTGGCAATGGAGTATGCGCTTAAATACCAAAAGAATCTGAAAGGTTTGATTGTATGCAATATGATGGCCAGCATACCGGCATACGCGCAATATAACAGTGTATTACGCAGTCAAATGCGTAAGTCGTTAGTTGATAGTCTGCAAAACTATGAGGCGAAAGGGCTGTATAAGGATCCCACTTATGAGTCGCTGGTGGTCAAAGAATATTACAACAAACACCTTTGCAGGTTAGTCGAATGGCCCGATCCGGTAAATCGTGCATTGAATCATGTAAATGAACAGATTTATGTAATGATGCAGGGACCCAGTGAGTTTAAGGTAGGTGGTCGTTTACTACATTGGGATATTACCAACAGGTTGAAGGAAATTACGGTGCCCGCCCTCATGGTTGGTGCCAAATATGATACGATGGACCCGAAATATATGGAATGGATGAGCAAACAGGTGAAAAATGGCAAAAGTTTGTATTGTCCTAACGGCAGTCACCTCGCGATGTGGGACGACCAGCAGGTGTTTATGAAAGGGGTGATCGGATTTATTAAAGACGTAGATGCGGCCAAATGAGTATCATCAAATTTTTATTTGTTTAAGAAACCCTGCCTGTGAGGACACAGGCTTGGAGACAAAAAAAAGCCCCGGCATGCCGGGGCTTTCAATATTTAAAATAGTTAATGATTACAATTTTCCAATTTCCTGAACCAGGTCAATCAGTTTGTTCGAATAACCCCATTCGTTGTCATACCATGATACAACTTTAACGAAAGTGTCGCTCAGTGCAATACCAGCTTTTGCATCGAATATCGAAGTACGTGCATCGCCCCTGAAATCTTCAGAAACAACTTCATCTTCAGTATAACCGAGTATACCTTTCAAGTCGCCTTCAGAAGCTTCTTTCATTGCAGCTTTAATTGCTTCGTAAGTAGTAGGCGTTTTTAATTGAACAGTTAAGTCAACTACAGAAACGTCGGCTACCGGAACACGGAATGACATACCAGTAAGTTTGCCTTTCAAAGCCGGGATTACCAAAGCTACCGCTTTTGCTGCACCGGTTGATGAAGGAATAATATTTTGATATGCGCCACGACCACCTCTCCAATCCTTGTGCGAAGGACCGTCAACGGTTTTTTGAGTAGCAGTTACTGCGTGGATAGTACTCATCAATCCGGCTTCAATTCCAAATTTATCATTCAATATTTTGGCGATAGGAGCAAGACAGTTGGTAGTACAAGAAGCATTTGAAACGATAGTTTGATCTGCTTTTAACTCTTTATGGTTAACGCCCATAACAAAAGTAGGGGTGTCGTCTTTAGCAGGTGCGCTCATTACTACTTTCTTTGCGCCTGCATCGATATGCTTTTGTGCGGTATCCTGTGTTAAGAATAACCCGGTTGATTCAATGATAACTTCAGCACCAACTTCATTCCATTTAAGGTTTGCAGGGTCTTTTTCAGCAGTTACACGGATTGTTTTTCCGTTTACAACCAAATGGCCGCCTTCTACTGCAATTGTGCCTTTAAACGGACCATGTGTTGAATCATATTTCAACATATAAGCCATATAATCCGGCTCTACCAGGTCATTAATGCCAACCACCTCGATATCAGGCCTATCAACTGCAGCTCTGAAAGCAAGGCGTCCAATACGGCCGAAACCGTTAATTCCTATTTTCATGATTTTTTAATTTTTATTAGAATAATATGTTAAGAGATTGTTTATAGGTTCTTTTACAATATTTCCAATCGTAATGTTGGTCTCCGAGGCGGCTTCTAACAGGTAATCCTGGAAATCAGAGGCAATGCTGCCTGTGAAATGTACAGTCGCCCCCGGGTGTTGCTTATGTAAAGGTAATAAATACGTGTGTATTAGTTTAGTAAAACCGGTGATTATTACGTTTTTCAGATAATTGTCCTCTTTGTTATCGACAAAAAAATCAGCATAGGAGCTCAGGAAAAACGCGGGTTGTTTTTGACGATATACTTTTTCAAGCAGGCTCCTGCGGTCGGGATCGTAACGATGTTCAAATTTTTTCTTTACGTTGGCAGGTAAGGTTTCATTCATATAGGCTTTCAGTAATTGCCTTCCCAGCCAGTTTGCCGATCCTTCGTCAGCCAAAATAAATCCGAGTCCGTAATTATTTGGTTTCACTTTACGACCGTCGAACCAGGCGGCATTGGAGCCACTTTCGCAGATGCAAATAATTCCGGGTCTGGTTTTGCAGCAGGCAATAGCTGCGGCATCAATATCATGTTCGACTGTTGTTTTTCCGTGTTTAAAAAAAATCGAAAAAGCGTTGTTGACGATATTTTTCAAGTCGTTCGAGAACGAACCGGCGCCATAAAAGTATATCCGCTTTATTTCTTCGGCGTGGTGGATTAGATTGATATTTTTACTTAGCAGCTGAATAATCTGCTTTTCGTCATTAAAATAGGGATTTATACCCGCTGTTTTGAAAGAGGCGATGGTTCGGCCTCTATCAGCGAGTCGCCAGTCGGCATAATTTGATCCACTATAAACAACTGCGATCATGGTCAGATTGAAAGAATGTCGGCCATCTCCATCAAATCTTCTTCCAATTTAAATTCGTGTTCAGTTAATGCTTCTTCAAGGCTCGTTATCTTGATATAGTTTGCCTGAAGCCCTACCATTTCACGCGTATGCCCTTTGATCAACGCTTTTACCGCTGCATAGCCCAGCCGACTACCCAAAACACGGTCAAAAGCAGATGGGCTTCCCCCACGCTGCAAGTGCCCAAGTATGGTAACTTTGATATCATATACCTTTACTTCTTTCTGAACCCGACGGGCAATATCGTAAACGCCACCGTTTTTGTCGCCTTCGGCTACGATAACGATGCTTGATGATTTTTTGTTATGCTGGCCAGCTTTCAGATTTTCAATAAGCTCATCTATGGCGGTAGCCTTTTCGGGAAGCAAAATAGCTTCGGCACCACAACAAACGCCTGCACGGAGGGCGATAGCGCCCGAATCGCGACCCATTACTTCTATAAAGAACAAGCGATCATGTGCATCAGCAGTATCGCGGATCTTGTCTATTGCTTCAACAACGGTATTAGTAGCGGTATCAAATCCAAGCGTATAGGTTGAGCCATACAAATCATTGTCGATTGTGCCGGGTACACCAATTACATGAATGTCAGGATATTTTTTCGAGAAACGCAGCGCTCCGGTAAATGTTCCATCGCCACCTATCACCACCAATGCGTCAATGCCTTGTGATTTAAGGTTCTGGTAAGCTATTTCCATGCCTTCATCAGTGCGGAATTCGAGGCAACGAGCAGTTTTAAGTATAGTTCCGCCCAGGTTTAGTATATTGCTGACAGAACGGGGACCCATGTCATACATGTCATTTTCAATCAACCCCTGGTATCCTTTTCGGATGCCCACCACCTGCAATCCATTATATATACCTGTACGTACTACCGCCCTTATGCAGGGGTTCATACCGGGTGCATCGCCTCCGGATGTTAGTACGCCAAGTTTGGTAATTTTATACATCGTTTGGCAAAAATTTTTTCGGTACGAATATAGTGTGTGTAAATTACACCATTGAATTTTATTTTATTTTTTTTATATTCGAATTTTTACAACATACCTTTAGCCGATTAAACCTAAATAGCTAATATATTGGAAGTAAAGTTACCAACATTTAATTCAGTATTTTCGATCGACTGTGTAATTTTTGGATTTGAGGCTGGTGAGCTGAAAATATTGCTGATCGAACGTAACGAAGAACCCTATAAGGATTGGCTTGCTCTGCCCGGCTATATTGTTGAGCAGGACGAAAGCATTGACGATGCCGCCGAACGTATTCTATATGAGCTTACCGGACTGCGCGACCTCCATATGCAGCAATTCCACACCTTTGGCGAGGTTAATCGTCACCCGCAGGGTAGGGTTATAACGGTTGCTTATTACGCCCTTATTCGCATTAATGGTCAAAAGGAACTTCGCCCGGTAACCCAGTATGCCCGTAAGGCATTTTGGCACCCCGTAAATGAACTACCCAAATTGGCATTTGACCATAGCGAAATATTTCAAACCGGTTTTAATAAGCTGCGCCGGCGTTTAAATTACCAGCCAATAGCGTTTGAATTACTCCCCGAGAAGTTCACATTAACCCAATTGCAATCGCTATATGAAGCGGTTTTGAATAAAAAACTGGATAAACGTAACTTCAGGAAGAAGATGCTTAGCTATGGTTTTTTAAAGGAATTGGACGAAAAACAAAAAGGTGTTTCTTACCGGGCTGCCAAGTTATATAAATTCGATCGCCGTAAATATTCCAAAATATTCCAGAACGAATTGAACCTGGAAAATAAGCAGAAGGTTTTTTAGTTTGAATTATAAAGTAGAAAGTCTTAAATCCGGAGGCAGTTTTAACCGACTCAGGATTTAAGACTTCCGACTCAATACTATTTTACAATTGGCTTGGCGCCAAATCAAGGTGGTATTTCACCAGGTTATCTATCGGTGAACGTATGATATTACCTACAACCATTCCGTTTTCGGTTACCACTTCTTCCAGCACATTCCTGAAATTGTAGCCTACCGAACCGATACAGTTAAAGGTATAGTTTTGATAATTTGGATAATGAGTTACCAGGTTACGGAAGAAATCCTCAAAAGAGGTGCGTACAATATTCCTTGAATATTCAATATTTACCGGGTTATCGTACACAAATTTGCTAAAGCTTGCACAAAAACGATTGGCACGCGGTTGGGTATAAACTTGTTCATTTACGTCATCCGGCGTAAGTTTAAAGGTATCCCAAAACAGCTTACGAACGGCTTCCGGCATATAACCGCGAAGATAGTCAACCAGTAATTTTTTACCGATATAGCAGCCGCTGCCCTCGTCTCCTAAAATATAGGCTCCTGAGTCTATGTTATGTGTAACCTCCTTGCCGTTGTATATACAGCTATTGGTACCGGTACCCAAAATTGCAGCAAACCCTTCGCTGGTTCCCAGTAAAGCTCTGGCGGCAGCCAGCAAATCGTGTCCGATATAAACACGGGCTTTCGTAAAAACAGCACGCATGGCTTCGGCTACAATATTTCGCATTTCGTCGGTAGAGCAACCTGCGCCATAGTAATTAACTTCGGTTATTTCATTTTTTTCCAAATCGGTTGGCAGGTTTTCTGCCAGCGATTGAATAATATAGGCGGTACTTGAAAAATACGGATTATAACCCTCTGTATTGAAATACACTTTCTTACCCTCTTCAGTAACCAGGCACCAATTGGTTTTGGTGGAGCCACCGTCAGCAATAATGATCATAATTAAGATTATCTAATATTAAATTGGTTAAAAGTATGATTTTACTTATTGTAAAAAAATAATTTGAAAGTTTAAAAGTATAAAAATAATATAAATCTGTATACATGCTTTTTATTGAAGCAGGTATAAATTTTCAAAATAAAACCACGGAAACAAAAAACATTAACCGATCATATGCTGCTCTGTTTGATAAGTGTTTATTTTTTGAAGAGATTTATGCATCTTTGCAGCGAATTTTGGTCCCATAGCTCAGCTGGATAGAGCAACAGATTTCTAATCTGTAGGTCTTAGGTTCGAATCCTAATGGGATCACTCACCAAAGCTGTTTCTTAGTATAAGAAACAGCTTTTTTTGTTTAACTGCACCTTAACGTGGACCGATATGGAGCTAAGCCTGTGGCGTTTATCGCTGCTTTTCAGGCTGAAGTTTTGCCGATAGCTAACGGGAGGCTTGCTACTTTTTTGTTTGTAGCGTTCAATAAAATAGTGTTCACGTAAAACGCCTGTAAACGCCTGTTAATAGCCTCTAAATATGCGTTTGGAGGCCCAAAAGGGGCTTTTTATGACCATCAGATTTCCGGTCATTTTCAAGGTTTTTTGTAAGTATTTTACTTCCAGGGGCTTAAGTGTTCAAAAACGGGGGCCCGACCGGAAATAGCATCTCGCTGTAAACCAGCTGTTTGCAAACCTGTTATCGCAAATATTTCCGGTCGCTTTAAAATTAAGATGTAAACTATTGCCTGCCAGCAGATTAGCTCCAAAACAACCGGAAATTATTTAGCCCCGTTAACATGATAATCAACAGGTATTTTTGTTGTTCGGGCTTTTTGTAAGAAGCGATTTCCGGCAGGATTTACTACTTGTGATAAGTTATTGGTATTGAGTTATTTACAGAATTTCTGACCGGACACTTTTTCTGCTCCCGGCATCCCGGGAAAATCCTGCTGCGACTAAAAAATTGGTGTTAATGGGAATCGAAATAAGTATATCATAGCCCTAATTTCAATTACTTACGACTCAAAATAATGCGGCACAAACCGGCTTACGTTTTCTGTTATCATCGAACTGCTTTCCCTGATGCCAATACCAGCAGCTTCGCCTCCTATGATCCACGACCCAATGACCGGGTAGTTCCCATCCATATTGGGCATATTAGCTATGTCCTGGTATACAAATCCAGCCGCCCCGTAATTGCCTCCGGTAGTCTGTACAACCTTACCGTTTTGTACCACTTCTATGTTCGCACCTTCGCGCGAAAACTTTGGTTTTTTTACATAATTCGCCGATTGCGGCTCAAAATAAGCCGGAAGTAGGTTGGGATGATTAGGATAAAGCTGCCATAAAATGGGAAGCAGGGCTTTGTTTGACCACAGCATTTTCCAGATAGGCTCTATCCAATTAACGGTGCTTTTACCAAAACAAGCCATGTCTACCTCGTTGATCATCCATTCCCAGGGGTAAAGCTTGAAGAGTGTTTCTACAGGTGTATTGTTCTCGTCAACAAAGCGAGCGCCGTCCCATATAATATTACCAATATCAGTAAAATGATATTTAAGGCCTTTTACTGTTGAGGCAGTGTCCAGGATGTAAGCTGTGTTGGTAATATCTTCGCGAAGCTGAAGCGCGGGGATATTTCCTTTGGCCACCTTTAAACATGCAAAATGATAAAGCGATGATTGATATTGTGTATCTATCCATTCCCAGCTTGCCCTGAGTTTTTCATCGATGGAGTTGAACTGGTCAGCTGATGGCTTATAATCTTTTAACCAAAACCATTGTACTATACTTGCTTCAAACAGCGAGGTTGGCGTATCGGCATTGAATTCAAGCATTTTCGGCGGATTGACGCCATCATAAGCCAGGTCGAACCTGCCGTATAACGACCAAAATCCCGTATCACTATTGTTCCAGGCATGACGAACCAGTGGCACTACCGCTTCGGGGATGCTGAACAGATCAAAAAGTTCATTATCAATAACATGCTGGGCAGCTTCAACACACATGGCATGAAGCTCTGTCGTCGCTGCTTCCAGCATCAGCACTTCCTTTTCAGAAAACTTATAGCATACTGTTTCGTCCCAATAGGGTACATCGTCCAGTGTATGGTATAGAAAACCCTGTTTTTCTACCAGTTCCTGCCATCGCTGGCGGGGTGTAATGCTGATCCTTTGCATACCGCAATTTATTCCCCGCCGCCTTCTCCGCCACCGTGGGCCGATCCCCCAAAGCCCTCCCCTGAAGAAACACCGCGTGCTGTACTACCAAAACCTTCCACTGTGCCGCCGCGCCCGCTGCTGAAATTAGCGGGTTCTTCGCTGGCGCCACCGTTAATTGTGTGTGATGAAGAAGAAAGAAACGCACCGCTGCGGTGTTCATCAGCAGGTAAAGTTTCTGAAAAGCCTGTACGCGGGTAGTAGCGAGTGACCCTGCCGGCATTAAACCAATACCAGTACCCATAGCTGCTGTAATGATAGGTATTATGATTGATCGTCGTGTCTTTGCCGGTGTTATAGTCCGTACCGTCCCAGGTGCCGATTGTTTGATTTTGTTCATCCTGTTCGCATGAGCTTAAAACTATCGCGGCGAATGCCAGTAGGGCCAGTGAACTGCGCTTTTTCATTCAGATTTTTATGTGCTAAAATAATAGAAATTATTAAAGGATTAACTACGAAAGAAATACCCCCCCCCATCTGGCG
>CAIPPO010000066.1 GCA_903866915.1 uncultured Mucilaginibacter sp. | reverse complement strand
GACCCGCATGAAAAAGGCATCAGAAAAAGTCTGAATTTTGGTCATACCATCGGTCATGCCATAGAAACCTATTCATTAATGAATGATCAGAACCCATTGACCCATGGTGAGGCCATTGCAGCAGGCATGATCTGCGAAGCCAGGTTGTCGGTAGTCAAAACTGGTTTAAGTGAAGAGGAATTGACTGAGATCACCGATGTAATTAGCGGTCTTTATCCAAAATACACACTGAAACCTGATTGCTACGAAACCCTATTTGGTATTATGCTGAAAGATAAAAAAAACCAAAGCGGCAATATCAATTCGTCCCTGTTAACACGTATTGGTGCATGTAAGATTGACAACATCTGCACCGAAGAAGAGCTATACCAAAGTTTAGATTATTACCGATCTTTATAAAATGCTTTACTCTGCCCTTGTATGCCGGCTCAAAACACAGCATCTGGCTTTTGCCGAGATCATCCGCAATTTGGATGAAGTTAAACTCAACCAACAACCTGAACCTGGAAAATGGAGCATCAAAGAGCAAGTGGCACACGTTGTCAGCTATCAGCCAGTTTTTAATGGCCGTATTCACCAGATTTTAAAAGGGGGGTCACCTGCATTCAGTTCCTACCGGGCAGATGAAGAGCCAGATTTTATTCAGGCCTGCGAATTGCCGATATCTGAATTATTAAACCAGTTGCAGGGACAACGCCGGCAATTATTGGAGTTGATTACCAACCTGCCGGATAGCGATCTTTTATTAAAAGGGTTGCATCCCAAATTTGGCACGATGACTATCGTTGAATGGACGGAATTTTTCCTGCTTCATGAGGCACATCATTTGTTTGCGATATTCAGATTGGCGAAGGCAAACAGCAAATAATATTCTGCCCCAACCCTGCTTTTTACAAAAAATTAAAATTTTCTATTGACAGAATAAATTTTTCGTGTACATTTACGCCAACAAAAAAACAATGAAGTTTAACAGCGCATATTTTTATGGTTACTACTTTTACTTTAACAGTAAGAGCCGGGACTAATATGCTTGAACAACATATAAGAAAAAACTGAAAAGTCCCGGCCATAAAGCCGGGACTTTTTGCTTAACAGGGATCATGAAGGATAAAAAAACAAGAGTAGCCATCCAGGGCATCCGTGCTTCGTTCCATGAAGAGGCAGCTTTCCTGCATTTCGGTGAAGATATCCAAACCATCGAGTGTAATTCGTTCAAACAAACATTCGAAACACTGCAGGCTAAAGAGGCCGATTACGTGGTAATGGCGATCGAAAACAGCATAGCCGGCAGCATATTACCCAACTACTCGCTGATGATGAGCTACAACTTTCCGGTAGTTGGCGAAGTTTACCTGCCCATTCAATTACACCTGATGGCCTTGCCGGGGGTTAAATTCGAGGATATCAAATATGTAACCTCCCACCCGATCGCTATCCGCCAATGTGTTGATTTCTTCGACGAATACCCTCACCTTAAAGTAGTTGAAAGCAGCGATACAGCCGCTTGCGCCAAACGTATCCGCGATGAAAACCTGACTGATACCGTGGCCATTGCCAATACCCTTGCTGCAAAATTATACCAGCTTGACATACTGGAGCGCCGTATCGAATCGAACAAAAAGAATTTTACCCGTTTCCTGATCCTTACCCATCATGACAACGTGGAGAAAAAAGAAAACAACAAAGCATCATTATGTTTTCAGGTAAGTAACCAGGTGGGTGCATTGGCAAAAGTGCTGCAAATATTTGCCGAACAAAACGTTAATATGAGTAAGATACAATCGATGCCGGTGCTGGGCAAGCGTAATGAATATAATTTTTACGTCGACATTGAATGGGATAATAACAGACAATATGATACCGCTATCAGGCAGGTTTTAAAATACACCCACAATTTTAACATTTTGGGCGAATACCAGCGCCACGAGGATGAATATATACTGAGTGAGCGCGAACAGAAATTCAGAGCACAGGAAAAAATAAGCCGTAAATACATAAGCGTTAAAAAACTGGTGAAGTAAGCTAAAGTTCCAACAAAAAATACAAAAAAAGACATGAAAATAG
This sequence comes from uncultured Mucilaginibacter sp., assembly GCA_903866915.1. Classification (GTDB taxonomy): domain Bacteria; phylum Bacteroidota; class Bacteroidia; order Sphingobacteriales; family Sphingobacteriaceae; genus Mucilaginibacter. The sequence continues at coordinate 10,327 of CAIPPO010000066.1, read as the reverse complement.
ACCTGAAAATAGAGCCGCTTGAATCATGGATCCAGGCGAAATCAAATCCCCTACTGATAGCCGGACCCTGCAGTGCTGAGACCGAAGAGCAATTGGTAGCAACAGCTCACCTGCTGGCGCAAACCGGCAAAGTTAGCGCCCTGCGCGCCGGAATCTGGAAACCGCGTACCCGTCCGGGTGAATTTGAAGGCATCGGCAGCATCGGCCTCGAATGGCTGAAACGTGCCAAAGCCGAAACCGGTTTACCTACAGCGGTAGAAGTTGCCAATGCCAAACACGTTGAAGAAGCGTTAAAAGCCGGCGTTGATATTCTTTGGGTGGGTGCCCGTTCAACGGTTAACCCATTCACCGTACAGGAAATTGCTGACGCCCTGAGAGGTGTCGACGTTCCGGTAATGGTAAAAAACCCGGTAAATCCCGACCTGTCATTATGGATTGGTGCATTAGAACGTATCAATGGTGCTGGCATTACCAAATTAGCTGCTATCCACCGCGGCTTTTCATCGCATGAAAAATCAGCATTCCGTAACGAACCGATGTGGGATTTGGCCATCAACCTAAAAACGGCTGCGCCAAACCTGCCAATCATTTGCGACCCAAGCCATATTTGCGGTAACCGCGAATTGCTGGGCTATATCGCTCAAAAAGCACTCGACCTTGATATGCAGGGCCTGATGATGGAATCGCATATCGACCCAAGTGTTGCCTGGACCGACGCCAAGCAACAGGTTACTCCTGCTGCCTTAACTGAAATTATCGACCGTCTTACCCAGCGTCAACCTGAGGTTAAAGGAGCAGCAAAAGATATTATGGCTGAATTACGCGCTCAGATCGATAAAATTGATGACGTGGTATTCCAGAAAATGGGTGAAAGAATGCAGATTGTTGAGAAGATTGGCAATTACAAAAAAGAAAACGGTATCACCATTTTACAGGTTGGCCGTTGGGACGAGATTTTGAACAAACGCATCGCCTATGGCAAAGCCCTGAAATTGAGCCCAGAGTTTGCTGAAAAGCTGTTGGAACTGATCCATAGCGAATCGATCCGCAAACAAACCGAGATCATGAATAAAGAACAATCGCAGGCACAGGAGAAATTGACGCACGCGTAATTTGATAGGAGATGTGAGACCTTAGATCGGAGACAATTTTTGTTATCCGGATTTTTCGCATCTCAAGACTAAACCAAGATGAAGCAAGACATCAGCCTTACTAACAATAACAAGTTGGTCAACGGTACCATCCAGCTAACCGGGTCCAAAAGTGAGTGCAATCGCGCACTCATTATTGGAGCGCTGAGTGGCGGGCTGGTGAACGTGGAGAATATTTCGGATGCGGCTGATACGGTAACTCTTGCGCATGCGTTGGAGTCCGTCCCGATAGCTATCGGGAGTCGGGAGTCCGAAACCAATGACTCTGTACTCAAGACTCAAGACCTGAGCCTGATCAATATCGGACCTGCAGGAACGGCCATGCGTTTTCTGACTGCCTTTTTAACGCTGGGTACAGAAGAAGTTATCCTAACCGGTAGTGAACGCATGAAACAACGCCCGATCGGCATCCTTGTAAATGCTTTACGCGCTATCGGCGCCGATATAACCTACGAGGAACAGGAAGGTTTCCCTCCTTTGCGCATCAGAGGCAGTTTTGCGCAATTGAGTGACACTATTAGTATTAAAGGCGATATCAGCAGTCAGTATATTACCGCCCTTTTGCTAATCGCTGCAAAATTACCCCTGGGTTTAACTTTGCAGATTGAGGGTGAGTTAACTTCACGACCATATGTTGAAATGACATTGGCGATGCTGCAGCAAGCAGGCATCCGGCATCAATGGGATGATAATCATATCCATATTGCAAATCAAGCTTTCAAACAAACCTCACTTTACGTGGAGCCCGACTGGAGTGCGGCATCCTATTGGTATGCCATCGCAGCGTTAGCTGATGAGGCCGAACTATTTTTACCCGGCTTAACGGCCTACAGCCTGCAGGGCGATAGCGTGATCACCGAGATCATGGCTAATTTTGGAATCACCTCGCAATTTAAAAATGGCGGCGTGTGCCTAAAAAAGGAAAGCAAAGAATTGGTAAGGAAGATTTTCGATATGAAATCATGTCCAGACCTGGCACAAACCGTTATTGTTGTTTGTGCTGCTTTGGGCCACGATGCTACCTTTACCGGTCTCGAAACGCTAAAGATCAAAGAAACCGACCGTGTAAAAGCCTTGCAAAATGAGTTGGCAAAGATCGGCGTAAAACTGATCGAAAAGGGGCAGGTTTATAAACTGGACTGCAGTGAAAAACATATCCCTCAATCGGTTTTTATTAACACTTACGATGATCACCGCATGGCAATGGCTTTCGCGCCGCTGGCATTGTTGATACCGGAAGTAGCGATAGAAGACTACCGGGTGGTAGAAAAATCGTACCCGGCTTTTTGGGAAGACCTGGAAAAAGTGGGCTTCTCTTTCAAAGTGAAAGCATCAAATCACTAAAAAAATCAGCGTAAATAAAACATATATGGCAGGTAACTCATTTGGGCAATTATTCAGGATAACAACCTTTGGTGAATCACATGGTGAAGCGATAGGCGTCATCATCGATGGCTGCCCTGCCCAATTGCCTGTCGACCTGGAATATATTCAATCCGAATTGGATAAACGCCGTCCGGGTCAGTCTAAGATCACAACCCAGCGTAAAGAAAGCGATACGGTAAAGATTCTTTCGGGTATATTTGAAGGCAAAACTACGGGCACCCCTATCGCTATGCTGATCCCCAACGAAGATCAGCGTTCAAAAGACTATACGCACAATGTAGATGTGTTCCGCCCATCGCACGCCGACTACACCTACCAGAGTAAATACGGCATACGCGATCACCGGGGTGGCGGACGTTCCTCGGCACGTGAAACGGCAGCCCGTGTTGCTGCGGGTGCTATCGCCAAATTGTTACTCAAAACACAGGGAATTGATGTTGTAGCACACGTAAGCAGCGTTGGGCGCATCAATGCCCCCAACATTGAGATCAACAATGCAGAGGCATTTATCGAAGAGCGCGAGAAGAATATCGTGCGCTGTGCCGATCCGGCGACAGCTATTGAAATGATAGCTCATATAGATGCAATCCGCAAAAGCGGCGATACTGTGGGCGGTAAAATTACCGGCTATATTAAAAACTGCCCGGTTGGCCTCGGCGAACCTGTTTTTGATAAACTGCATGCCGACCTTGGCAAAGCCATGCTCAGCATCAATGCCGTGCACGGCTTTGAATATGGTTCAGGCTTTGAGGGCAGCGAGATGAATGGCTCCGAACACAACGACTTGTTCATACCAGGCGTACCAAGCGAGATAAAAACACGCACTAACTTTTCGGGTGGCATTCAGGGTGGTATCAGCAATGGCATGCCCATCGAATTTAAAGTTGCCTTTAAGCCGGTTGCTACCATCATGCAAAACCAGCCTACCATCGACAGCGAAGGCCAGGCAGCCGAAATTTCAGGCAAAGGCAGACATGATCCCTGTGTTGTACCCCGTGCCGTGGTCATCGTAGAAGCCATGGCAGCGTTGGTGCTGGCCGATCATTGGTTGAGGAATAGGAATTCTTTTATTTAGGTTAAAGGGGAAAGGTAAAAGGCTAAAGGTATTCCTGCAAAAAGATTTACGAAGTTTTAAAAACTTCGTAAATCTATCCCCCTACGATCTTTCGGACTTTCGGACTCCCGCGGACTTCCGAACTAAAAAAACCTTTTACCTTTGATGCATGCTTTCCTCCCCCATCCAACTTTACAAAAAAGCATATAGCGGCTTATCACGTAACAGCTGGTACCTGTGCCTGGTAATGCTGATTAACCGCAGCGGTACAATGGTGGTGCCCTTCATGACCATCTATTGCAACAGGGTATTGCATTTTACAATGCCGCAGGCTGGCCTTATTATGGGCTTTTTTGGTGCAGGCTCAATTTTTGGGGCTTTGACAGGCGGGAAGATTACCGATAAAAAAGGCTTTTACTATGTACAGTTGTTTGCTTTACTTTCAGGCGGTCTGTTATTTATGCTGCTTGGTTTTCAAAGCAGTTTCCTCTCGGTAGCACTTTGCTCCTTTATTTTGAGTATGTGCAATGAGTCGTTCAGGCCGGCTAACTCGGCAGCTATTGTGCATTACAGCACACCTGAAAATAAAACACGGTCAAATTCGCTTAACAGACTTGCCGTAAATATGGGCTGGATATTTGGTGGTATGCTGGGTGGCGTGCTGGCCAGCATCAATTACCATTTATTGTTTTGGGTTGATGGCTGTACCAATATACTGGCGGCCCTGCTCCTGCTTAAACTGATTCCCGTTTCAGGGATAGCCAAAAAGATGAAAAGCGCCATCGTCACCATTGGTCCGCCTGCTTATAACGACAAGACCTATTTAATATTCATTAGCCTTGTTATTTTATTTGCTACGTGCTTCTTCCAGTTATTTACCATGCAGCCGCTGTTTTATAAAAATCAATGGCATTTCAGCGAGTTCTTTATTGGATCGCTGATGGGCATCAATGGCTTGCTTATTGTTCTTTTTGAAATGGTGATCATCCACAGTCTCGAGAACAAAAGACATCCATTAAACTATATTTATATCGGCGTTTTGATTACCGGCGCCGGGTTTGTATTGTTAAATTTTCTGCCCGCAGCAAAATGGTCGGCTTTAATTATTTTGTTGTTTATTACCCTCGGCGAAATATTATCCATGCCTTTTATGAACTCGTTCTGGATCATGCGTACCAATGCAGGAAATCGGGGCAGCTATGCGGCTTTATATACTACGGCATGGTCGATCGCGCAGATTTTGGCTCCTATCATTGGCGCCCTCGCTATTTCGTTTGTTAGTTTTGGATTATTGTGGTGGATAACGGGCGCAATCTGTTTGTTCGCTGCATCAGGATTTGTATTATTGCTCAGGGCTAATTTAACCGACAAACAAGTCTCCCTGGAAGATAAGATATTTTGATGAAAAAGGCCCTTCTGTTCGACCTCGACAATACCATTTACCCGGTTAGCGCCATTGCTGAACAGCTGTTTACAGCGCTGTTTAATTTGCTGGATGAAAAAGCAACGCTGATCAATATCGGAGATACCAACACGGTTGAACTGATAAAAGAGGAAATGACCCGCCGGCCATTCCAGCATATTGCCGACAAATTTGAACTCGATACCAATATCCGCAACCAAATGCTGGAGGCCCTTCGCCAATTGACCTACGATCAGCCGATGCAGCCCTTTGCAGATTATCATCATTTTAAAAACATCCCTTTAGACAAATTCCTAGTGACCACAGGTTTCCCGAAATTACAACGCAGCAAGATCAAACAGCTGGGTATTGAAAAAGACTTTCAAGAGATCATCATCGTTGACCCCGACCAAAGCGACCGCACCAAAAAAGACGTGTTTGAAGGGATCATGGCTACATATAACTACCAACCCGCAGACCTGCTGGTAATTGGCGACGACCCTGAATCAGAGATCAAAGCGGGTTTGGCGCTGGGGATAGATACGTTTTTGTTTGATCCGGCTGATCAATACGAGGATAACCAAAGTACTTTTCGGTCATGTTCTTTGCAATCAGCTATTTCTATTTTAAATTAGTCGTCCAGCTTTGGTTTCTCTTCAGGATCATAATCTGATGGAAGCATACCTGCCACGCGGTATTGTCCCCAGGCACCTGAAAATGTTCGGCTATAAGGGTTTAGTACCCAACCTTTCATGTCGAAAAATATATAAAGTGAACTAAAATTCACATAGCTAAAATTTCCGGCAAAATACTCCGGCTTAACTGATGAACTTGCGGCTGTGGGATGTCTTTTATCATAGGCTATGTAAAGTCCGTCAAATTCGCATCCAAGAGCGTAGATTCCATCTTTTGTAGTGAATTTAAAAATCTCGTTCCTGTCGAGCACAAAATTGTAAAGCGTATGCTTTATTTCAGGTAATTGTGAACGCTTTTTCCATAATGCCAGGGAGTCGCGCCAGAGGCTGTTTTTTGCCTTATTATCTTTTAGCTGGTTAAAATAATTGAGCTTGGCGTTGATCAAACTGTCCGAGGGTCGGTTTGGGTTATGATAGGCAGCATTTTGAAGCACGGTAAAACCATCAGCAGCTAATGAATTATTTAGCAGCGAACGTAAAAAATGCATTTCAGAGCCTTCATAAACCTCAAGCCGCTTTTTAAACCAGCGCTTTTTTTGAGCATCATTTCCTGTCAGATTTTCAAATAATACCGAACCATTATAACTTAAGGTTGCGTTAATGCCATCGAATTGGTACCGAAAATCGGTCAGCAGGTATTTGATACGGTAGCCCAGTGTCCCATTTTCGATAATGATAAAATCACTCGAAGCGGCTTTTAATTCGCCTGAACTTTGATTATGTTCAAAGTCAATTACCGAGGGATTCAGCAGTTTACAGTCGGCAGCCAAATCTGTAGCACCAAGAAACTGGGCCTTAAATGTTTGGAGACACCAGTATCGTTCAGACTCGTCTATCGGTTTAACGACTACCTCGTGCAAAGCAATTATTTTCGCTGTAAGTTCAATATCGGGTAAAATCAGGTTATCGTTATTGAGCGTTATCGATTGAGTCTGCGTTTCAAAACCGACAATCGAAATCACCAGTTCATAGGTACCTGGTTTGATGCCTTTCAGGAAAAAAGTACCGTCTGTATTGGTTTGAGCTCCAATTGTAGCATTACTCAAAAAAATATTAACATTGGCAAGAGGCGTTTTTTGGGCGTGATCAATTACTCGCCCTTTAACAGTAGATTGCGCAACAACTGTGACGCAGCTTAGCAAACAGCATATCAAAATTAATAGTTGATTTTTGAGGAAGTGTTTATTATTTAACAGCAATCTCATTCAAATACGCTTTAAATCAGCAGACTTTTAATTTTAGCTAATATATTTTATTTCCTGATTTCTTTAAGCAATACCAACACGATCTTTTTACGTTTGGTTCCAATATTCCCGTTCAAATCGGCACCTTCCATGGTAGCGGTATAGCTTGAGGACGACGTTCCGGCAAAAAAGGTTACTGTCGCCTTTCCGGCTGAATCTGTGACGATCTGTGGCTCCCAATCGATGGTGGAACGCGGCACAAAACTTTTGACAGTATCCTTAACCGTATATTTTGGTTTATAAAACTGTTTGGGCCATGTTAAGGCTAATGGTTTGTATAAGTAAGTACCCGGCGTAAAAGTGGTATTTGCACCATGGCCGGAGCGGGTGGTGATCTCGATAAAGGCAAAATCCCTTATTTTGAATTCTGCGAGTGGTTCTTCCATCCAGATACCATGTTTCAGATAGTTACCGCTAAAACGTGGGTTAAAATTTAACTCGATGCCTTTTACGTCTTCCGCAGAAACGTTTTCAAGCAATGCCTTATAGTCATCGAATCTAAAATTTGGGATCTCGTCTGATACCTGAATACCATCCATAACCAAGATCAACGGTTTTTCGAAAACAAAATACCAATTGCTTTCGGGTGCATGGCGAATCTCATCCTTCTCAAACTTATAGGCTTCTGAATATTCCGGGGGTGACAAAATGGTAATAGGAGTTTTAAACCAGGCATAATGAAAGCCTTTAATATTTTCTTCCAGTAATTGTAGTAAGTTTTTCTTGCCCGCAGCCTCCATATCCTTTTCATCCAGTACAACATCGGCATTACCCGGCCCATTCAGGTTTTCGGAACCTTTAACTACCTTCTTCGCGATAATTTTAACTTCCTTCAGATGGTGGGCTTTTACCCCGGGTATCGAATCAAGGAATTTATTAAACGTGATGATGTTTTTAAGTCGCATACCCAGCGTAGTATCAATATTGACATACCAGGGTGCTTTTTCAGGCATATAGGGTGCTTTGAAAACCGGTGGAAATACCTCATCAACTTTAATATTCACATTAAAGCTTTTGCCATGCCGGTTACGAGCCTGCAATACAAATACCGGGGTATCCACCCTCGGAAAATGGTCAAAAAGAAATTGGCCCTTATCATCTGTTATCGTATCCATTAAAACAGAAGGGTGACTCGAAAACAACATGATATCCGTTTTCTTTACCGGCGCATTAAATAGGTTATTTACGATACCCGACACTTTGTATTCCGTTTCAGCAGCATAAGGCAGGCTGGTTGATTTTGGCTCATAATTTACCCATCCCTGCGTCAATAACAGATCATCAAGGGCTTGCCAGTTTGGTTCAACGGGGTTCAAATAATAAGCCGGTGTCTCCACGTAACCTTTCAAATCTGAGGTGAATAATATTTTGCTGAGCAAATTTTCATCGTTCAAACTGTCTGTTTTGACCTGTGTGTCATCCGTCACCGCCATCGAAAACACACCTTTTACGGGTTGGTTGTTATGGTCGGTCACCATTACATGTAAGGCAATACTGTCTTTTGAGGCATATTGTGCTTTGTCCGGTTCGATATGGATCTGCAGCTCATCCAGTTGGTCGATATAAACCAGCCTTTCAGCAAGCGGCTGACCCGATTGGCTGAGTACCATAAAATGCGTGATCCCGGTAGGAAAACGAACTTTAGAGATCATTTTACTGAGGTGTAGGCTTTTGCCGAAATCGAACACCGCTGCATAGCAAACCACGCCCCTGTCCTTCCCCAGCAAAAACCAGGATTGGCCCGATTGCTGCAGGTCGGGGCTTGCAGAAATCTCTACCTCAACCGAATCGCTGTGCATTTCATTATTTACCCGCAGCACAATACCTGAAGCTTTGGCTTCTGGTAAGGCGTAGCTTTTGGAGGCACCACCAGGCAATATTATCTGCGCGGTATATTTTTCTCCGGGTTGAGGCAGCAGCGTAAAGTCACCCATTCCGCGATAAAACGATTTTAATTCAGCTACCTGCTTCCCTTCTTTATCAACTACAATACCAGTTATCGCTACGCCCCGGCCATCTTCGCCTATCGCTTTATATCCGATGCGTGATGGCAGGCCAGCTACCATGCTGCCGCCTTCGGGCATAAACTGCACATCGGTATTTTGCGGGCGGTTAAGGCTGACGGGTACTACCGCCCGTTTGCTTTTATCCCTGCTTTCCAGTCTGATCGAGGGCCGGGCATCCGCCGGCAACTCAAATGAAAGATCAAGCAGGCCGTTTGCTCCGGCATGAACCGTTTGCTTGTATAATTGCTTTTTGCCATTGTACACCTCAGCCAGAAAAGTCGAATCTGTCATCGGTGTCTGGTCGGGCCTGCTGACCGCTAGTCGTACCCGCAAATGCCTGCCTCTATCCGAGGTGTCGATCCGCGTTTTAACCAACCAACCATTCTCATCGGCATCCGCAATACGCAGCTGCTGATAAAAAAAGCCATCCTCACTAAAATTGCGCATCCACTGTGTATAGGCCCTGATGACATAATTACCTGATTTATATTCTTTGGTATTCAAAACCAAATTGCCCGGGGATAGCCCGCTTTTTATAGCAAACAAGTACTGCTTTACCACGCGGTTACTATCGGTAGCAATATCAACATGAAGCAAACCGCTCCGGGAGGATAACAGGTGCGATGCCGCATTAAAAACATAGGCTTTGAACCAAACGGTATCACCCAAAGTATATTCCGGTTTATCAAACTGAATATAGATCTTTTCGGATGGATATTGGTTGATGAGGCTGTCGGAATGTGAAGTCAGCAGTAGTAGTTGTTGTTGCAATAGCGGCGTTTGCGCACGAACAGACAGATTAAAACTGAATGCAAAAAACATGAATAGTATCAGAACCCTTCTCATTTTAATGGCGATTGATCGTTAGGCTGTGCTCTCTGCATAATAATTATTTTTCGGTATCCCGCACCCGTTAAACCATTGGCGTCTGTCCCCTGTATCAAAACGGTATAGCTGGTTGTATTTTCACCGGCAAAAAAAGTGACTGTCGCTTCGCCGCGTGCATTGGTCAGCACATTGGGTTCCCAATCGATGGTTGAACGCGGAACAAAACTTTTGACGGTATCGCTGACTGTATACTTCGGTTTGTAAAACTGTTTGGGCCAGGTTAAGGCCAATGGTTTGTATAAATAGGTTCCGGGGGTATTTTTCAAACTGAAACCATGCCCTGATCGGGTGGTGATCTCGATATAGGCTTCGTCTCTATGCATGTCAGTATTCATCATTGATTCCGTCGAAAGGAATCGGTTTTTGTATATCCTTTTATATTTTGCTGAGGACATAGCCTCGATTCCTTTTATATCTTCAGCGTTTATTGTTTGCAAATAAATCTTTAGAGACATAAAATCAAGGTCTGGTCTTACATCTTCCAACAGCGTTCCATCAACT
>CAIPPO010000065.1 GCA_903866915.1 uncultured Mucilaginibacter sp. | reverse complement strand
ACCCTAAATTGCTGTCGTCCAGTTCTAAAAAATACTTATTGGTAAGTAGTTTGGTTTCGTTTTCGTGAATGGTAAGTGTATCGGTTTGAAATGCAAAAAGTGAAGTATTTTGAAATAGAAGGCATACTATCAACAATATTTTTTTCATTTTTACGATTTGCTTAACACCAGGCGCTTTTATTTCTCTTTAAAGTTGCTTAGAAAAATAAACTTTTGCGAATTTTTGGAGTTTAAATAATTCATACCCCAAAGCGAATTAAACGATAAAAACTTAAACTATGATGTCCGGTGTACTTTATATTGATGATGAGATCAACAATCTTAATAGTTTTAAGGCTGCTTTCCGGCGCGATTTTAATATCTATGTGGCACAATCAGCAAAAGAAGGTCGCCGGATATTAGACGAGAACGAAATTGGTGTAATTATTACCGATCAGCGTATGCCGGTGATGACCGGCATTGAATTTCTGGAATCTATTCTTAACATTTACCCTGATACAATCAGGATATTGCTTACCGGGTTTTCGGATATGAACGCGGTAATGGATGCCATCAATCGCGGGCAGGTTTATAAGTACCTGGTAAAACCCTGGCAGAATGATGAGTTACGGCTGTATATTCAGAACGCTCTTGAGCTCTATCATTTACGATTAGATAATAAAAATCTTTCAGCGCAATTGAAGCAAGCTAACCTTGAATTGGAGCGCTTGAATAAAATAAAAATTTAGGAGAACAAGGCGCAATACCTCAAACTTCAAGCATACAAAAGATTTGAAATTGTATAAGCTTTATCGTATTTTGGAAACAAGGAGCACAATTTGAGTTTTAAAATTACTATCTTCAACGCCCCGATCACTTAAATTGAAGGCATTGGAAAACAGCTAAAACACCGTAATGAGGCGATATTTATTTGTTTTATTTTCTGTATTCACTTTTCATATATGCATTGCACAGCAAAAACCGCAGTACACTCAATATGTATTTAATAATTTGCTAATCAATCCGGCAGTTACCGGAATTGAAAATTATGTTGATGTTAAAACAGGATATCGTAGTCAATGGACAGGTTTGGAAGGTGCACCGGTAACCAGCTACCTGACGGCCAGTGTGCCGTTTGGATCCGATTTTGTTGGAGGCGATGCTGCGGCGCTATCTGGAGGTAATGATGCCAACCCATACAGTCGTTTGTTTTCTCAAACTTATGAGGCCTCGACTCCGCATCATGGATTAGGATTTATGGTTATATCAGACCAGGCCGGCCCGATCAGTACAACAAATGTCGACCTGACTTACGCGTATCACCTGGGTATCAGCAGCGATTTTAATTTGTCATTGGGTGTTGAGGCGGGAGCTAACCATATCAGCCTCAATACCTCGATGCTTACGCTTGAAAACCCTCTGGACCCTGCCATAGCTAACGGCAATAACAGCCAGTGGAAGCCCGATCTGGGTATTGGTATCTGGGGGTATTCGGGAAATTATTATTTCGGTGTTTCTGCTTTGCAGTTACTAACGCAAAATCAATATTTCAGCACCAACAATAGTACTACACAGGCAAAAACGGTACCTCAGTTGTTCATTACCGGTGGTGTCAAAATATTTTTGAATGATGATGTTACATTGCTGCCATCGGCTTTAGTTAAGTTTATCAGTCCTTTGCCGGTAACTTATGATATTAACGCAAAGATCGCTTTTAAAGATAGATTTTGGGTAGGAGCTGCCTATCGCAATGGAGACGCAATTGCCGGAATGGTTGGTTTAAATATCAGTTCGCTGATTAATATCGGCTATTCTTATGATTATACAACTTCAGCTTTAAGAACGGTTAGCAATGGCACCCATGAAATCGTTATCAATCTTATGCTGAACAACCGTGATCACCAGGTTGCTCCACCGCATGGATTTTAGGTGATTGACCCTTTTCTTTACAAAACGCGAGGTTCGGCTTGCTTATAATCATCATCTAACCATACTCACCGTATTATATCATTTACCAGCCAGCTTGTTTGTTTTGTTTTGCAGGGCTAAAACATGTAATGCTTTTATTCTGCGAACGCCTTTATTTCGCTTAGGTACTTTTAAGGGATTGCAGTTACTGTCCGGATCTTTGCCTCCGCAAGGAAAGTCGGATTTTGGAACTTGTGCCCCGGCGCCATAAGCAACCTGCAGGGCAAATCCTAATAGCGCAATACAAATCATTTTTTTCATGTATCGAAATTAAGTTAGGTGTAAGGCTAAAAAAACTACAAAAATTAGGAGTATTAAGATTTGCGTTATGTCAAAGCGCACTGAAAACAGAAGGCTAAACCAGGATGACACATTTACTGCTGATAGACTTGGGGGAAAAGCACTTCTTTAACACCCATCCTTAGGGAAATCCCGTTATTTCGACAATAAAACTGTTCAAAAGCGCCATTTTATCTTGTCGGCTTTAAAAGGTCAGCCACTATAATGGGTAGCATTTTCCAGTTATTACTAATCTGTTCAATAGCTGAATTTGTCATTCAGCCTACCGGTAGCGTAGCTGGCTCAAATTCAAATTTAGCACATCATTTAAGGGTTACTTTTATCATAATGGGCTTGAATAAGAAATATTTAGCCTTCAAAAAAACGATAAAATAACAGCTATGATCAATCTTGGACTTATCGATGGCAATGACTATCACCGGCGGACAGTAGAACCTACAATTGTGAATGATGGAAGTTTTAAATTACTATTTTCGGTAAACGATTTTAAACTGCCCCGAAACGATCGCGAAATACCGCAAATCATCCTGCTGGATGTTGTTTTGCCTTCCGGAAATGGCCTGGAATTTTTACATAAACTTCGGCAGCGGTACCCGGATGCAAAAGTTATCATTTATTCAGCAATTAATGATCCGCATATAACCCGCCTTGCATTTCACAGGGGTGTTGATGGTTTTTTACTTAAAGGGTCTGACTTCATGTATGTCAAATATTCCTTAAAAATGGCGCTTGATGGTGGCAAACCCATATCGCCGGGTTTATCAAACCATATTCTGGAATCAGGTAAAGTTAAATTGTCAGTCAAAGAACTGTATCCTAGTTTAACCACCAAAGAGCTTTCAATTGTTACCTATATCAGGGCCGGGGTTCCTACCAAGGTATTGTCGTACATGTTGAATGTTTCTTACAATACCGTTAATTTTCATATGAAAAATATCTACCGGAAACTCCACATCAACTCAAAGACCGAACTGTTATTGCTGATTGGCAACACCGGTGCTAATTAACAGGCCGTCCGGAGTAAAAGCATTAGGTAACTTTGACTGAAAACTTGGTTTGCTTATCAACAAGGGCATAACGAAACGTTAAAGTTCATTAATCATCATATTCGAAAACCATCAGTTTTTGCTGCTATCAGGCAATTAATTGATGGTTTTTATAGTTTATAAAGACTGCATTGCATCGCTGGATAATGAAGATTAAAAGGATATTTGTCCTATTAATCATGTGCCTTTTGCATAAAAAGGAAGTTCATACACATGGTGTTATCATTAACATACGTATTTGAAAACAATCCGTGTTTTCTGATCAACAGTGAAACCACGTAGCAGGCAGGATCAGGCCACATGGTATCGAAGTTAAAGAAGCCGGCTTTATTGTCTGCAGCCCATTTTTCCTTTCCCGGGCTGTCTAAAAGCATTTTAAAAGTCAATAGGGTATGATTTGCTTTGGGCCGACTAACAACTATCGTTAAATTTGATTTTATTGTTTGATATCGCTGGCAAATATTAATTGACTGAGCTATCAGCAAACAAAAGTCGGATTCAGGAAAATCTAATCTGAGTTCATGACAACAAATGTAATTGATTGGGCTGCTACTGGCATTGTGATAAATAAGTCCCGGAATTTTTTGCTCGAGCAGGAATAATAACTGGAGAGATTCAGCTTTTTCAATACTTTTTTTTAATTCCAGTTCATTTTCCAGCCTGACGATCTGGGTTAGTATATTCACCCAATTTGCAAGTTTCCTGGCACTTTCATTTAGTCCCCTGAATATTAATTGATTTTCAGATTCCGAGGAGTCAATCGCCAGTTCCGAAAGATTGATGAGCCCATGCAGCGGAGTAAAACACTCATGGTTGATCACAGCAATCAATGATTGAAGCTGTGAGCGACCAGAAACAGGGATATTGATATCATTGCGGAGCAAAGCCATTTGTCTATTTTATTTAAAATCAAAAATAGCCGCGAACCTTATACAACTCAACTACATGATATAGTAGTATTATTAGCTAAACCCATCCAAAACACAAATTAAAACGACGATACTGCCAATTTTTGTAGTAACAAATGCCTTCTTAACCCTTTAATTTCAAAAAGAGAAATTAAACGTGATATTT
>CAIPPO010000064.1 GCA_903866915.1 uncultured Mucilaginibacter sp. | reverse complement strand
TTTCTTCCGGATAGCTGATAGTTACCGGCTTGCGGAAAAAGTGCTTCATAGTAGTAGCTAAACCCGATGCAATAGCCGGCAGGTAAGCCCTCTCCCAAAAATTGAGCGGCTTTGATTCAATTAGCTTTCTTTTATTACTTAATGATTCCATTTTGCACTGCTATTTAAATAAAGAGACTATTAAAGGGGCTATGTACGAACTAAACACAGCTGTTAACACAATATTGGCAATGGCTAAAGGTATCAGCACTTTCCATCCCAGGTCCATCAACTGATCGTAGCGGAAACGCGGGATAGTCCAGCGCACCCACATAAAGAAGAAGATGAATAAAAATATCTTAGCGAACATTACTGCCACGCCAATCAGCGGGCCAAGCGTTGGGCCGGTGTGTGCCAGTACCCAATCCATACCGGGGTAATTGTAACCGCCCCAATACAGCGTAACCATTACTGCCGATGAAATAAACATGTTGATATATTCGGCAAACAGGTAGAAGCCCAATTTCATTGACGAGTATTCGGTATGATAACCACCTACAAGCTCGGTTTCGCACTCAGGCAAATCAAACGGTGTACGGTTGGTTTCAGCAAACGCGCATACTATGAATAGTAAAAAACCAAGCGGCTGTGTTAACACGTTCCAGTGCCAGCCATGCTGTTGGGCTACAATTTCTTTTAAGCTTAAAGTACCGGTTAACATCAACAGGGCTATGATAGACAAGCCCATTGAAATCTCATAGCTGATATTTTGCGATGCCGCGCGGATAGCGCCTAACAACGAATATTTATTGTTGGATGCCCAGCCGCCTATCATTACGCCATAAACACCTAATGATACCACGCCGAAAATGTAAAGTATACCTACGTTAATGTCGGTTACCTGTAAATCGACAATATGACCGCCGATAACGATTGACTGGCCCCATGGAATAACCGCCGAACCTAAACAAGCCGTTAGAATAGCCAATGAAGGCCCTGCGATAAACAGGAAGCTGCTGGCGTTGGTTGGGATAATTTCTTCTTTCAGGAACATCTTTGCACCATCGCACAGGGGTTGTAAAATACCCCAGGGACCGGCACGATTAGGGCCTATCCTATCCTGGAAAAATGCCGCTATTTTACGCTCGGCATAGGTTGAGTACATGGCAACAACCAGGCTGATGAGAAAAATCACAACCACCAATGCGCATTTAAAAATTATATCAAAACTTTCCATTATAAGCGGGTCTCCCTTTCAAATTGTTCTTTGTTTGCCTCAACTAATACAGGGTTAGTTTTCACAACCGGAAGTGGTTTTAAAGTATCATATTTATTTGCACTGATAACCGACCAGTTAGCCACTTTACGCGGTCCTTCTATGACCCAATCGCTGGTTTTCTTTTTATCAAAACGGCAGGTATTGCAAATAAATTCTTCTACCTCGCCATAAACATCTTTGCGTGCGGTTACGCGTAACACGTCTTCGCCTTTGTACCACAGGGTTACTTTACCGTTGCAGCCGGGATGATCGCAATCGCGGTGTGCTTCAACTGGTTTGGTGAACCAAACACGATTTTTAAAGCGGAAAGTTTTATCGGTTAAAGCGCCAACCGGGCAAACATCAATTACGTTGCCCGAGAAATCGTTATCAATTACTTTTTGTATGTAGGTTGATATTTCAGAATGATCGCCACGGTTAAGGATACCATGCTCGCGGTGGTCGGTGATCTGATCGGCAGTAAATACGCAACGGTAGCACAGGATACAACGAGTCATGTGCAGTTGTATCTTATCGCCGATATCAATTTTTTCAAAAGTACGACGATCGAACTCGTAGCGGGTTTTTTCGGCACCGTGCTCAAATCCAAGGTTTTGAAGATCGCACTCACCTGCCTGGTCACAAATAGGGCAATCAAGCGGGTGGTTTATCAGCAACATTTCAACAATGCCTTTACGCGCTTCAATTACTTCGGGCGAAGTGATATTTTGCACTTCCATGCCGTCCATAACTGTAGTACGGCATGACGCTACCAACTTTGGCATAGGGCGCGGATCTTTTTCTGATCCTTTGCTTACCTTAACCAAACAGGTACGGCATTTACCGCCGCTGCCTTCTAATTTAGAATAATAGCACATAGCAGGCGGCACAATATCGCCCCCAATTATCCTTGCGGCATTGAGGATGGTTGTTCCTGCTTCTACTTCAACGGGGATACCGTCTATTGTTACCTTCATTTTCAATTCAAAATTCAAAATTCAAAAGTCAAAAAATGACTGTCTGAATTAATGTTAAATTACTTTTGCAAGTTGATGATTATAGAAGCAATGATCTTTGACAACTCATCCGCTTCCTTTATCATCTCGTTTATTTTATCCTTATTGATATTCTTATCAATCGTATCCCTTATTAAACAAAGCCAGTACTTCGTTTCGTTTGCAGATTTTAGAGCTATTGTATAAAAGTTTCTAAAATCCTTTGTCGAACTACCCGACT
>CAIPPO010000063.1 GCA_903866915.1 uncultured Mucilaginibacter sp. | reverse complement strand
GCCGAATTATATAAAGATCCTTACAAACCTTTTTTCATCCGCCCTATACAGGCCTATTATGCTCCTGGTTCGTCATTTAAGCCGGTTGATGCGCTCGTCGCCGAGCAGCAAGGACTAATCACCCCGCAAACTACTTACTTCTGCCCCGGCTATTATGTTTCGGGTAACAGGCGCATCAAATGTTTTCATGGCGAATCGCACGGTACGGTTGATCTGGCCAAAGCAGTGGCTGAATCATGCAATGGCTATTTTTTCATGGTATTTGAAAAGCTGGTCAACAAATATGGCTGGAAAAATACTGATTCAGCTTTTACGGCCTGGCGCGACAATGTCAGTAAATTCGGACTGGGTGCCCGGCTCGACCTCGATATGCCAGGCGAGGGCAGGGGTAATTTGCCAAAGGCGTCGTATTACGATAAACTCTATCATAAAGGAGGCTGGCACTCAAGTACCGTTATATCCCTGGGGATAGGCCAGGGCGAGTTGCTGGCAACGCCGCTCCAACTGGCTAATTTAGAATGTACTATTGCTAACCAGGGTTACTATTACAAACCACACCTAATAAAAGGTATTGGCGATAAAAATATCATCAGAGCCGAATACACCCAGCGCAACTATGTTAATGTTGATTCGCAGTATTTCGAACCGGTGATCAATGGTATGCAGCAGGTGGTTGATAAAGGCACCGCAGCTGCCTCCAAAATACCGGGCATTGTGATGTGCGGAAAAACGGGTACAGCGCAAATCAATAATAAGGTCGACAATTCCGTGTTTGTATGTTTTGCACCGCGCGATCATCCCAGGATTGCTGTTGCTGTTATTGTCGAAAATGCCGGCCAGGGCGCCCAATGGGCCGCCCCGATTGCGAGTTTTATCGTTGAAAAATATTTGAGAGATAGTATCTCTGTACGCCCTTCTGGTATTACACCGGAGTACTTCATGAACGCCAATACCCTGCCCGATTTGGGCAGTTACAGCCAGAAACTGAAAGCAAAACCTGTACCGCGGGATACGCTGAATAAAATGGGTATTGATACTTCAGATCGCAAAGAAGTACCTGCAGTTAAAGCGCCGCTTAAGTCGGCCTCCCGGCATAAAGGCAAAGCGGCTAAGCCTGTATTGATAGCAGCTTTAGTTAATAAGGAGGAGGATGAGCACTAACCAGCAGCGGAGTTTCTTCTTTAATGTCGACTGGCTGATGGTGGGCATTTACCTGTCATTATGTGGCATCGGGGTGCTTAATATTCACTCGGCGATCTTTAATCCAAAATTGCCGGCGCTTTATGATTTAAGTACCGATTACGGCAAGCAGCTGCTTTTTGTTATTATCGGTGTCTCCGTTGGCATAATTATTCTTTTGCTGGATACGCGCTTTATCAGTTCCCTTGCACCTTTTTTTTATGGTATCACGGTCTTTTTGCTGATGTTGGTTTTGGTCGTCGGGAGAAATGTGGGTGGTAATCAGGCATGGATACCTTTGTTTGGCGGCTTTCGGCTACAGCCCGCGGAGTTCGCCAAATTGAGTACCTGTTTGCTCCTGGCAAGGTATTTAAGCGGCACCAATATCAAGATAACAGATACCCGCTCATTTGCCATCGCTGCGGCGATTATTGGCTTGCCCATGTTCCTGATCATGATGCAGCCCGACGCCGGCTCAACCCTGGTATTTAGCTGCCTTATTTTCGTTTTATACCGCGAGGGTTTGTCGCCTTATTTTCTTATCCTGGAAGGTTTGTTTATCCTGCTTTTCGTGTTGACCTTAAAGCTAAACAATGCGATCGGAATAGCCGGAGTATTAACCGGCATAGCAGTTTTGATCATTGTTCTGTTCCGGCGCAATGGAAAACTGATCCGTGTGATCGTGTTTGGGCTCGTGATCTGTGTGAGTTTTGTTTTTTGCGTTAAGTTTATTTATAACAAGGTTCTTAAACCTCACCAGAAATCCCGTATCGATATCGTGCTGGGCATCACCAGCGATCCTAAAGGCAAGGGCTATAATGTTCACGAATCTATCATAGCAATTGGTTCTGGAAAAATGTGGGGCAGAGGTTATATGCGTGGTACGCAAACTAAATTTGCTTTCGTGCCCGAACAGCAAACCGATTTTATTTTTTGTACAGTGGGTGAGGAATGGGGTTTTGCGGGATCAACCGTTGTATTAAGTCTGTATTTACTCCTTGTCCTCCGTATCATCCGCATTGCCGAGCGACAACGATCGCCATTTTCGCGTATCTACGCCTATGGTGTGGCTTCGGTCATCTTCTTCCACGTATTTATTAATATTGGCATGACCATTGGTATTGTGCCCTCTATCGGGATCCCATTGCCGCTGGTTAGCTATGGCGGTTCTTCTTTATTAAGTTTCACCGTAATGATCTTTATCCTGATCAAGCTGGATTCAAACCGGATGGGGATAATTTATTAGGGTTATCCTAAAAACCCAGGCCAGCGTTTCTAACATCCATCCGCTCAGGCAAACCTTCGCTTCAGCAACGCATGAAATTTATCTACAGTTGCCTGCTTGCTGTCCCACTGATTTTTGACCGAATAGTTGATCCTTAGAAACTCTTCAGCTTCTTCGAAAGAATGGAATCGATTCAACAGATCAATCGCCTCACTATAAGCCAGGTTATAGCCATTGAACAGGTCTTTGATAAACAACAATTTATCATTTAGTCTAATGGCTTGTTTCAGGTCGCTGATAGATTGTGCATGTAACTGTTCAGACAGGCTGCCTGCCTTTTGAAGCTGTGCTGCCATCATCTGGTTGATGGTCAGGGGCTCACTTGTCTCTGTATTTGAATGATCAGCAGTCTGTAATTCTGGTTTCCTGGTGTCGGCAACCGCGGAAACCTTTGGTTCTGCTATGGGCAAAGTTTCTTTTTCGATTATTGGTTCGATATTCCTTTCAATGGGTTTTTCCCTGATTAAAGCAGGTTCGGAAACCTCATCGATATCAAAGCCGGTATCTTCTTCATCTTCCCATAATTCCGATTCATCAATCACCAATTCATGTTTAATGATCTCTGGTTCTTCAGGCGTTTCAAGGATCGGCTCGCTATCGATAGCTGAATTTTCAGTTTCGGGTGTCTGTGAGGGGGTAAATTCAAAAACGATTGCTGTTTCACCGGGCAGAGGTGAATGGTAGGGCTCATTTATAATTTGCTGCACTACGGGTTCAAAAAATTTCTCATCCGGTTTTGCAGCCGGTTCGTCTTTAATGGTCGCAGGCACTTCGAAATGTTGGTTAAGTTTGCGAAGTACTTCCGCATGATCGGCAAGGAAATGGGCGTTTGCTACAAATAGTTCGAGTTCGAGATCGTTCAATTGCTCGTTAGCTTTGCCAAGGTAATCATACTGTTCATTGAGCTCTTTTAGTATGGCACCTATCTTTTTATAAACCTCCTGTTGCTTCATGGTGATGTATTGAAAATCATACCAAAAGTAGGATTAAATTATGATATTTGCTGGTTAACAACTAGTTTACAATGCTCTACAGCGAAGATGTTTTTAAGCGGGTGACCGAATTAGGCGGTAGTATCGAGGTCATTTGCGGTTCCATGTTTTCGGGCAAAACAGAAGAGCTGATCCGCCGTCTTCGGCGTGCGCAAATAGCAAGATTAAGGGTTGAGATATTTAAACCCCGCACAGACACCCGCTTTGATGAATCGGCGGTTGTATCGCATAATGCCAATTATATCCATTCGACGCCGGTTGATCATTCCTCGTCAATATTACTGCTTGGCAGCGAGGTACAGGTGGTGGGGATCGATGAAGCCCAGTTTTTCGACGGGGAACTCCCCAGGGTTTGCAATATGCTTGCCAACCGCGGCGTCAGAGTTATCGTAGCCGGGCTTGATATGGATTACCAGGGTGTGCCTTTCGGTCCCATGCCCGGCTTGCTGGCGATAGCCGAATCGATCACAAAAGTACATGCTGTTTGCGTCAAATGCGGCAATCCTGCCCTTTATTCGTATCGCTTAGCAACAGAACGGTCGACTGTTTTACTGGGTGAAAAAGAAAGCTACGAACCCCGTTGCCGCGTTTGCTATGGTCTGCAGGCTTAAATACTGGTTCTGTTCCCTTCCCGTTTGAATTTCCGGAAAGCAATTTTTGTAAACATGCTGCCAATATTCTTCTGCGCATCAACAAAATAGGCTGAAACCTGTTAGCTAACAGAAATCGCACTATCTTTAACTGGGAAACCTGTATGGCACCGATCGATCCAACAAAGTCGCGCAAGCGAAAATTCTGGCGTTTTTTTAGTTTGCTGGGTCCTGGATTGGTTACCGGTGCGGCTGATGATGACCCATCGGGCATAGCTACTTATTCGCAAACTGGTGCGCAGTTTGGCTATGGCCAATTGTGGACTGCACTCTATATGCTACCGTTGATGATGGGCGTACAGGAAGCTTGTGCGCGGATTGGGATGGTTACCGGTAAAGGAATAGCAGCGGTAGTTAAACAATACTACAGTAAAAAGGTATTATACAGCGTTGTTGCCTTAGTAGTAATTGCCAATACCATCAATATAGGTGCCGATATTGGTGCCATGGCTGCCGCCGCCCGCTTGCTGATTCCCATTAATTTTGTTGTATTGATGCTGGTGTTTACCGCCGCAATGCTGCTGCTTGAAATATTTACCAACTACAAGTTTTACGCGCGCATCCTAAAGTGGTTGGCGCTCGCGTTGTTAGCCTACCCTATAACAGCATTTATTGTAAAGCAGCCCTGGTCAACGGTATTAAAAGCCAGTGTTGTTCCGCATATCGAATTTAGTTTTGCATTCCTGTTTATCATTACTGGTGTTTTAGGCACTACAATTTCGCCGTATATGTTTTTTTGGGAAGCCTCGCAGGAGGTAGAAGAGGCCAAAGAAAAGGGTACGATAAAAAATGGCAGGCCAACGGTGCATATGGCCAATATCCGCGCAATGCGATTCGACAACAATACCGGGATGATCATTTCCGAGATCACCACCTGGTGTATCATCCTGGTGGGCGCCACTGTCTTACATCAAAGCGGTGTAAAAGATATCAATACTGCTGCCGACGCTGCAAAGGCGCTGGAGCCACTGGTACATTCATTTCCTGATGCAGGGTATCTTTCCAAGCTTATTTTTTCGGTTGGCATCATCGGGTTGGGACTGCTGGCAGTACCCGTTTTGTCAGGGTCTGCCGCTTATGCGGTTTCGGAAGCAGTTAACTGGAAATCGGGCCTTAATTTGAAGCTAAACAGAGCACAGGGCTTTTATGGGGTGATCATTGTTGCAACTATCGTTGGTCTGATTATCAATTTTATTGGCGTCGACCCGGTAAAAGCGCTGGTTTATGCGGCCGTTCTTAACGGTGTGGCGGCGGTTCCTTTGCTATTCCTGATCATCAAAATATCAACCAGCGACGAGATCATGGGCGAGTATAAAAGCGGGCTTCTCTCAAAAATCATACTCTGGGTAACTTTTATCGCTATGGGCGCAGCCGCGGTTGCTATGTTTTACACTGTTGCTAAGGGGTTGGTATAGTTTGGTTGTCCCGATAGCTAATACCTAACCGCCACAACTATTCACGGCGCGATTCGTACCAACAAACTGATAGTCAGGCTATAAATCCAGACAATGAACACAACCGAAAACTGCAATAGCGAAAACTGCAACTTCGGCAAAAACACCTTTGAAAATCAACGCTTTACAGGTGACCTAAATTTGCCGGTGCTCTCGATATCTAAGTCGCTGTAAATGAAGCAGTAAATCAAAAGGGTGAAAGCGACCGGTCATTTTTGCAAAACGACCGCTGTAATTAGTTTATATACAATTGTTTGCAATTTCCGGTCAGCCACCTGCAAATGAACGACTAACCCGCTGATCATGAAATACTTGTAAAATATGCTGCAAACGACCGTGCATTTTCCCCTCATTTTTCAGAGGTAAATGCCTCTGGAACAGGCTGTTTTCGGGTAAGAACAGGTAGTAAACAATAGATTTCTCTTGTATCGTCCTGAAATAGGTTTACACTTTTTAATTAATAATCCTGTGTTTGGTTTACAGTTTTTCTTAGTCCTATATTTAGTTTACACTTTAGTAAATATAACAGAAAAACTATTGTTGTTTGCTTGCCGTGTTCGGATGT
>CAIPPO010000062.1 GCA_903866915.1 uncultured Mucilaginibacter sp. | reverse complement strand
GTGCTACAGCAGCATTTGAGCTGATGCCCCAGTTGTAGGTTTGATCAGGTAAAGCAGCCGGAATGACGCCCAAACCGTTGAGTTGTCCTGACAAGCTTGGTGCACCTGCGATCCCGTTTCGAACCGCTTCGTAAGATGCAATACCGACATAAGCATAAGCTCTTGCAGCCTGAGGAGGGTAAAAACCCTTGGTGTTTTTGGTGATGGTACACAACATCGTAAAATAATTCTGCAAATGTGTGCTTGAGAAAGTGCGCGCTGCAGGCGATGCTGAAGTGGTTGTTTTATTATTGTCTTTGCGACAAGAAGCTGTAAGTAATCCGAAAATTAAAATAGCAGGAAGAATGTGGCCGAGTAAATTTCTATTCATACATGAGAGTTCTAAGAGGGGTTAAAAACCCATTCGGCCAAAAATATCAAAATTGATGCCATAAATTTTACATTTATTTTACATAAACGCGTTGATGGCTTAACTCAGGGGAAATTTCTTATATTTCGTATGGTGAAAGTTTTTTTGTTGCCTTGCTGATCGGGTTTTCATTGACGCCGAATAAAAAATTTGGTTTTTATTCCTCAAGTTGGGTATTTATTCCCTCAAAGACAATTAACTGCCTTTGTCCGCGTCTCAATTGGTCCCTGTCTAATGACTAGTTCCATTATCTTCAAACGATAAACTTTCATTTGTTATAGCGTTTAAGATCATTTAAAACAGCCAATGCTACTATTATATGCAGCTATACAAATATTTTATTGTGGGCAATCTTATTTAGGCAAACTTACCGAGTATTTTTTCATCTCCAAATATGCTTTAAATCCCTCTGCATACCCTGTTGGCTTAAAATTAAATGCCTTTTCAAATTTATCGGAGTTAAAAATATAATCGTGATTGTACTGATAATACATCTCAACACTTTCACCAACAAATTTAACAAACAGTCCGTAGCTCCATAGCATGAATTTACCCAAGGTCATAAAACTGGCTTTGGTATCATTTGCCTTTGCAGCAAGTTCAATAAATTGCTGGCCGGTTAAGGGCTTTGCAGTCGGCATGTGCCAGGTTTGGTTATCACTGGAAGCATCCTGTCCCAATAAAAACAGTCCTTTGCCCATATCCGGGATGTAGCTAAAACTATGCAGCTTACCAGGGTCACCTATTAATTGGGCTTTTTGCTTTTTCGCAAACTTGTCTAAAACCATTACATCAAAAAAGCTGTTGCCGTTATCGGTGCCATAAAAATCTGCAGCGCGGGCTATCGATGCGGTTATATTACCAGCCTTCGCTTCGTCCAGCAATTGTGTAGCAATACGGGCACGTATCTCCCCTTTTACGCTGGAGGGGTTATAGGGTGTTGTTTCCAACATTGGTCCGTTGACCAGACCATAGCTGTAAACATTGTCAAAAAAGATCAGTCGGGCACCTGTTTCCTTGCCTGCGTTGATGAAGTTATTCATCACCACGGGCCATTGTTGGGCCCATATTTTTTTGTCGTACACCAGGCCGGCGGTCAGGTATATCACCTTCGAGCCTTTAACAGCTTCCAGTACTTCTTTAAAGTTGAGCAGATCGGCTTTTACCCAGCTTTGGTTCCTGCCGGTTGTTTTGATCTCTTTCCGGCTCACCAGCCTTGTTGGTTCATTGTTATTGCTTTGCAGTTCGCGGGCCAGTGCATTTGCTACCGGGCCGCCGGCTCCTAATATGGTATGCATAATTTTTCCTGTTTAATGTTATACAAATTTAATGGGCCCTTGTTAGAGGAAACGTTAACAAAAGATAAGAAAGTGGGGAAGTCGGGAAGTCCGAAAGTTGGGATTAGTTTTATTGGTTTTATTGGTTGTATTGGTTGAACTGGTTGTCCCGATAGCTATTGGGACAGTTGTACTGGTTTGGCATTATCTAGGGTTAAACCTTTTTGGTAATGGCTAAATTGCCATTTGGTAAATCACAGGTTAACAAATGACAGGGTAACTAATCACAAGTTGACCAATCACCAGTTAACCAATCACAAATTAACTAATCACCAGTTAGCCAATCACTTAACCCCGGTAAGTACTCTTCGTCGGATACGCGATAGCGATACCGGAGTGATGCCCAGGTAATTGGCAATATAATGCTGGGGCATGCGCCTTAAGATATCCTTGCCGGTATTGTACAATTGCAGGTAGCGCTCTTCGGGTGTCTGGGTGATGAATGATGCTACACGATCCTCATAGCAAATAATGGTTTCTTCGGCAACCAGTCGGCCGAATTTTTCTACTTTGTAGGCCAGCATAGGGTTGGCCAGCATTTGGTCCAGATCGCGATGGGTAAAGGTGATGAGTAAACAGTCTTCCAGCGCCTGGATATAGGTAAGACCGGGCAGCCCGGTGAGGAAACTTTTGTACGAGGTAACAAATTCGTTCTCGAAACTGAAATAGCCGGTAATTTCCTGTCCGTCTTTGATGTGGTAATACCTTACTGTTCCTTTGATCATAAAGGCCACCTTATCGCAAACCTTTCCCGGCTCGGAAAAGTATTGTTTCTTTTTAAGCTGATTGATGCTCAGGTGTTGCGAAAAAATGATCCATTCAGCTTCATTAAAGTCGATGTATTTTTTTAACTGTTCGCGATAGATATTTAAGGCAGTGCTTGCGTCCATATCATAAAGGTACTAAAAGAATTATTTGCTTTTTTATCCTAGCCCGACCGGATCGGAATCAATTGACCAATATCCGGTCGATCAGAAAAAAAACTGCAAAAACTACACTGGCAATACCATTGGTGGTCATGAAAGCAAAATTTACCCTGCTAAGGTCGTTTGGTTTTACCAGGCGGTGCTGATAGATGAGCATCGAGCAAAAAAATGCGATACCTATATAATACGGCCAGCTGAAGCTGACTGTGGTAAAGAATACCGGCAAGATGATAAACAAAGCCGAAAAAACATGTAGTAGCGTTGACAAGCGCAAAGCATTTACTTTACCCAGCCAGGCAGGGATAGAGTGCAGGGCCTGTCCGCGATCGAAATCCTCATCCTGCAAAGCGTAAATGATATCAAACCCGCTAACCCAGCATAACACCGCAAGCGAAAAGAAAACAGGCAGCAAAGCGAATGCCCCTGTTACAACGAGATAAGCACCAATGGGAGCGAGTGCCAAACCAAGACCAAGTACCAAATGGCATAATGCAGTGAATCTTTTGGTTGCACTGTAGCCAAGTATCACCAATAATGCGACAGGCGACAAGTAAAAGCAAAGCGGGTTAATAAACCAGGTGGTGATTACCAGCAAACTGCAATTAACAATGGTAAAGGTAAGTGCAGCTTTCGCACTGATACGGCCCGCCGGGATATCACGTTTGAGCGTTCGGGGATTTATTGCATCTATATCCCTATCCAGGTAACGGTTGAAAGCCATCGCCGAATTACGGGCAAAGACCATACATGCCAGCATCAATACCAGTTTCAGCCAGTCGAAATGGTTGGCGGTAGTAGTAACTGCCAGAAAATAGCCGATAATAGCGAAAGGCAGTGCAAAAATTGTGTGTGCAAATAGCACGAGTGAAAAATACTTCTTCATGAATAATAAAATATCGAATAACGAATATCTAATGTTAAATAATGATGTAACAGTTGCCTCATTATTCCTTGCCAACCTGCTGCCAGGTATCTCCTATACTCGAAACGTCAAAACTTTTATTTACCCCGTCTATAAAACCCAGCACTTCATCGCGGCCCAATTGGGTTTCGGCCGAGGTGACGAAATAGGGTGGCAATTCGTGGAAGGTAGTTAATAGTGCTTTTTTAAATTTAGCCACATTTTGATCGGTTTTGGTGACTGATTGCTTGTCGGCTTTGGTAAAAACTATTACAAACGAAAGGCCTTTTTCGCCCAGCCAGTTGCAAAATTCCAGGTCTATTTTCTGCGGCTCAAGCCTGCTGTCTATCAATACCAAAACACATTGCAAACTTTCCCGTTTATCCAGATAGGTGCGGATAAATTTGTTCCAGTCCTCTTTTTTGCTTTTTGATATCCGTGCAAAACCGTAGCCGGGCAAATCTACCAGGTACCAGTTATCATTGATCAGAAAGTGGTTGATCAGCTGCGTTTTGCCGGGAGTTTGCGAGGTTTTGGCCAAAGCTTTTTTCCCGGTTATCATGTTGATGAGCGATGATTTACCCACATTTGAGCGCCCAATAAAAGCGTATTCCGGTTTAAGCGGCGGCGGTAATTTGGATACCTGCGTATTGCTGCAAATAAACTCGGCTGATTTTACGATCATGGCGCAAAGTTAGTGATTAGAGATTAGTTAATTTGTGATTAGTTTAGTATTGAGAAATACTCAAATTGTCATTTTTTCACCCATGGAGCACCTGATAACCAATTAACTGGTCTCTAATCACTAAATTTGATGTTTAAACACATAAATTATGGAAGACTATAAAATCCCTGCAAATACCCGCATCGGGCACGTACATTTAAAGGTAAGCGACCTTCAAAGGTCGATCGACTTTTATTGCGGATTACTGGGTTTTGAACTGGTAATGAAGTATGGCAGTCAGGCTGCTTTTATATCGGCAGGGGGGTACCACCACCATATTGGTCTGAATACCTGGCAGAGTAAAGGCCAGCCACCTGCAGCACCCGAAGCACCGGGCTTGTACCATACAGCTATTTTATTCCCCGAAAGAAAGGATCTGGCGGTTGAACTTCAACGATTGATAGATGCCAAATATCCCATCACCGGCGCATCAGACCACGGTGTATCAGAAGCTATATACCTCGATGATCCTGATGGCAACGGTGTGGAACTTTACTGGGACCGGCCCAAAGAAGAATGGCCCAAAGATGAAAACGGCGATTTAACCATGTTTACCCGGGCTTTGGATATGCATGACTTGCTTGCGTTGCTTAATTAGTAGTTGTAGTGGTTGTCCCGATAGCTATCGGGACAACCACTACAACCTTCCAACATTTCAACCTATCTTTGCCCACAATGAGCAAAACAGTAATACCCTACACCGAGGAGCAAGGCACCAAGAAGGAACAGGTTGCCGATATGTTCAATAACATTTCAAAAACCTACGATTTCCTGAATCATTTTTTGTCGCTGGGGATCGATATCATCTGGCGAAAAAAAGCTATCAACGAGTTGAAGCAGGATCAGCCCAAACTGATGCTGGATGTAGCCACCGGTACCGGTGATTTTGCATTTGAAGCTTTAAAAATATTGAAGCCTGAAAAGATCATCGGAGTTGATATTTCGCGTGGTATGCTGCATATCGCCGATCAAAAAATCAACAAACGCAACCTAAGTGATCGTTTCGAAGTAAAACTGGGAGATTCGGAAGGGTTGCCTTTTGAGTCTGACGCTTTTGACGCGGTTACTGTGGCCTATGGCGTGCGAAATTTTGAAAACCTTGAAAAGGGCATTACAGATATATTAAGGGTATTAAAACCTGGTGGTAAAGCGGTAGTTCTGGAATTTTCGAAACCAAAAGCGTTTCCAATCAAGCAGTTATATAATTTTTATTTCAATTATATCACACCGGGTATTGGCAAATTGTTTTCGAAAGATGCGCGTGCATACACCTATCTTCCCGAATCTGTAGCTGCATTTCCGGATGGTAAAGAATTTACAGGATTGATGGATAAAGTAGGGTATAAAAATACCAAATGCCGGCCGCTGGCGTTTGGGATTTGTTCGATCTATACAGGCGTTAAATAAAAAGAATAAGAGCGAACACCAAATACTGAATGTCGAATGATAAAGTGAAATTGTGCTAGTTGAGAAAATAATATCGAACATCAAATGTTCAACCTGTCGGCAAGCAGGCAATGAATGATGAAGTTATAAAGTCTAGCTTCGATATTAAATCCAGGCAAATCAATCACCAGGCTAAATATAAATATGTATAAAACCAGGTACCTGCTTACCTTAATTCTGCTCATCTCCGGTAAATTTGCATTTGCCCAGGTGCCGGCATGGGGTGGTGGCGCCGACCAGACCGACTACAGTTTTGGGTTCAGTTTTCAGTCTGTCACCAGCTATTATAAAATCTGGAAAAAACCCAACTGGCAAAGCCCTTATTTCGACCCGGGAGTAGGTCACAATATTACCGATGCCGTAACCAGCATCACCTCGCCCAATGCGCCCGGTTTTGCCGTTGGTTTCCTGGCCCGGTACAGCCTGACAGATTTTCTGGAGGTCAGGGCTACACCCTCGCTGGTTTTTGCCGACCGGACAGTAAGTTATACCTACGCCACACCATCTCAAAACGTTAATAACACCGTGCCGGCCACCGAACTTGAATTCCCTTTTTCCTTCAAATTGAAATCAGAACGAATTGAAAATTTTAGAGCCTATATGTTGGCGGGCATTAAATACTCTATCGCTGTTAGCTCTAAGAAAAATGCCCCGGATATCGACCCCCTTCAGGCCGTTCTGCGCAATAAGTCGGGGTTCGGCTCGTATGAACTTGGACTTGGCGCCGATATTTATTTTGAATATTTTAAGCTATCCCCCGAGATTAAGTTGTCTAACTCATTCAACAATATTTTGATCCCGGAGGCAAACCCCTATTCGTCGCCGCTTAGCAAGTTGTCATTGCACTCTGTTACGCTAAGTTTGATTTTTGAGTAGTTTTTAAGTCCGAAAAGCTGCATCCATGTAACTATCGGGACCGCGAAAGTCTGCAAGATGCATTTCGTGATGTTTGAAACTTTGGAGGATGAAAATTAAATCTGGGTTTTTAATTTTGAAATAGGCTTCAGCAATGGATTAGCAATTTATTTCCTTGCTTGCATTTGTCGCCTCACCCCAACTCCTCTCCGGGGGAGAGGGGCTTTTGGTTTCGTTTCATTTTATAATCCATTTTTCTGACTTGCATTCGTCGCCTCACCCCAACCCCTCTCCGGGGGAGAGGCGCTTTTGGTTTCGTTTCATTTTATAATCCATTTTTCTGACTTGCATTCGTCGCCTCACC
>CAIPPO010000061.1 GCA_903866915.1 uncultured Mucilaginibacter sp. | reverse complement strand
GACATGGGTTATATTTAAACTTCGACCCAGGACTTTTGACTATCCGTTGCCAACCGTACTCACCCTTCGACAAGCTCAGGATGACACCCAACCACCCAACCGCACTCACCCTTCGACAAGCTCAGGATGACACCCAACCACCCAACCGCACTCACCCTACGACAAGCTCAGGATGACACCCAATCACGCTACCGCACTCACCCTACGACAAGCTCAGGATGACACCCAATCACGCTACCGCACTCACCCTACGACAAGCTCAGGATGACACCCAACCACGCTACCGCACTCACCCTTCGACAAGTTCAGGATGACACCCAACCACGCTACCGCACTCACCCTTCGACAAGCTCAGGATGACACCCAACTACCCAACCGCACTCACCCTACGACAAGCTCAGGATGACACCCAACTACCCAACCGCACTCACCCTACGACAAGCTCAGGATGACAACCAACGCACGTATCCTCAAAATTCCTTAATATTGCGACCATGGGCTACCTCAGCATCCCCACCCTCGGCAAAGTCCACTACCACGAATACGGTAGCGGGGCTAAGCCCATGCTGGCCTTCCACGGCTATGGCATGACAGGCAGGCAGTTCCATGTGCTCAAAGATTCCATCATGGCCAAATACCACGTTTATGGTTTCGACCATTTCTTTCACGGCGATAGTAAACTGGACGAACACTGGTCCGAAAAAGACATCATACAAGGCATGCCCCGCGAGATAGTGAAGAGTTACCTGGAGGAATGGTTCAATGTTTTTGGCAGGCAGCGGGTTTCCTTGCTGGCTTATTCTATTGGTGCCAATTTCGCGCTTATCCTGCTGGAAGAATTTCCGGATATGATCGCCGAAGTAATCCTGATGGCACCGGATGGTTTGTCGGTTTACAAGGGTTTTCATTTTTTGATGCATCGCCCATTTGGTAAATTCTTCTTTCGCCTGGCAACCAAAAGCAAATGGCTGGCACCATCCCTCCTAAAAAATCTGAAACGGGTTGGCTTTATAGACGATAGTTTGCATACCATCGCCTACAATGAAATTGATACCCCCAAAAAGCGGCAAGACGTTTATTATACCCTCAACATCATCAAAAAACTCAAACCTGATACCGATAAAGTAGCCGCGCATATCAACCAATATCAAATCAAAACTACCTTGGTATTTGGCAAGGATGATAAATTATTCCCGATCGGTCCGGCCAAACCCTTTATTGCCAAACTGGATAGGGCAGAAGTGCTTGAAGTGCCTTTTGGGCATTGGCTGGTGGTTGCGGGGTTGGATGAGTATTTGGACACGATTTTGGGATTTTAGAGATTTGTGAGATGGTGGTTTAAATGCATGGCTGGCTGAACCTGGATTCGTAGGATTGAAGAATAGGCGCGATTTGTTAACCAGGTAAGAAGAGAGCGGTGGATGCTTATCCTTTGAACAAAGCACATCCGAACCCCAAAACAACACCGCATTCCCCCGGCCGCACTCACCCTTCGACAAGCTCAGGATGACACCCACCTACCCCACCGCACCCCCCCGCTCGTTCGGAATGACATCGTTTTTTATATAGATTCTTAATAAATCCAAAATAAATAGGATATTTTTAACCCATGATCCCCGCCCGCCGCATCAAATGGATGAGCAATATATTTGCGAAATACATGCGTTACCGTATGCACCGGGCTTTTAACCAGATAGAGGTGATGCCCTTTGAGGCAAAACCCGGGCATTCAATCCTGCTGCTTTGTAACCATTTCAGCTGGTGGGACGGCTTTTTTGGCAATTACCTGGCCTATTGGCACCTGCATCGCAATAACTACATCATGATGCAGCACGACCATTTGGAAAAGCGTTGGTTATTTAACTATTTCGGTGGATTTTCTATTGAAAAAGGGACCCGGGAGATGGTTAAATCCCTGCAATATGCTGCCCGACTTCTGAATGACCCCGAAAACCTGGTGGTGGTATTCCCGCAGGGGGAACTGATATCAAACCACGCCACTGAAGTATCGATAGAGCGCGGTATTGACAGGCTGATCAAAAACGTAAAGGGTCCCTGTCAGGTGATTTACAGCTGCGTGCTGATCGACTATTTCGAAAGCCTGAAGCCATCGGCCTATATCCACTTATACGATTGTGGTGTAGCCGGCGAAATTGTTTTTGACGACATGGTGAGTAATATTAATTCTTTTCATCAACAGGCTTTAACAGCACAGGTAAAGGTGGAGCATTGATGAAAGCAAACAAACAAAACTTCATCATCCGCTGGTTCCTGCAAACCTATACCAGATGGGCGGTGGGGAGGCATTTTCACGACCTGGTTTTTGAGCCTGTTGCTATAGATCCCAATAAATCAGTTTTGTTGATAGCTAATCATTTCAGCTATTGGGATTCGCTGATTTTATTTGTTGTAAGCCGTTCATCGATCAAAAAAAAATTTCATGTTATGGTGCGCGAAGACACCACAATAGCGCTCCGCTTCGTGAGATACGGCGGTGCTTTTTCTGTGAAAAAAGGCTCCCGCGACCTGGTAAACACACTCAACTACGCAACAGCATTGCTAAAAGATCCCCAAAATATGGTACTGATATTTCCGCAGGGCAAACTTCATGCTAACTTTGTTGATCAGATCAGCTTCGAAAAAGGGATCGGGCGCATTATGGATGCTGCTGCAGGCGATTTTCAGCTTATTTTTGCCGCAACTTTTGTGCAATACCTGCGTCATAAAAAGCCAACCGCCACGGTATACCTGCAAAACAATGCAGGCGGACAAATATCTTGGGATGAATTACAAAGCAAGTACCAGAATTTTTATACCATCAAAAAAGCCGAACAGAACGCAATAGTCATATAAAACGTGTTTATAGCCATTTACGTCACCTTCATTTTTATTATCCTGCGTTTCGTGGTGACGCTGTTTAATTTTGTGTCGGACCCAAAGCTCAGACGCATCAATAAAAATTATACCGACCTGGTGTCTATCCTTATCCCGGCCCGCAACGAAGAAGAAAATATCCTTAACCTGCTCCGCTCCATACAGCAGCAAGATTATCAACATTACGAGGTGATTGTGCTGGATGATAATTCAAGCGATAATACTTTTGAACTATGCGCTGCATTTGCTGCCAGGCACCATGCATTTAGCGTAGTAAAAGGCAAAGAACTTGGGGATGGCTGGCTGGGTAAAAACTACGCCTGCTACCAGCTTGCGCAGAAAGCAAAGGGCGATTTTTTGCTTTTTGTGGATGCCGATGTGCAGTTGCAGAATGGGGTTATTAATAGCGCGGTCCATCGGATGTATGCGAAGAAACTGGCGCTGTTGAGCCTGTTTACCAACCAGAGGATGGAGACTTTAGGCGAAAATATTACGGTGCCGCTGATGCATTACCTGCTGCTCAACCTGTTGCCCTTGCGGCTGGTTTACCTGAGCAAAAACAAATCGGTAGCGGCGGCAAGCGGGCAGTTTATGCTGTTTGATGCAGCAGTATATAGTAGCAATAACTGGCACCGACAGGTGAAGGAAAAAATTGTGGAGGATGTTGAAATTATGAAAAATATTAAGGCGGCTGGTTTCAATGGAGAAAGCCTGCTGGCAAATGGAATGGTTAGCTGCCGCATGTACCGAACGTACGCTGAAGCAGTAGATGGTTTTGGTAAGAATTTTTTGGCGGCATTTAATTATAACCTGATCAGTTTTCTGGCATTTTTGATCCTGCTGTTTGTTGGCCCGATGGTGGTAATAACCACCCTCAATGCCAACCTGATTGCTATGATGATCACACTTATTGTGATAAGTCGCGCTATGGTATCACTACTTGCTGGGCAGCATGTGTTGCGTAATGTGCTGTTACATCCGTTGCAAATGCTGAGCATGTTACTCATAGCGTTCTCGGCTATTCAACGTTACCTCACCAAAACAACGGTTTGGAAAGGCAGAAATATATGACCATTAGGCGCCAGTGGGTATGGATTGCCCTTATTATTATTTTGCACACTGTAGGCCTGCTGGGCTTTTCGATAGCGCAGTTCAGGCCAGTATTTATCAACTTGGTTCCCTGGCACTTGCTGCTGATGTTTATCATCTTAGCCGCCAATCATCAGGCAATAGGGGAAAGATTTTTTGGTTACGCGCTTTTAGTGATCCTCGCGGGTTTCGCTGTCGAGTTTATCGGAATCCGCTGGCACTGGCCCTTCGGCAACTATGCGTACCATGATACCCTGGGACCAAAACTATGGGGGGTGCCATTAATTATTGGTATCAACTGGTTCCTGCTAACCTATTCGATTGGGGTTGTGATGCAACAAACCAGGTTTAAAAGTACGGTGGCACGCCTTATTTTTGGTGCGATGCTGCTGGTTTTGCTTGATATGGTTGTAGAACCTGCTGCTATTAAACTCGATTATTGGCAATGGGCCAACAACCATATTCCATTCAGTAATTTTGTGAGTTGGTTTGGCGTAAGTGTTTTATTGCTGTGGCTGTTTGAGGCATTTAAATTTAAGAAGCAAAACCAGGTACCATTGGCCTTTCTGCTTACCGAGTTTTTGTTTTTTGCTTTACACTACTTCATCAATTGATTTTCGTTTAATAACTGATTTAATGGGCATACAATCCTTTTGTAAAATTACAATCGTTGCAATTACAACTTAGTCGCTTTAATCATAAAAACTATAACTTTGCAATATGGGTGAGTACAATCTGAAGGTAAGCATTGACCAGGATTCGGGCTTTTGTTTTGGCGTGGTTTACGCCATTGATATGGCCGAAGAGATACTGGCGGAGGATGGCTACCTGTACTGCCTGGGCGATATTGTACATAACGACGAAGAAGTGGAGCGCCTGAAAGCCAAAGGGCTTCGCATCATCGAACACGAACAGTTGAAAGACCTGCATAACGAAAAGGTTTTGATCAGGGCGCATGGCGAGGCACCTGAAACCTATAGGCTGGCGCTCGAAAACAATATTTTGCTGATCGATGCCTCCTGCCCGGTTGTTTTGAAACTGCAAAACAGGATCAAAACTTCCTTCGACGAAAAAGAGAAGATATTGATCTTTGGCAAACATGGCCACGCTGAAGTAGTGGGTCTGCAAGGTCAAACCAACAATGAAGCACTTGTTTTTCAGGACATAGCTGAGTTGGATGATGCCGAACTTCCTGCCAAATTTACGCTGTACAGCCAGACGACCAAGAGCACCGATAAATTCTATAAGATCAAAAATGAATTGCTGGCGCGTGGATACGAAGTGAAAGCGAATGATACCATTTGCCGCCAGGTATCAAACCGCGACAAAGATCTGCCTGCCTTTGCTGTTAAATTCAATAAGGTGGTATTTGTATCGGGGCGTAAATCGTCTAACGGTAAAGTGCTGTTCGAGGTATGCAAAAGACACAACCCCGACACCTATTTCATTTCTTCACCCGAAGAACTGGATAAAGCCATGTTTGCACCCGGTGATACCATAGGCATTGCCGGCGCCACATCTACCCCTATGTGGTTGATGGAGCAGGTAAAAGCTACGCTGGAGCAATTCTGATATTTTTTCTGTCCAGCCAAAACAAAATAACATTTTGCTGATGATCGTTGCTGCGTAAAGCCGTTGCTTTATCTTATTTTTGCCACTCATTATGAGCAAAAAGGGAGTTTTATTAGTCAACCTGGGCACACCTGACAGCCCGTCTAACGCCGATGTGCGCAAATACCTGCGAGAATTTTTGATGGATCCCCTGGTTATCGATATTAACGCTATTGCCCGTACCCTGCTGGTAAAAGGTATCATTGCACCGGTTCGGGGGCCTAAATCTGCAAAACTGTATCGCAAGATATGGGATGATAAAACAGGCTCTCCCTTGCTCCATTACAGTAAACTTCAGCACAAACTGTTGCAGGAAAAATTAGGCGACGAATACCAGGTTGAACTGGGTATGCGTTACCAAAGCCCTTCTATCGCTTTAGCCTTGCAAAAGTTGAAAGATGCGCTGATCTACGATATTGTAGTGATTCCGTTGTTTCCGCAATATGCTTCAGCCAGTTCGGGCTCTGTATATGATAAGGTAATGGAGTTGGTAGCCGAATGGCCAACCAAACCTACCATCAGATTCATCAATTCCTTCCACGACAACGAACTGATGATTGAAACCTTTGCCGACAATGCCCGCAAACACGTTCCCGAAAATTTTGACCATATCCTGTTCAGTTTCCACGGCCTGCCACAGCGGCAGTTGAAAAAATCTGACCATACGTTTAGCCATTGCCTCAAAGTATCAGACTGCTGCGAGGTGCTGACTGATGCTAACCGGTTTTGTTATTCGGCACAGTCGCATCATACCGCGAAATTGATCGCCGAAAAACTGGGTATCCCGAAAGAAAAATATAGCATTTGCTTCCAGTCGCGCCTGGGTAACGATCCCTGGGTACAGCCCTATACCAGCGATGTGGTAGCAAAACTGGCCAAAGAAGGTAAAAAACGCCTTTTGGTATTTTGCCCCGCATTTGTGGCCGATTGCCTTGAAACCCTCTACGAAGTACCTGTTGAATACGGCGACGAGTTTAAAGCGCTTGGTGGTGAAGTGGTACAATTAGTAGACAGCCTGAACGATTCGCCGAAGTTTATTGATGCGCTTGCGGGTTTGGTTAAAGGCTGATTTTTTTCTTTCAGGTCGAAACCCTGGGAGCAAGTTCACTGACGATCTTAGCCGATAACAAACACAGCGGTATTCCACCTCCGGGGTGCACGCTTCCACCACAAAAAAACAGGTTTTTGATATTTGCCGATTGATTGGCATGGCGCAAAAAGGCCGCAAAGCGGTCGTTAGAACTGGTGCCGTAGATGGAACCCTGAAAGGAAGATGTTTTGCTTTCTATCGACCGTTGGTCTAACACCGTTTCGGATACAATCAGCTTACCGACATCTTCTTTTAATAAGTCCGATAGTTTGCTAAGGATATTTTGTTTGGCTGTTTTAATCAGTTTATCCCAGTCCTGCCCGTTGTTGGCTGGCACATTGATCATCACAAACCAGTTTTCGCAACCCTCGGGGGCGTCAGTAGATGCAAGTTTTGAGCTGATGTTAAGGTAGACGGTTGGATCTGCGGCAATAGTTTGTTGTTGCCAGATGGCATCAAACTCTGCTTTGTAATCCTTGCTGAAAAAAATATTATGCAGGTCAAGGAATTCAAACTCCTTTTTGATACCCCAGTAAAATATCAGCGCCGAACTGCTTCGAGCCTGGCTTAATAGTTTTTGAGGATGCAGTTCAGGAAAGTTTGCCAGCAATCGCTTATAGGTAAACCATACATCTGAATTGGATATAACAATATCAGCCTTGTGTATAGCATCAGCCACCTTTATACCTACAGCTTTTTTATATTCCAGCATGATCTCGTTAACCGGAGCGTTGTAATTAAAGCTTACACCCAGTTCTTCCGCCAATTTTACCATACTTTTAACGATGGCATACATACCACCATTGGGAAACCAGGCGCCATAATGCTGCTCCAGATGAGGAATAACGTTTAGGGTTGCAGGTGCCCGATAGGGATCCGACCCATTATAAGTAGCGTAACGATCAAAAAATTGCACCAGCTTTTTACTTCTGAAAAAGCCTTCGTTTGCGCTATGCATCGTTCGTTTTGAATCGATCTGCGATAAGCGGAATAGGGCCTTGAATCCTTTCCTGCTAAAGAAAGTCTTAAACTGATGTAGCGAACTTTCCAGAAATACTTCGTGCGTTGCTTGATAAATCTTTGTGCTGTTTTCGATGCCCCTTACCAGGTTTTCTTTGGGCTCGGAAGTTGCCTTGCTCAGTTCATCAACAAATTTATCTTTATCGGCCCAGGCGGTCATTTTGGTGCCATCCGGATAAAAATACTTACAGATGACCGGTAACTGCCGGTATTCGAGATA
This sequence comes from uncultured Mucilaginibacter sp., assembly GCA_903866915.1. Classification (GTDB taxonomy): domain Bacteria; phylum Bacteroidota; class Bacteroidia; order Sphingobacteriales; family Sphingobacteriaceae; genus Mucilaginibacter. The sequence goes on along the minus strand of CAIPPO010000061.1, from coordinate 2,920 downwards.
ATCTTTGGGGTTCTTGCCGGCCAATAAAAAAAGCTGATCAATATATTGCGGCATGGTGAGCAGGCTGGGGCCTGCATCAAAACGAAAACCGTCCTGTTTAAACTCGCTTAATTTGCCACCGGGATAGGCGTTCGCCTCAAATACTTCAACCTCGTAACCTTTGATCTTAAGGCGTATGGCTGTGGCAATTCCAGCTACGCCGGCTCCTATGATAATAGCTTTAGGCATAGAAATTATAATGTAATTTTGATTGCTTCAGATTTAAGAAACGAATTAAGCAAAAGATCATTGGAAATCGCCAGATCGATATTATTTCGGGCAGAAAGAACTGAAGCAAGCTGCAAAGCATCTAATGCCCTAAGCCCGAGCGCACCATACTTTTCTAATAGTTCTTTTGATAGACTTATTATCCCGCTATTTATTGGTATAAACGTAAATTTGGCTTGATCGGTAGCAAATGAGGATAAAATATCACTCGCATTTTGAAGAGATAAGTCGTTTGTTCTAACTTTTTTAAAAATCGCTGAGTAAAATTCAGTTATTGAAATCTCGGACAAGAATATTTCCTCGATTATATATTCACCGAAAACATGGTCCAGTTTTTCTGTACCATCTTCCTGATAGTATAGCTTTATAAGCGAAGACGTATCTAAATATAACTTCACAAATGGGATCTTCTTTCTTCAATTACAGCATCCGAAAGATTTATATGAATATCTTTTAAGAGTTCTCTTGATTTGGCAAATGAGAAATCTCCAAAAGTCAGGCGCTTATTTTTAACTTCAACATCTTCGTCAACAACAAAAGTAACAATGACTTTCACTGGCTTTTGAGTAGCTATTTTTTTGTCAAGCGTTATTTTGCCTTTGTCGTATATTCCACTCATCTGTATCATAATCAAATTTACGAATATTTTAGTCAAATTATTCAAACAGCCTTACCTCGAATGCTTGTCTTTTAGAATTAGTATCCCGTAAAATTACCTCAATTTGGCATCATGTTAATTTTGATTCCTAAATATGTTGCAGTGCGTAATTCAAAAAATTACTTGTCAACCCAAAATCTTCTGTCCCCTTTCTTCGGATAAAATAAAATTCTCGGGTAATTTTTAGGCCTTCTATAGGTACTTCAACCAGGTCGCCTTCGGCTAGCTGGCGTGTGATCGATGGTCGCGGCATAAAGCCAAGGCATTGGTCGGCCAGTAAAAAGTTTTTTAAAGCTTCGGTTCCGCCGAGGCGTATTTTTACATTCAGATCAGCCGGTTTAATATGATGCGCCGAAAGTGCCTTTAGCAATGCATTGAGTGTGCCCGAGCCGCGTTCGCGTAAAGCCAATGGGGTTTTTAGCAGTTGTTTTAATGTAAGTGATCGCCCTGCAAGTGGACTTTTAGCCGAACATACCGGTATTACTTCATCGCTGATAAAAGGTTTATAGGAAACCGTGGTAAGTTTATTATCGACCTCTATAATACCAATATCAACCTCGTGGTTGAGTAGGGCATTTAGGATATATTCAGAATTGCGATTAACCAATTGCACATGTACATTGGCATATTCACGCTGGAAACCGGATAGAATAGAGGGTAAAATATATAAAGCAATGGTAGTGCTGGCGCCTAAGCGCAAGTGTCCTTCAGCCTGTGACACATTACTTAAAACCGATAGATCGTACTCTACCTTGCGCTCAATTTCGATAGCCTGCATCAGGTACTCGTTTAACTTTTTTCCTGCTTCAGTCAGCAGGATACTGTTGCCTTTGCGCTCAAACAGCGGAACTTTATATTGATCTTCCAGCAACTTGATATGTTTGCTGATCGCTGGCTGGGTAATAAAAAGCACCTGCGCGGCCTTTGAGAAACTCAAATTGGCGGCCACTTCGATGAATACCCGGTGTGCGAAGGAGATCATGTCCAAAAATAAGAAACCTATAACGAAAAGTTATAAGCTAATTCCTAATCCGCTCAAAATACTGCCCATTGAATTTGTACAGGATACGTTTGTTAGTCACATTATGATTGCCGTCGACCAGTGGTAAACTGATAGTATTGGTGGCTTTGTCGAATATGATAGTGGGGCGCTTTTCGTAGGGAATATCGACAACCGAAAAGAAATTGTAGTCGTAATATAAATGACTGTGCAATCCTGAACCTGTCCTGATCAACTTCACGTCATTGTTCAACTTTCCGTTTTCGACAGCAAAAATCCGTATGCCGCGACCTGAATCTTTGGTTGAATATACGCCGAGGTAGGTTGCCAGATAGTAAGTTCTATCGTTAGCCTTCATGGTGTATAAGTCATCGTAGCTGTATACGTAATCATTTTCATTTTTTGTAGTATCGATGATAGCCGCGGTATTTACACCAGTTTTGTACTGCAACACATTTTCAAAATTATGCATGGTACCGCCGGTCCAGGTATCCCATGCATAGATCCTTAATAGTCCATCTGAAGAAGTTATTATATCCAGTCCGCTTTTTTTGAGCGAAGCGAAAGGGTAAGTTATTGTTGATGGAAATTTCTCGATATAATGTTTAAGCTTATTGGCAAAATCAACGTTTGCTTTTCCTAATGAATCATTGGCCCCGACGATATCAAAAGTTGTATCCCTGGTCTTCTCAAACCAAAAATCTATTCTTTTAAATGATTTTATAAGATTCGCTTCAATCTGCTGCGGAGCTTGGGCAAAAAAGGCAAGAGCTAATAAAACAGTAAAAGCAAGCAAGAAAAAGACTTAGGTATTTCATAGAAATAAAAATAGGGATAATCTCCCGATCATCCCTATCCTATTTTTGTTGAATAACTAGCGTTTAAGCCTCTACACCTTGCCCTATTAAATGCTTCGCCACCAAATACTCCGCAATTTGTACGGCATTGGTTGCAGCACCTTTGCGCAGGTTATCAGATACGATCCAGGCGTTGAG
>CAIPPO010000060.1 GCA_903866915.1 uncultured Mucilaginibacter sp. | reverse complement strand
TCTGGGCAAACAGTTTTTAGGGGGATTATTTATCACTATTGGCATGACCGGACTGGACCAGGACCTGATGCAAAAAAACCTGAGCATGAGCAATATCAAAGACGCTCAGAAGAATATGTTCAGCTTTATTACGGTGTTTGTGATCATCAATATCTTTTTCCTGAGTGTAGGCGCACTGCTTTATATTTATGCAACCCGCTATGGTATCAAAGTAGATAAAACCGATTACCTGTACCCTACCATCGCACTCAAATACCTGGGTATTATTCCGGCCGTAGTATTCATGCTCGGACTAACGGCTGCAACTTTTGCCACTACAGATTCGGCATTGACAGCGCTGACCACCTCATTTTGCGTAGATTTTTTAGGGTTCGCAAAAAACAAGGATATCAATAGCAAAAAAATGGTTAGTACCCGCCATGTGGTACATATCGCTTTTTCAGGCTTGATGCTGCTGACCATCGTCATATTCAATGCGATCAATAACGATGCTGTGGTTGGTGCTATATTTAAAGTCGCTTCATACACTTACGGGCCATTGCTGGGGCTCTATTCCTTTGGCTTATTCATGAGCGGAAGGCAGGTAAATGATAGGTTAGTGCCTTTTATCTGCATCATTTCGCCCATATTTTGTTATTTCCTGAGCCAGCATTCTGCAGAATGGCTTCACGGTTATGTTTTCGATAACGAACTGATCATCGTCAACGGATTGATTACTTTTGCAGGTCTATTAATAACATCTACCCAAAAAACAATAAAGCACTCACTAATTCACTAATTCACTAATTCACTCATTCACTCATTACTATGACCGGTGAAGAAAAAATAAGACACGCATTCGAGAACAGGAACTGGCAGGAGATCAAGGTAACCGACTCGTGGCAGATATTTAAAATTATGGCCGAGTTTGTCGACGGCTTCGAAAAACTGGCCAAAATAGGGCCATGCGTATCCATATTTGGCTCGGCGCGCATGAAAAACGACAATAAATATTATAAGCTTGCCGAGGAAACTGCACGCCTGCTAACGGAACGTGGGTATGGCGTGATATCGGGAGGCGGTCCGGGCATTATGGAGGCAGCCAATAAGGGTGCTTACGAAGCAGGGGGCAAATCGGTGGGCCTGAATATTGAATTACCCTTTGAACAATTTCACAACCGATATATCGACCGCGACAAATTGCTTGAATTTGATTACTTCTTTATTCGCAAAGTAATGTTTATGAAATATTCGCAGGGTTTTATCGTGTTACCGGGTGGATTTGGAACTATGGACGAATCATTTGAGGCGATCACCCTGATCCAAACAGGAAAGATTGCGCGCTTCCCGATCGTTTTTGTAGGTAGCGACTATTGGGGTGGCCTTTTTAAATGGGTAGAGGAAAAGATGCTGGCACAAGAACATACCATAAGCCCTGAGGATCTGAATTTATACCGGGTAGTGGATACCGCTGAAGAAGCGGCCAGCCATATCTTCCGTTTTTATGATAAATATGTATTGAAACCGAATTTCTAATCATCAAACGTAGTCAAATGCACCGACCGAAGAAACAAGCTGCTTTAGGTTTCATCTTTGCCACACTGCTCATTGACGTGATGGGATTTGGCATTGTGATTCCGGTTTTCCCAAAACTGATACAACACCTGATCCATGGTAATTTGAGTACAGCCTCATCATATGCAGCATGGCTTGCAGTGGCATATGCAGGGACTCAATTTATCTTTTCGCCGCTCATAGGCAATTTGAGCGACCGATTTGGCAGGCGACCCATCTTGCTTTGCTCTCTGCTCGGTTTCTGTGCCGATTATTTGTTTCAGGCGTTTGCACCTACAATCGCCTGGCTTTTTGTCGGCCGTTTACTGGCTGGATTTACGGGGGCAAGTTTCACTACGGCATCAGCCTATATAGCTGATATTAGTGAACCCGAAAAGAGGGCCGCAAATTTTGGATTGATAGGTGCAGCATTTGGTTTAGGTTTCATCATAGGGCCATTCCTGGGCGGCATCCTTGGGAGTTACGATATCCACTACCCCTTTATTGCAGCAGCCGCTCTGGCATTTTTAAATGCAGTCTATGGCTTTTTTATATTACCCGAATCGTTGGATCCGGCAAACAGGCGTCCGCTGGAGCTATCAAAATCAAACCCGATCGGTACGCTAGCGAAACTGAGCAAGTATAAAGCCGTTCTGGGCCTGGCCGTGACTCTTTTCCTCGTATTTTTTGCAGCCCAGGCTGTTCAAAGCGTATGGACTTTTTACACAATTTATAAATTCCAATGGAACGAAAAGCAGGTAGGTATTTCCCTGTCAATAGTTGGATTGGTTTATGGATTGGTGCAAGGTGGATTAACCCGCGTAATCATCCCTAAGTTTGGGATGGAACGTAGTATTTGGGTTGGCCTTTTAATATATAGCATAGGTTTAGCCTTATTTGCCTTCGCAAGTCAGGGATGGATGATGTATGTAATATTGGTACCTTATTGTTTGGGAGGCATTGCCGGTCCGGCTTTGCAGGGCTATATGAGTAATCATGTGCCTGCAAACGAACAGGGGGAACTGCAAGGGGGACTAACAAGCCTGCAAAGTTTAAGCACAATTTTTGGTCCCTGGGTAATGTTCAAAATATTCCATGTTTTTACGGCTACCGATGCTCCCTTTATTTTCCCGGGCGCGCATTTTGTTGTTGGAGCGATTTTGATGTTGTTAAGCACGGTACTTGCGGTTTTATCATTCCGAAAAAATAAGTCTGTACCTGATGCTACAAACAGGCCCGAATAATGCAACAATAATTTACCCTTATCCGATACAAAATTTTTACGTCGGATAGCAAATAAGTTTAATCGCTAAAAACAATATATTAGCCCCCGCTATTCTAGCTAAACTATGTATTATAAACCCCAGGCGACAGCGCAAGTGTTGCATTTTTAAACATGGAGCAAACACCTCCGGTAAAAACAGCAGCAGCCCTACGTTTCATTTTTATCACCATTTTTATTGATATAATGGGGCTGGCGATCATTATCCCGGTGATCCCCGATTTGCTGCGGCAACTGGGTCATGTGGATTATGCGGCTGCAGCAGGCATCAACGGTTTACTCACCGCAACTTATGCTTCCATGCAGGTGCTATTCTCCCCATTGATGGGAAACCTGAGCGATCGCTTTGGCAGGCGCCCTATCCTCCTGATTTCACTACTGGGCTTTAGCGTCGACTATGCCTTTATGGCCTTCGCCCCAACCGTATTCTGGTTGTTTGTTGGTCGCACCATTGCAGGTATTTCGGGAGCCACTATGTCTACAGCAACCGCCTATATTGCCGATATCAGCAGTGGCGATAAACGTGCCGCCAATTTTGGCATAGTGGGTGCAGCTTCGGGACTGGGTTTTATTATTGGTGTATCCGGTGGTGCGTTTTTAGGCGAGATCAATATCAAATTCCCATTTATGGTAGCGGCTGCGGCGGCACTCATCAATGCGGCATATGGCTATTATGTTTTACCCGAATCACTGGCTCGTGAACACCGCCGCCGATTCGATTGGAAGCGCGCCAACCCTATTGGATCATTCAGGCAGTTGGGGAAATATTCGTCGCTCGCCGGTTTGGCTATTGCCTTCACTTTGGTATATATCGCCCAAAAAGCAGTTGAATACCAGTTGCCTTTTTATGTATATGAAAAATTTGAGTGGTCGAAAAAAAGCGTTGGATTTCTCGGGCTTTTCATCGGTATGCTGCTCATTTTCATTCAGGGCTGGCTGATCAGATACCTGATACCCAAATGGGGACTTAAATTGAATATTTTTGTAGGACTGCTTTCTTATGGTGCCGGCATGCTGTTGATCGCATTTGCCGGTCATGGGTGGCTGATCTACCTGTATATGATCCCTTATTGTTTTGGCGGCATCTCCGGACCAGCCTTGCAAGGCATGATCACCAGTAAATTTGCAAAAAATGAACAGGGTGAATTGCAGGGGGGATTGGCATTACTATCGAGTTTAAGCCTCATTATTGGACCCATCCTGATGGGTTATACCTTCAATATTTTCACAATTAAAGGTTCGGCCGCTTATTTTCCGGGGGCACCTTATATCCTTGGTGCACTATTGATGTTTGTTAGCACACTGCTGGCCGCTATCAGCATCAAGAATCTTGCTAATCAAGACCGCTGACACCACCCGATATAACAAATTTCATCATATCGGCTGCACTCCGGTCGATCATTTTTACTTTATCCGCCGAAACGATGATCACCTGCCCTGCAAACGAATATGACCATGGGAAATAAACAGCTACTTCGCCGGGCAAACCTATCTTAGCCAAATCTTTTTGCACCAGGAAGCCGATCTTCTTAACACCAAATTCGTTGATCTCCACCAAAACAGGCTCATTAAATTTCTTTTCTTCGCCTACAAAAGCCTCGGTAAGGTCTTTGATGGATGAATACAAAAACTTAAAAATAGGTAAACGGTTTATCCAGCGGTTTAGCCAGCGTTTGATGGGGTCGGTTACCACGTTGGTTACCAAAATACCCGCTATGATAATGATGATCAGGACATTGAGTATACCCAGACCCGGTATGTAAATGGGTTGCCCATGACTGTCTGTAAGAAATATACCACTCAGATTTAAAGCGCTATCCAGTTTATACACCCCCCAATAAACAAGAAATATAGCGGCGCCAAGTGGAACAACTACGATCAAACCCTTGATAAAGTAATTCAAAATTGCCCGGACGATCCTTCTCATATGCTGGGAGTTTTATTCGTAAAAATACACTCTTTTTACCCGTTGCGAAACATTGGTCAATATTTCGTAGGGAATTGTGCCTATTTGCCGGGCGAGTTCTTCAATGGGCATTTTGTCGTTAAAGACGATCACCTCATCGCCTTCTTTAGCGTCGATACCACTAACATCCAGGGTGCACATGTCCATTGATATATTACCGACAGTTGATGCAAGACAGCCATTGACCAGCATCTTACCCACACCATTGCCAAATGCCCGCAGGTAACCATCGGCGTAGCCAATGCGGACCGTCGCTATCTTAGCTGTTTTCTTCAGCACGCCTTTTCGGTTATAGCCGATAGTTTCATCTGCTTCAACCGTTCGTACCTGCGAGATGCTTGTCTTCAAGGCCGCGATAGGCTGTAAAAGATTCGATCCCGGCTTCGAGGCTGTATCAATACCATATAAGCCGATTCCCAAACGAACCATATCATATTGTGCCTGCGGCCAGCGGGTTACGCCCGAGGTATTATCAAGATGCTTGGTTACCTGGTATCCCAGGGCCTGTTCAATTTTTTTGAATGCATGTTCGAAGCGTGCGATCTGGAGACGAGTAAAATCATCATGCTCTGGAGCATCGCTCGCTACCAGATGCGAAAAAACTGTTTGCACCCTAAGATAGGTGTTTGCCGCCAGTTGCTGGCAAAGCCTGTCGATATCAAACCCTTCGAAACCAAGGCGGTGCATACCGGTGTCAATTTTAATGTGAACCGGGTAAGCGTTGATACCCTGAAGTCGGGCATAATTAACAAATTCATCCAGCAGGTTAAAACTAAACAGTTCGGGTTCCAGTTCAAATTCCGTCAGTTTATCAAAAGCAGAAATTTCCGGATTCAAAACCATAATGGGAAGGCTTATACCTGCGGTTCTAAGCACTACTCCTTCGTCAATATAGGCTACAGCCAGGTAATCTACCTTGTTATATTGCAGCATATTAGCTACCTCGAAGGTACCGTTGCCATAAGAAAATGCTTTTACCATAGCCATCACTTTAACACCGGGCTGTAACCTGCTTCGAAAATAGTTCAGGTTATGTACCAGCCTGTCCAGGCTGATCTCCATGATAGTTTCATGGGCTTTTTGAGCCAGTACCTGGCTGATGCGCTCGAATTTGAAATTGCGGGAACCTTTGATCAGTATCGTTTCATTGGCAAATTTAAGCGCCGGCAAATGGCGTAACAGGGTTTCGGTATCAGCGTAAAAATAACTTTCGCCTGAATCGAAATAGTCGCGGTATTTAGCGATAGCAGCTCCAACACCGACAAATTTATTTACTCCTTTATCGCTGACCAAATCGGCGACCTGCCGGTAAAGTTCCTCCTCTTTCAACCCTGATTGATAAATATCTGACAAGATTAATGTTCGTTTGGGGTGTTGGTTCTGCTGGTTTAAAAAATTGAGGGCTATTTCAAGCGACTGCACATCGGAGTTGTACGAATCGTCGATGACAGAACAATTGTTAATGCCATTTTTCAACTCCAGGCGCATACTTACCGGGCTTAAGCGCTCGATTCGCTTTGCAACCTCGGTGGTGTCATAACCCATTGCCAGCAGGCTGGCCCAGCAAGTAATAGCATTTTCTATAGAAGCTTCGTCGGTAAATGGTACAAGGCATTCAATATCATTACCCAGGTAAATGGCGTTTAGCTTATAGCTCCCTGAGTTGGCAATACCCGACAACACATACAAATCCGCCTCTTTAAATAGGCGACTCCATGTAAAGGTTTCCCCGGCCACTAAATCTTGCTCATGCCCCAACAAATCGTCATAATGACCGATCAGCAGGCGGGCATGTGTGAATAGCTTTAGCTTTTCGTTAATTTTTTGGCTGCGATTTTCAAACCCTTCGTCATGCGCCGGACCAATGTGGGTTAAAATACCGATGGCAGGATGGATAATGGCTTCCAGCTTTTCCATTTCATTTACTGTGGAAATACCGGCTTCAAAAATGCCGAGCGTATCGCTTTCGTCTATCTGCCAGACAGAAAGCGGAACACCAATTTGCGAGTTATAACTTTTTGGGTTGCGGACTATATGCCGGTCGGACCCTATCAGCTGAAATAGCCATTCTTTGACGATGGTTTTACCATTACTACCCGTTATGCCGATCACTTCCAGATTAAACCGGGCCCGGTGATAAGCCGCCAGCTGCTGCAACGCGGCCAACACATCGTTGATCAATAAAAAATTGGCTCCCGGCAAGTTGATGCCGGCATTTAGGGTAACAACAAAATTGCGGACACCCGTTGCATAGGCCTCAGCGATAAATTCGTGTCCGTTCCTGCGGCCGCTTAATGCAAAGAACAATGCTGCCGGTGCATTGGTGACACGGCGACTATCGGTCAACAGCGTTGTTATCAACTGATCTTGTTCAATAACACCATCTGCACCAATTATAGCTTTGATCGCTGAAACAAGGTAGCCTTTACTTTGCATGCCACGAATTTGCTTATATTTCTGTCAATACAAGAATTTTTGGCAATTTTGGTTTGATGGAAGAAGCAAAAAAAGCGAAAACCCTAGACGAAAATACGGCCCGGCAAAAAGCCGAACACTATTGCGCCTATCAGGAGCGCTCGCAACAGGAAGTGCGCGATAAGCTGTATGAATGGGGGCAATATCCATCAGTTGTCGAGAATATCATTTCCCAACTTATTTCAGCCAATTTCCTGAACGAACAGCGATTTGCGCTCGCCTATGCAACCGGAAAGTTCAGGCAAAATGGTTGGGGGAAAGTGAAGATAAAACAAGGACTGAAATTAAAAAGGGTTTCGGACCCGCTTATTAAAAAAGCGTTGAACAACATTGATGGCGACGAGTACCTGGCCATGCTGAAACGTTTGATCGAAAAAAAGGCTGCACTGGTGAAAGAAAAAGATGCGTTCAAAAGGCATTTTAAGCTTCATCAGTATTTATTGAGCCGCGGATTCGAGAGTGATCTTATTCGTGAGGTTTTAAATAATTACGATACGGTATTGTAGTCCGGAAGTCCGAAATTCCGGATCCCGATAGCTATCGGGAGTCCGAAACATACGAGGAAGGGCGTCTGTATCATCCTAAAACACAGGCTATTTGAAATATTTTAAAATTAACATTTGCACAATCTCCAAATCTACCTATATTTGCACTCCGCAAACGCAAAAGTAGTTTGTGAATATGCGAAAGTAGCTCAGTTGGTAGAGCACGACCTTGCCAAGGTCGGGGTCGCGAGTTCGAATCTCGTCTTTCGCTCTAATCCCTTCCACAAGAAGGGATTTGTTTTTAAAAGGATAATCATCCGCTCGGGTGGTGGAACTGGTAGACACGCAGGACTTAAAATCCTGTGCCCGTCAAAGGCGTGCGGGTTCGATTCCCGCCCCGAGTACAAAAGCTGGCTGATGGGCCGGCTTTTTTTGCGCTAAACAATTTAAGCGAGACGCTTAAACTGTTTAGCATTCAAGCAAGATGCTTGAATGGGCGGCGGTACTGTTGATTTCCCATATTTAGTTAAACGTTCATCCTAATCTCTTTGGGAATAACCTTTATCCGCCTGTTCATCCGTACTCACCCTAATATATAAATCAGCTATTCTCATAGTAGTTGCTATCAAATTTTAATGTATTGATTTACAGACAATTTACTAATTTTATACATTAAATCCAAAATTATTTTAGCTTCCTCAACTGTAACTTTTGTTCCATACTTAGCCAAAATATCTACAGCTTTTTCAGGCGTTATACTGCGTTTTTCAGAATAAGTCAATTCCATATCGTACCTCATTAAATGGTACAATATTCCCGACTTAAAAAGTCCGGCTTAGGCAAGTAGCCTAAAATATCTTATCCCTGTAAACTAAAAGCAATGCTTAGAATCCTTTCGCGTTTAATTCTTCAAAAACCTTTTCTTTAGTTAAAACGGGGCGATTACAATAATTGATTGCCTTTCTAACTTTGTCCGAAAGGTCGAGATAGTCCTGAATAATATCTCCTTTATATTCCCCGCCATGAACGATGGCATTTCGCTTGTTATATAATTTCTTAATGACAGTATAATTTTTTTGGAACTGCTCTTTTGTTTCCGCTATAATTAATGCTAAATGCCTGGCGATGGTGTGAGCGATTTGATCTTTACCTAAGTTGAATAAACTTTCCATGCAAGTCATTAATGTAATAAATCTTATATGCCCGTCCGGTATATCATAGACAACCGTAAAGTTTTTAATGGCTAATTCCGTCAGGCTATTATATTCGTATTTAGCATAAAGGATGCCGGATAATTCTGTTGCTTCCTCATCTGTTAATCTAAAATCACCAAATGAGCCAATAGCGATTTCATGCTTCCGGGAGGTGATTTGCCTGGAAACGGATGTGATTTGGAAAAGCTGCGAGTATCGAATTTCCCCTATCTTATATAATCTTAACTGAAGCAAAAGATCGTTAGCCTCTGTATGGAATTTTCTAAATGAGGCATCTTCAGCAATAAAATCATCAAAGTCGCCGGTTATTTTATATGTATCTGTTTTTTGCAATAGTATTAACCCCGGATATTCCATGTGCATGAACATCTGCCCAAAGGTTTGGGAATGTACTAAAGCACGACGTAGATCCTCTGATATGCCTTTAAATTCCCGCCCGATCATATTGTTGCGAGGACGGTCATTGTTTTTGGGAACATTGAGTATCTCGGAAAAGTTCATATCAAATTCTGCGGCGTCTATCCACCTGAAACGATAGCCAAGCTTTTCAAGCGCGGGATTTAGCTTTAACACAGACCTATCTGCATTTAGAACGTGTGCGTATGATTCAATTATGTGTTCGCCTTTGTCAATCATTTTTTTTAATTAGTTTATTCCTTAACGATTTGCTGATAGATGTTTTCGGCCCGCAACCTTTTCGCCCGCCCGTCCAGGCGTGTCGCCTGGACGGACAAAAATTTAAGCGTCCCGCTTAAATAAAACTGAAAACACTTGCCAAACAAAAATACCAAAACTAAAAAATCAATCCGCTCAAACACTTCAACTAAAAGCATACCAGCCTCTTTTTCAATCCAATACGTTTTTTAATTTGACTTTATATGCTATTTGTGCAATAATTCGGATAAATAAACGTACCTTGCCCCTTTAACTTATAGTAAAATGGCAAAAGGAACAGTAAAATTTTTTAATGAATCAAAAGGCTTCGGCTTTATTACCCCTGCTACTGGTGGCAAGGAAGTATTTGTACACGTTACCGGTCTTATCGACAAGATTCGCGAAAACGACGAAGTTAGCTACGACGTGGAAGAAGGCAAAAAAGGTCCAAGCGCAGTTAATGTAAAAAAAGCATAAACAGCATTGGCAAGATCGACAGAAACATTCAGTAAAAAGGAAAAAGAAAAGGCCCGTCTTAAAAAATCCAAAGAAAAAAAGGAAAAGGCCCTTGAACGAAAGGCTAATGCCGGAAAAGGCAAAAGCCTGGAAGATATGATGGCTTATATTGACGAGCATGGAAATATCACGTCCACTCCACCCGACCCTACCCGGAAAATAAGCGTCAATGCTGAAGATATACAGGTAGGTGTTGCAAAACAGCTGGACGTGCCCTATGAAACAGTAAGAAACGGTATCGTAACTTTTTTCAATGAATCTAAAGGATACGGCTTTATTCGCGACCTGCAAACCGAGGAAAGCATTTTTGTACACATTAATGCATTAACCGAACCTTTGAAAGAAAACAACAGGGTAACCTTTGAGACTGAGCAAGGTCAAAAAGGTTTGTCGGCAATTAAAGTGAAAAAGAAATGACAGCATTTGTCAAAACTACCGCAACTGCCGTTCAGAAAGAAAATTTCAGAACCCGCTTTGCCGAGATCGTTAAAAACAATACCGGTTTAAAAGATCAGTATTCCATACAGTTTTTTGAGACTGCTCAAAAAAGTAATTATGGATTCACCGGTCGTGATGGCAAATCTCTGAACATTTTAACCAGTCTCACTTTAGAAGAAACTGAAAAGTACAAGATCTTGAAAAGCAACTGGCAGAAATAAAACTGCCGGGAACTTCTATAATAAAGAGTTTTCAAATCTAGAGCTGGTCAATTGACCG
>CAIPPO010000059.1 GCA_903866915.1 uncultured Mucilaginibacter sp. | reverse complement strand
TAAAATCGTTTCGCTCGTTTTAGGAGTTTACTTTTTCAATAAGCTTGAAAAAATTTATAAAATCAGTTTGATTTTGGCAATTGTGCTGATTTTTGTTACAAATACTATCGGGATAGGTAATCAAAAATCGCTCGGAGATATTGTTATTTATTCTTCTATTGCTTTCATAGTAAAGGCGTTTGATTTATCTGAAGAAAGGCGAAAAAAAATATATTACCGGATGTTTATAGCGATAGCGGTATTTGTGGTTTTTATTTCCCTTGTTCAAATACAAAGAATCAGCGCTTTAGGGTTTTCGTCTCTGGATATTAATCAAAAAATGAATGCCAGAACCGCTTATGATTTTGACCATCCATTTTTCAAGATTTTTGGCAAAGAGTTGGGCCTCGGTTTTGCAAATTTTATTACTGGATACCTTTCCGGCGGGTATTATGGGCTATCGCTTTGCATGAAGTTGCCATTTGTTTGGACTTATGGCGTAGGCAGTTCCTATTCGCTAACCTTGTTTTTTGAGAAATTTGCAGGAGCAGACGCGATATTTGATCACACTTATCTTGCCAGAATGGAAGCTGTCTACGGCTGGCGCGCCTTGTCTGATTGGAATACCATATTTCCATGGCTGGCATCCGACTTCACTTTTGTTGGTGCATTATTTTTATTTATTCCTGTAGGATATATTTATGGCCTGGCATGGAAGGAAGTTGTGAAGTACAGGAATCCTATTTCCCTGCTAATGTTTGCTATGCTAACTGTTTGTGTTATTTTCATCCCGGCAAACAATCAGTTACTTCACCCGGTCGATGGATTTATTGCGACAGCGATAATATTCTTTGTATGGAAGTTTCAGCATAAAAAATATAATGTTATACCAGTAAAAAACCTGCTTTAAGTTGAGTGCGATTAATGCGTCAAAGAGTAATAGCCTTTTAAGAAGCGGGGTAATTGTCGGCTTTCTAATTGTTTCCGGGAAATTATTATCGTTTGTCAGGGATATTTTAATATCCTCAAAATACGGTGCCACAGTTTTTTCGGATGCCTATTTTGCCGCTAACAATGTGCCAAGTATACTTTATACTGCAATTATCACCAGCGCGATTTTATTTTTTATCCCTTTTTATAACGAGAAGCTGGTGAACTTTGGCGAAGAGGCCGCCAACAAATTTTCATCCAATGTTCTTAACGTTTATACTGTCATCTCAATTGTTATCTCGGTAATCGGAATCATTTTTGCTGGTCCGCTGGTATCACTTGTTGCCCCGGGATTTTCCGGAGTTCGTTATTACCATACGGTTAGGTTAACCCGCATTTTGTGTTCATCTTTTCCGTTTTCCTTTGTCGCTCTTCTTTTGGCCGCTATTTCAAATGCACGACAACGGTATATACCACCGCAGTTGATTCCTATCATCTCCAGTTCTACCGTAATTATTGGAATTGTGTTTTTCTCGAACGCCATAGGTATTTACGCTGTCGCCCTTGCGTCAGTTTTTGCAGTATTCATCCAGGCCTTTTTGCAGCGGTTTTTTGTGAAGGATATTTTTAATTACCAATGGATATTTAACCCGAAGGACCAGGATTTGAAGGCTATGGCCATATTAATTCTACCGGTTTTTATCGGGACGTCAGTAGATCAGCTCAATCTTTTTGTGGATAGTGTGTTAAGTTCCAACTTATCGCTTGGAAGTATATCGGCTCTCAATTACGGGCAAAAACTGCAGGCTACTATAAACGGCACATTTTCGACAGCAATGGTTACCATTTTATACCCGGTACTTTCTTTAGCTGCCGCTAAAAGAGATTTTGTGGGGATTGAGAACGTGACCATGAAAGGAATCAGGGTATTATCAATAATTTTAATACCTATCACGGTAATAATGATCCTGGACAGTTATTACGTGGTTAAGATTGTTTATTTCAGGGGCAAATTTGGTGAAGAAGCGCTTGCGCAAACCTCGCTGGTTTTTATGCTATATTCCATCGGGCTTATTTTTATGGCCTACGAAGAGATGTACCGGCGGGTCTATTATGTCCATTCAGATGCAAAGACTCCGGTCAAAATCGGCATTTTCGTTGTTCTTATGCACCTGGGGCTTAGTTTTATTTTTATCAGGTACCTTAAAGTTGGTGGCCTGGCACTGGCAACATCCATCTCCAGCATTGTTTCATCGTTCATTTTGCGGTATCAATTGAGAAAAAGATGGAATTTTCAGAGTCACTCGAGCAAACAATATAAGTTTTTTGGCCTGCTGATATTTGCCGCACTTGTGATGGCTGCCTGCCGGTTTGGATTGATAGCAATTTTGCCGAATTTGAACGCCATAGTCAGATTTTTTGTAACTTCCTTTGTAAGTATAGCAGTATATTTTAGCGTCCTGTTAATACTTGACATCAAGGAAGTAAAGGAAGTTGGTTCCCGATTGAAAAACATCATGAGTAACTATTTACGATTTTGAATCGTGTTGAAAATAATCATTCAAAACAAAAGCGTTCCTTGCAATTAAATGGCCTTCTTCAAAAACATGTGTGCGTTACTCACCACTAGAAATTTTGTCGTCGAGCTACTGAAACTAATTTTTATCGATTTAAACGCCACTTTAGGTCTGAGTCCAATGCCGGCAACAGCGACATGGGAGTTGATGCAGGCAACCAGCGAAATACGTAGGCTTACCCCAGTTCAATGTTCGAAGTAAAACCCCGGTCAATAGGCGATTGAATTGATGGTCAACCAACCCGGATATTTTTATCTTTTATGCATGCTGAAAATTCGATTTTATATGAGCATTACGTTCCAGGCAGGGCAATAGCAAAATTGATTGAAATTAAAGAAATTGTATACAAAGTTGAATGCAGCATTATTATGTCTGGAGTGCAAATTTGCAACGATTGAATTATTACAACGGGTCGGTATTTATAAAAGATGTGCCGGATAATTCAGTCGTAGGCGGTGTGCCTGCAAAATACCTTAAATCAGCTAATGAATTGTTAGAAAAAATCAAAGGGTCTTCGTTACATTTGAGCCATCTGAAAGGCGATAAAAAAGATTAAGCCTAAAGAAAATATTTTAACTATAACAAATAGCCTTTTTTAGGAGTGTTTCGTATAACGACACATGTTTAATTGGGGAAGTTTATTTATATCAATGGCGTCAAATCATTTGAAAATAATGAAATAATCACTTTTTTTACATCCTGAGTTAGTAAATTTTAACGGTAAAAATAGTGTTTGAAAGCACGAATACATGAGTGAACAAAAAACAGTGGTTTATGTAGGGTCGTTTGCATTTCCTTATGGCGGGGCTGCTGCCAGGAGAGTTTTAGGGAATGCGAAATCGTTACGGGATGCAGGGTACAAGGTAATAATTGGTACAGGGCAGCCGGAAAACAGCAAAAATCCCAAATTTCAGGAGTTTGAAGGTTTTGAAGTTTATACCTTAGACGAAAGGCCCGATTACAAAAGATCCGCGTTAAAATACTTTAAATATTTAAATATTGGCTGGAAAACAATTCACTGGTTGGATGCAATGGAAGAAAAACCTGCAGTGGTTTTACTTTATGGAGGCTACACACCTTATTTTTTGAAATTGCTGCCCTGGTGCAAAAAGCATAATATTCCTTTGGTTTTTGACGCCGTAGAATGGTATCAACCCAAAAATAAAGTATTTGGATATCTTTCGCCGATTCATTTAAACTATGAATGGGCTATGCGGAAATTAAGCGTGAAGGGTAAAAATATCATCTCGATAAGCACTTTTCTCGATCGTCACTACAAATCAAAAAACTGCAACTCAATCATTGTTCCGCCAACTATTGATACAAACGATTTTGAACCAAATGTTGATATTTCATTAAATAAGCGCCTATCTATTGCCTATACCGGTACACCAGGCTATAAGGATTTATTTGACAACTATCTTGAAGCCATCATCAGAACAGACCCGCTCGGCGAAAAAATTTATCTGCGGGTGGCCGGGGTTACCAACGAACAAATGTTGCAATACCCAGCCTTAAGAACGAGGAATTATACTACTATACCGCCTTGTATCGAAAATGTCGGTCATGTTCATCATTCGAATGCAATCAACCTGGTACGAACTTCGGATTTCAGTGTGTTACTAAGAAAAATTAACAGGGTATCAACCGCTGGTTTTCCTACCAAAGTTGTGGAAAGCTTAACAGCTGGTACACCGGTAATTTGTAACCTAACCAGTGACCTGGCGAATTATATCCACGACGACATAGAGGGTATAATTTGTAAGGATTACCATGTGGATACCCTGATAGCAGCATTGAAAAAAGCGATGAATAAGAGCAAAGAGGAACGGGCAATGATGAGAGTAAATGCCAGAAAACAAGCAGAGAATTCTTTCGACTACCGAAAATATGTTCATTTATTCAGTGAGTTTATCGGCGGTTTGATTGCTAAAGAAAAATCGACAATTATTTAACCTGATAAAGATGTTTAAAGACAAGACATTATTAATTACGGGCGGTACTGGCTCGTTTGGAAACGCAGTTTTACACCGTTTTTTGGAAACGGATATTAACGAGATCCGGATTTTTTCCCGCGATGAAAAAAAACAGGACGATATGCGGAACCAGCTCAATAATGCGAAACTTAAATTTTATATAGGAGACGTACGAGATTATAACAGCATTGAAAAAGCGATGCGTGGTGTCGACTTCGTATTTCACGCTGCAGCGCTTAAGCAAGTTCCTTCCTGCGAATTTTTCCCGATAGAGGCTACCAAAACAAACGTTTTCGGAACACAAAATGCGATTGATGCCGCCGTTGAGAATAAAGTAAAAAAGATGATTTGCTTAAGCACTGATAAAGCTGCTTATCCAATAAACGCCATGGGTATTTCAAAAGCATTGATGGAGAAAGTTGCCATTGCTGCCTCCAGAAATATCATCGATAATACGACAACGGTTTGTTTAACCCGCTACGGTAACGTTATGGGATCGCGAGGCTCTGTTATTCCCTTATTCCTGAAACAAATAAAAGAAGGGAAACCTTTAACCGTTACCGATCCCAAGATGACCCGTTTTTTAATGTCATTGGAAGATGCCGTTGATCTGGTTCTTTTTGCCTTTAAGCACGGCAATCAGGGCGATCTGTTCGTAAATAAAGCTCCTGCCGGCACCATAGGCGATCTGGCACTGGCATTGAAAGAATTGAGTAATTCGAATAATGATATTAAAATAATAGGGACACGGCACGGCGAAAAGCTATACGAAACCTTGTGCACCCGCGAAGAAATGGTTAAAGCTGAGAATATGGGCGATTTTTATCGCATACCCGCAGATAACCGCGATCTGAATTATAACAGGTATTTCTTTGAAGGCGAAACAGATATTTCTAAAGTAGAAGATTATCATTCACATAATACTGAACAATTAGGTGTGGGAGCAATGAAAGACCTTTTATCAAAGTTGCCCCTGATCAGAAAAGAAGTATTTGGGGATAATGATGCCATCCAATATCCGATGTAAATAAAGCCAACTGAGCAGTAATGATTAAAATAGGTGTTACAGGAAACGCAGGCTTTATAGGTAGCCATTTGTATAATGCGCTCGGTCTTTTGCCCGAGAAATTCGAGCGGGTACACTTTCACCGTAGCTTTTTCGACGATTTTGAAAAACTGTCAAACTTTGTAGCTCAATGTGATGTTATTGTACATCTGGCCGCCATGAACAGGCATAATAATCCGGAAGTCATCTATCAAAATAATATTGGTTTGGTTAGTAAACTGGTAACAGCGCTGGAGCAAACCGACAGCAAAGCCCATGTACTATTTTCGTCTTCCTCGCAGGAGGAGCGTGAAAATGAATATGGAAAAAGTAAAATGGCCGGCAGGCAGGCTCTTGCAGATTGGGCAAAACGCTCGGGTAGCAGATTCACCGGGTTGGTTATTCCGAATGTATTCGGTCCATTTGGGCATCCCTATTACAATTCGTTTATAGCTACATTTTGCCACAAGCTTAGTCATGGAGAACAACCGCATATTGAGGTTGACAGCAAGGTAAAACTGATATATGTAGGTGACCTGGTAAAAATAATAATCTCCGAAATTGATAATTGCGGTAACGAAAAGTTGGTTGTCCAGCATACCCATGAAGAAAAAGTAAGCAATATATTGGCGCTGCTTGAAGTTTACAAAAAGCAATACCAGGATGCGGGTATTGTGCCATCGATACGAAATGCATTTGAGCTGAATTTATTTAATACTTTCAGAAGTTATATTGACATAAAAGAACATTTCCCGGTTAAATTCACAAAGCATACCGACCCACGTGGGGCATTTGTAGAAGTAATCAGGTTAAATGTTGGGGGGCAGGTTTCTTTTTCTACTACGGTGCCCGGAATAACTAGAGGCAATCATTTTCACACCAGAAAAATTGAACGATTTGCTGTAATTAAGGGGGAAGCGCTTATTCAGTTGCGTAGAATCGGGACCGATGAAGTGGTGGATTTTTATCTTTCGGGTGAGGAACCTGCTTACGTGGATATGCCCGTGTGGTATACCCATAATATTAAAAATATTGGTTTAGAGGAGTTGTACACTATATTCTGGATTAATGAGTTTTTTGATCCGGCTGATCCTGACACCTATTTTGAGAACGTTTAATTAAATGATAAGCCTGCGGCAAAACATAAAAAATGAAATTGAAACTTAAAGTTATGACCGTGGTAGGCACGCGTCCTGAAATTATTCGACTATCAAGGGTTATGGCAGCATTGGATGAATCTGATGCCATCGAACACATTTTGGTTCATTCCGGCCAAAATTACGACTACGAATTGAATGAAATATTCTTCTCGGACATGAAGATCAGGAAACCGGATTATTTTTTAAATGCTGCAGGAGCAACCGCTGTAGAAACCGTGGGACAGATATTGATTAAAATAGACCCCTTATTGGAAAAAGAAAAGCCGGATGCCTTTTTGGTTTTAGGCGATACAAATAGTTGCCTGTGTACTATTCCTGCTAAAAAACGTCATATCCCTATATTTCATATGGAAGCTGGTAACCGTTGTTTTGATCAGCGCGTACCTGAGGAGATTAATAGAAAAATTGTTGATCACATATCGGATATCAATCTAACCTACAGTGACATTGCGCGCGAATACCTTTTGCGGGAAGGGCTGCCCGCCGATAGGGTAATCAAAACGGGTTCGCCGATGTTCGAGGTGTTGCACTACTATAAGGCGGATATCGAAAAATCAGATGTTTTGACCAGGCTTAACCTTGAGGAAGGCAAATATTTCGTTGTATCCTCGCACCGGGAGGAAAACATAAACAACGAAAAAAACTTTAATGGATTAATAGACAGTTTGAATTTAATTGCGACGACCTACAACTTCCCTATCATTGTCACCACGCATCCTCGTACAAGAAAAATGATGGAGACGAAAAATTTGCAGGTGCATCCGGCGATACAATTTTTAAAGCCGCTTGGATTTAACGATTATAATGCGCTTCAACTAAAATCGTATGCGGTACTTTCGGATAGCGGAACGATTTCGGAAGAGTCGTCGATTCTGAATTTCCCCGCCTTGAACATCAGAGAGGCGCATGAACGGCCCGAGGCGATGGAAGAAGCATCGGTAATGATGGTTGGTCTTAATCCGGAGCGAATCATGCAGGGACTGACCCAACTGAAGCAGCAAAACCGGGGTGCAAAAAGAAATTTCAGAATTGTAGCGGATTATAGCATGCCTAACGTATCGGATAAAGTAGTGAGAATTATAATTTCATATACAGATTACATAAAAAGAGTTATTTTTGGTGAATAATAAACCTTACACTATCTCTTCAAATTATTGGCGATCAGAAATAACCTAAATCCCGTTTTAAGTAAAAATTATTAAATATCGTTTTAAAACCAAAGTTTAAGTATAACCCATGCGGTTTTCAATTAGGTGTCCGTGAAGATTTAAGTTTTGGATGAATTTTTAATTTGAATTTTAAAAAAAATTATGTGTGGAATTAATGGCTTTGTTTCAAAGCAGTTCAATCCCGATAAGTCGAAAGAGATAATCAACCGGATGAATGATCAGATCATTCATCGGGGGCCCGAGGATGACGGTTATTACCAGGAAGGTAATGTTGCCCTGGGTATGCGGCGTTTGTCTATCATAGACCTTGTTTCAGGAAAACAGCCCATTATTGATGAGACTGGAAATTATGTTATCGTTTTTAACGGCGAAATATATAACTATCAAAAAATACGGGCAGATCTTGAAAAGAAAAACTATACTTTCAAAACAAAAAGTGATACCGAAGTACTCCTGAAAGCCTACATAGCTTATGGCGTTAAATGCCTCGATCATTTAAACGGTATGTTTGCTTTTGCTATTTTAGATAAAGTTAATAAACAGCTATTTATAGCCAGGGACCGACTGGGCGAAAAACCATTGATTTATTACAAAGACAGTAATAAATTTGTATTTGCATCTGAACTTAAGAGTATTGTTAACTGTATCCGTCCGGAGTTTCCTTTGGAAATCGATAAGCCAGCGTTGAGAGCTTATTTGCGCTATACTTTTATTCCAAGCCCTCTAACTATTTATAAAAATATTTACAAGCTCGAACCAGCACATTATCTTATTGTTAATGTTGACGACTTAAGCCTGAGTAAGCATAAATATTGGGACACCAAACCGGTGCAGAACACAGGGCTTGTAAAATCGTATGACGAGGCCAAGCAACAGGTTTTACAGGTTGTAAATGAATCTACAAAAATGCGGTTGGTGTCGGATGTGCCTTTAGGCGTATTCCTGAGCGGAGGTATTGATTCCAGTATTATAGCCTACTCCATGGCCTCTCAATCTGGCCAAAGAATAAAGACTTTTTCAATCGGTTTCAGTCATTACAAATCCTTTGATGAAACTGCCCAGGCGCAAAGGGTAGCAAAATTTATCGGTTCAGAACACCATCAGTTCGATCTTGATTTTGACGACATGCGCAAGGACATAGAAAAGATTGTGCTGAACTATGATGAACCCTTTGCCGATTCATCGGCATTACCTAGTTATTGGGTATCCAAGATCACTTCAGATCATGTTACAGTTGCTTTAACCGGCGACGGCGGAGACGAAGCCTTCGGTGGATATAACAGGTACCTGGTTGAGCTTTATGGAAAAAAATTGTTCTTTTTAAATTACCTGTCTAAAGAACTATCAGCGAAGATCGTTAATTTGTTGCCAGAAAGGGAAGAAAACAGAAATGGCTTTAAGTTCAGAATGTTAAAGCTGATAAAAA
Source organism: uncultured Mucilaginibacter sp. (assembly GCA_903866915.1). Taxonomy (GTDB): domain Bacteria; phylum Bacteroidota; class Bacteroidia; order Sphingobacteriales; family Sphingobacteriaceae; genus Mucilaginibacter. Next base: position 23,718 of record CAIPPO010000059.1, on the reverse strand, counting down.
GCCACGACAAAGATATTTACCGCTCTTTTTTAAAGGTAATCTCGATGGGTTTCCAGGAATCGGAATTAAGTGAGATATTGCTTGACGATTTGCAGGGGCCAGAATTTATTGAAACAAGTTTAAAAGATAAATTCGCAAACTATTCGTCATTAAAAATGATGCGCAATATTGACCGTCTAATTTCTCTGGATGGAGATATGTGTGTAAAGGTTGATCGGGCCAGTATGTTAACGTCGATAGAATGCCGGGCGCCATATCTGGATCATCGGATTTTTGAATTGACAAATACCTTTCCGGATAAATTTTTATTGGATGGCAACAACAAAAAGAAGATTTTAAAGGATGCTTTTTAAAATTATTTACCTTCTGGCCACTTCGAAGCGCCCAAAATAGGTTTTGGCGTGCCAGTTGGAACATGGTTAAAGCGCGAATTGAAAGATTCGCTATTGGAATTTACAGATCCTGTTTTTCTGCAAAGCCAAAAGATATTTAATCCCGAAATGGTAAAAAAGCTCGTGTCTGAGCATTTGTCTGATAGAAGTGACCATACCTTTAAATTATGGTCTTTATACTGCTTTCAATTATGGTATAAACACAATATAGACCCGAATGAAGTTGTCGTCGGAAAAGATTAAAGCTTTTAAACTGGTTCGGGTCACAACTGTTCCAATTTCGTTAGAAAAGCTGATTAGCGGGCAAATGAAGTTTATGGGCGAAAAGGGCCTGGACGTCTACATGATAAGTTCGCCATTCGATGGTGCCGCTGAGCTGGAAAAAAAAGAAAAGTCTTCCTTTATTCCGGTTAGCATGACCCGGACGATCAGTCCAATCAAAGATATGCTGTCGCTTATCAATCTAATATTTATTTTTTTCAAATTAAAGCCTGCAATTGTACACACCCATACTCCTAAAGCGGGATTATTAGGGATGGTGGCTTGCTGGATTGCGGGGGTGCCGATTAGGCTGCATACGGTAGCGGGCCTGCCGCTAATGGAAACCAGCGGGTTAAAGCGCAAAATATTAGAAGCTGTAGAAAGGATAACTTATTTTTGTGCGGTAAAGGTGTATCCCAATTCAAATAATTTGAAAACGTTTATAGTTGATTCAAAATTTGCAAAGGCCTCTAAACTAAAGGTTATTGGAAATGGGAGCAGCAACGGCATCGACACCAGTTTTTTTAAGCTAACATCTGATTTGATGACTCTGGCGAAAAAACTACGCAACGAATATCATATTGCCGAGAATGATTTTGTTTATGTATTTGTGGGGCGGTTGGTAAGAGATAAAGGGGTTGAAGAACTTGTAAACGCCTTTCAACGTGTCAACAAGGCACAACCTGATACCTGGTTGCTATTGGTTGGGCCCCCCGAACCCGAACTTGATCCTTTATCAGCAGATTGTATTGATCAGATTGAGAAAAATCAGCGAATTATTGCCCTGGGTTATCAGGCCGAAGTAAAACCCTGGTTGGCTATGAGTGATGCGCTGGTATTCCCATCCTATCGGGAAGGCTTTCCAAATGTGCCCATGCAGGCAGGATGTTTTAACCTGCCTGCTATTGTGACCAACATCAACGGTTGTAATGAAATAATTGAGAACAATAAAAATGGTTTAATTATCCCGGTGAAAGATACTGAGGCGTTAACCGAGGCTATGTTGTCTTTGTTGGATAAAGAGCGGTATGCCGGTTTAAAGAAAAACGCTCGTCAAATGATAAATGAAAGGTACGAACAGCAGGTGATCTGGAACCTGATATATGAGGAATATCAAAATCACTTAAAATTAAAAAATCTTGTATCGTAATTTTTTTAAGCGTTTAATTGATCTGATATTAAGTATATCGGGGTTTATCGTATTGCTCCCTTTCTTTATCATCGTGGTGATATCTTTGCTTATCGCAAACAAGGGGAGCGTATTTTTTACACAAAGCCGGCCAGGGAAAAACGCCCGTATTTTCAGGGTGTTAAAGTTTAAAACCATGAATGACAATAAGGACCCAAAGGGTAACTTACTGCCCGATGCTGATAGATTAACCCCTGTCGGAGCATTCATAAGAAAAACCTCGCTCGATGAAATACCTCAGTTATTAAACGTTATAAAAGGCGATATGAGCCTTGTGGGGCCGCGTCCGCTGCTGGTTGAATACCTTCCTTTATATAACGACGAGCAAAGCCATCGCCACGACGTAAGACCTGGAATAACAGGATGGGCGCAGGTGAACGGACGAAATACTTTAAGCTGGGAACAAAAGTTTAAATATGACGTTTGGTATGCCGAACACATCAGTTTTTTACTTGACTTAAAAATCATTTGGATGACTTTCGCCAAAGTGTTTAAATCAGAGGGGATAAACCAGGACGGGCATGTTACTATTGAAAAATTTGGAGGAACATACAAATGATCTATCTGTACGGAGCAGGGGGCCATGCCAAAGTTGTGCTTGAAATTGTTGAAGCGCAACAAATACCGATTGGCGGCATATGGGATGATGCACAAACAGGAAAACTTTTGGGTCACCTCATATTAGGAAAGTTCGACCCGGCCAATTTGCCCGCTGATCATCAACTGATTATAGCTATCGGCAATAATAAATACCGTAAAGAAATCGCTGGCAAATACCCTCATTTGCGCTATGCTTTGGGTGTGCATCCTTTTGCTTATGTATCACCTTCGGTGGTTATTGGCATCGGTACGGCGGTAATGGCGGGCGTGAGCATCAATGCGGAAAGCAAAATTGGGCAGCATTGTATATTAAACACCAACTGTTCGGTTGATCACGATAATCAAATTGGCAATTTCGTCCATATTTCACCCAACGCCGCACTTGCCGGTAATGTTTCAGTTGGTGAAGGCACCCATATCGGGATTGGGGCTTCTGTAATTCAGGGGATTAAAATAGGTAAATGGGCCACGATAGGTGCCGGCGCTGTGATTATAAAAGATATACCCGATTTTGCTGTTGTTGTAGGTAACCCTGGCAGGATCATTAAATAACTTAAAACTAAATGAAAAATATAGCTGCTAAAGTTTGGCTTTCCAGCCCGCACATGGGTAGTGAAGAATTTAATTATGTTAAAGAGGCGTTTGATACCAATTGGATAGCCCCACTTGGGCCCAACGTTAATGGTTTTGAGCAGGATCTGCAATCATTTACCGGCGCAAAGCACGCGGCGGCTTTAAGTTCCGGAACTGCAGCATTGCATTTAGCACTCATTATGCTGGGCGTTGGACCGGGTGACGAGATTATTTGCCAGAGTTTCACTTTTTCGGCTTCTGCCAATCCTATCGTCTATCTGGGTGCAGTGCCAATTTTTATTGATAGTGAGCCCGATACCTGGAATATGAGTCCCGAGTTATTGGAACAGGCAATAAAAGATCGGATAGCGAAAGGCAAGAAACCAAAAGCAATAATCCCGGTACACTTATATGGTATGCCATGCCAGATAGAGCGTATTATTGCAATTGCAGCGGTATACGATATTCCAGTAATTGAAGATGCAGCCGAAGCATTAGGCTCAACATGCAATGGAAAAGCAGCCGGTACATTCGGACTTATGGGTGTTTTATCCTTTAATGGTAATAAGATTATAACCACCAGCGGCGGCGGGGCTCTTATATCTGACTCCGGCAAACTGATCGAGAAGGCGCGTTTTTTATCAACCCAGGCGCGCGATCCGGCGCCGCATTACCAGCATTCAGAGATTGGATATAATTACCGCATGAGTAATGTTTGTGCTGGTATCGGTCGTGGCCAAATGCAGGTGCTTGCGCAGCGGGTAAAACAAAGGCGAGGTGTATATGCATATTACGTTAAACACATTTCACATCTGCCCGGTATAACATTTTTGCCCGAACCTGAAAGGCTTTTCAGTAACCGCTGGCTTACAACGATCACAGTTGACAAAACAAAAACTGGTGGCGTCGACCGCGAAGCAATCAGGCTCTCTCTTGAAGAAGAAAATATCGAGTCGCGCCCATTATGGAAACCAATGCATCTTCAACCGGTTTTCGAAGCGTATCCTTCCTACGTTAATGGCCTTAGTGAAAAATTATTTAATGATGGCCTTTGCTTGCCTTCGGGTTCAAATCTTACAGAATTTGACCTGGAAAGAGTAGTTGATCATATCAAAGCTTGCTTTTAAAAGGCGCGAAGCACAACACCTGAACGTCTTTGGTTTTTAACAAATTTTCGATACGAAGTTTTCTGCAAATTGTAATAAATTCTAAAACATTTATTTTTGAAAAACGTTCTTCAAAAACAAAATGCACCTCATTGAAATATCCTCAATACATGAAAAAAAATTTGACCCTTTTTCTTTTTTTTGCGCTGATCTTAATTTATGTTCAATCATCATCGGCTCAGGATACTTCCGGGTTAAATGTTAAAGCATTTGGCGCTGTTGGTGATGGCGTAACTGACGATACAAAAAGTATCCAGACAGCTATAGACCAGGCAACAGCCGCACATAGCGGTGTTTACCTGCCACAGGGTGGTACCTATTTGGTTAGCCAGGTGAAAATCAAAAATGGGCTGAAGAGTTTTGTTTGTTATGGGATACTAAAAGGAACCGGGAAATCTCCTATCGGAATACTAGTTCTGGACGGAGCTTACTTGAATGGCACACCTGTTGACGGTTGCTTTGTGCGTGTAAATCTTGATTTGTCTAACGGCGATATTTTTGGCATACACGCTTACGGCTGCACGAACTGTACTTTTGAGGGAAATTATATCTTCGGATTCACTAATAGCAATGTCGAAAAATTTGGCATCCTCCTCGAAAAAAATTCAAACTACAACAAATTAATAAATAATAAAATGGTCGGTTTTGAAAGACCGATAAAGCCGGGAGTCGGTATTGGAATATTTGGTGCCTCTGAACCTTATGCCGGTTTTTTTAACAATGGCAATATAGTCCCTCCGACCGAGCCATGTATAGGTAATATAGTTGAGAAAAATAACATATCGCTTGGCAGGTATGCGGTTGATATGCTTGCTTGTATTGGCAGTATAGTTAAAGATAATTATTGCTTTAAACAGCATCACAGGTCTATTTATTTGGCAAATGCGTCAAATAAATGTGTAATCAGTAATAACACTTGTATCGGATTTGGTTCGTCTGGGGTAGTTCTGGATTATGGATGTTTTAATGATACAATTGCTAATAATACATTTAAACAGATTTTGGGCTATAATCCACCCGGTGCCGAAGCAGCTATAAATATTTACACGGGTGCTCATTCAAACTACATTTATAAAAACAGCATAGAAACATATACTAATTATGGTATATATATGGCTGTAAACGTGACGGATAACGTTGCCGATGGAAATACTATATCTGGATATTACATGGCCGGAATTGCCATAGAAAGTGATTGGACTAAAAAGCGGCCGCCTTTGGCCAAATATTCCCGGCCTAATTATGGTGACCCATTGATAGGTGACAAATGGGCGTCAAAAGATTCTGAAAATAATACCATAATAAATAATACTATCGGAGAGCCATACCCGGGCCGGGATGCCGCCAGCATTTATGTGGCCCAGATAGGAACCGGGTCTAAGACCCAAAACAATACAATAAAAAATAATGTGATTGTCAGAAATGATAAAAATGCGCCATACCTCTACGAAGATAAAAAAGGTGGTTTGAAAGCTAACAAAATATCAAAAACGAAAGACGGTGATGGTAATTCATTGCACGAATCGCTTGTTAGGGGGGCAAATAAATAGCGATGATCCAATGCCTGTAAATCAGTCAATAATGTTTTATGTAAACCTTCTAAAAACTTGATTCCAAGCGAATTGTTATATTTGCGCCGTTGAATTTACTAAAAGCAGTAAAAATACCATGTTAGAATAATTTTTAATAGGAACTTTTTATAATCATAAGCGTTTAAAGATAAATAGCCACTGCTAACAGATTAAAGTTTTCAATGGCGCAAAAACCAAAGCGAAAAAATATTAACTATTGATTACAAAACGAACCAAATGAGCGATAACCGACGGTTTTATTTGATTTTTTTTATCTAAATAATATTAACTTTATAAGCCCTTCTACAAACTTTACTTTATGAAGAAATTCTTACTTTTTACCAGGGTGGTTCCGAGATGGATGATTATGCTTGTAGACCTTGTAATTGTAGCCTGGTCTTTTTCAACTTCCTTTTTTATAGTTCATCGATTTGAATTTGTAAATATTTTACGCGGATACTTTTTCATTTACACGGGCTTATATTGCGTTATTTCAACAATTGTAATGTACGTTATGCGTGTTCATATTGGTTTGATCCGCTACTCAAATACCCGTGATGTTTTACGTATTTTTGGTGCAGCATTTGCCAGTAGTCTGATTTATCTTCTGACTGTAAATATTTGGTTAGAACATTTGATGAAAATAAATATGGTTACCATTAACCTGGTTTTATTGATCAATTTTTCGGTTTCCAGTACTTTACTAATCCTATTGCGCACCATGGCAAAAAGCGCATACTTCTATTTGAATTTTAATAGTGCCGGAAAGAAAACCGTTGTTTTAATTTATGGATCAGATAGTAACGCTGTTTTGGTAAAACAGGCACTTGAAGCAAGCGCAAACACTAACTTTTCGGTAGTTGGGTTTATCGATGAAGGGGGCAAAAAAATTGATAAGGAGATACAACAAGTAAGGGTTTATCACTTTGATAAACTGGCAAAATTGAAGGAAAAGTATCAGGTTGACAAACTCATAGTGATGAATCATCACCTTGATGAGCAAACTAAAAAGGTCGCGTTTGAACAATGTCTGGCTCTGGGAATTCAGATTGTAACCGTTCCGCCTTCAGACCAGTGGATTTACGGAAAACTGAATTTACAGCAAATGCAGGATCTTAAGATTGAAGATCTTTTGCAACGCAAACCTATACAAATTGATACCACCCGAATCTCAGAAGATATTTTCGGTAAGCGTGTGCTAATTACCGGTGCAGCGGGATCTATTGGTTCCGAAATCGTAACGCAGGTATTAGGATACAAACCTGCAATGGTAATCCTTTGCGATCAGGCTGAATCACCCTTGCATGAATTACAACTCGAAGTGGAAGAAAAATTCCCTCAGCTCTGCGCTAAAATTTTTATTGCCGATATCCGCAATTACCGTCGTTTATACAAATTATTTGAAGATTTTAAGCCCGAGGTTGTATTTCATGCAGCTGCCTATAAACATGTTCCTATGATGGAGGAAAACCCATCTGAGGCGGTACTCGCGAATGTACAGGGAACTAAAAATGTAGCTGATCTCTCAGTATTGTTTGGGGTTAGAAAATTTGTGATGATTTCTACGGATAAAGCGGTTAACCCATCGAATATTATGGGTACAACTAAGAGAATTGCAGAAATTTATATACAGTCGTTAAAAGACAGCCCGGCAAATTATAAAAATGGGGTCCCGGTAACACGCTTTATTACTACCCGTTTTGGCAACGTCCTTGGATCAAACGGATCAGTTATACCACGTTTCAGAGCACAGATACAAAAAGGCGGGCCTGTCACTGTTACGCATCCTGATATTACCCGTTATTTTATGACCATTCCCGAAGCCGTCCAATTGGTGTTAGAGGCGGGCACTATGGGTAAAGGGGGAGAGATTTTTATTTTTGATATGGGCGAGCCTGTGAGAATTACCGATCTGGCCTTGAAAATGATAAAATTAGCCGGGCTTCAGCCTGAAAAGGATATCAGAATTGTTTATACAGGTTTAAGGCCAGGTGAAAAGCTTTACGAAGAGTTACTAAACATTGGCGAGCTGACCGTTCCAACCCATCATCCCAAAATTAAAATTGCCTCTGTAATTTCCTACCCGTATAAACAGGTTGTAGCCGATATTGACCATTTGCTGGCATTGAATAAAAAATATGACGATGTTGCCGTCGTTAATAAAATGAAAGATATTGTACCTGAATTTATCAGCAAAAATTCACATTTCGAATTCCTTGACGACATCAACGGAAATGAGGAAGAAGTTGAACTTATGGTAGGTAAATAAATTTTCCGGATGGGCGCGTTTATGCCGCCCATCTCCACAGCGTCAATAATCGAATTTCGCGTCAGTCTCTCGCCAAAGTTTAAATGCTGTAGAAGCTTCATCTGTAAGCAGTTGCGTCATTTTTAAGCTTCTTTCGGCCATGGGTTTTGCCAACTCCTGGTAAATATGATGATCATCAAAGCCTGTAGCAGCCGCGTCTGCTTTGGAGTTGCCAAAATAGACGGAATTAATACGCGCCCAATAGATTGCGCCAAGACACATAGGGCAAGGTTCGCAGCTGGTATAAATAGTGCAACCCTGAAGGTCATAAGTTCCCAGATTTTTGCATGCCAGCCTGATTGCTGATATTTCGGCATGCGCCGTTGGGTCGTTTGATTTTACTACCTGGTTTGCACTCGAAGCAATTATTTTGCCATCCTTAACTATAATTGCGCCAAATGGTCCCCCGGCCAGTAGTTTGACATTCGACTCCGCTAGTTCGAAAGTCATCCGCATAAACTTTTCATCTTCGGCAGTATTCATAGCTATAAAAATAAAAACCCCGGTTTAAAACCAGGGCCTTTTAAAAAGAAAAATTTGATCTTTTTTTATTTCTTGTCTTTTGCGTAAGCTTCGTTGATCTTTTTAACGAAATCGCCGGTTACATCCAAACTTGGGTCAGCATACAGCAGGTTTATATTACCGTTTTGAAAGGTAAGTACAACCTTATATCCATTGTCTTTAGCATATTGTTTGGTAAAGGCATAGATTTTCTCGTACAACTTTTTGCTTTCATCAGCCTGCTCGTTTTGAAATTGAGCTCCGGCATTTTGCTGGTACTGCTGAAACTCCTGTCCCTCACGTTGCAGTCTGGTTTCGGTCATTGAGCGTTCGTTGGCGCTCATGCCGTTTGCATTTTTTTGATAGTCGGCAACTTCACGCTGTAACGCTTGTTGTTTTGAGCCTACATCGTTTTTTGCAACCGAGCCTTTGTCTTCAAGGCGTTTGCGCATATCTTTTGCGTAGTCATACTTTACCATTAATGAATCTTGGTTCACATATACTATTGCCGTGTTAGCCGGCGGAGGGGTAGCCGAGCTTGTTGAAGAGGCCGACTTGTTTTGGTTGCAGGCTGCCAAGCTACCTGCTATCAGTATGCCAATGGTTAATTTCGTTAAAAGGGAGGCCCTGGTTTTCATTTTACTGTTTAAAAAATTTTGACAAAGATAATGTTTCAGCACAAGTATCCTAATGTTTTAATCAGCTTGTAAACATCGCCCTTTTTTATCAACAATGGTCCATAATCGGGCTATTTTGCGTAAATTTGCTCATTAGCACTTTTTGTATTTTCAGTGTGTTTTTATACTAATTATGAGCGAAGAAATAAACGACAGATCCAATTATTCAGCAGATAACATTCAAGTATTAGAAGGACTCGAAGCTGTTCGAAAACGTCCCTCGATGTATATAGGTGATACCGGTGCAAAAGGTCTTCACCACCTGGTTTATGAAGTAGTTGATAACTCAATAGATGAAGCGTTGGCTGGCTATTGTGATACTATTAAAGTTATAATTCACAAAAACAACTCGGTAACGGTTGAAGACAACGGTCGCGGTATTCCCACAGGTATTAATACCAAGGAGCAAAAATCGGCACTCGAAATTGTAATGACCGTTTTGCACGCCGGAGGTAAATTTGATAAAGACACGTACAAAGTTTCAGGTGGTTTGCACGGTGTTGGGGTTTCCTGCGTAAATGCACTTTCTATTCACATGGTTACGGTGGTGCACCGGGAAGGCAAAATATTTACACAGGAATATGAGCGTGGCAAACCTTTATTTGAGGTTAAAGCGATAGGCGTTTCTGACCGGACCGGAACCATTCAAACATTTCAGCCCGATGCGGAAATATTTACCCAAACACTCGAATACAAATACGATACGCTTGCAACCCGTTTGCGCGAATTGGCTTTCCTGAATAAAGGCATCAAACTGACATTGACAGACGAACGTTTTGAACAGGAAGATGGGACTTACCTGACTGAAGTATTTTATTCGGAAGGTGGGCTAAAAGAGTTTGTCAAATATCTTGACGGTACCCGCACCCCTTTGATAGCTGAACCTATTTATGTAGAAGGCACTAAGCAGGGCATTCCTGTAGAGCTTGCCTTGCAATACAATGATACCTATTCGGAAAACGTTCACTCTTACGTAAACAATATCAATACGATTGAAGGCGGAACGCACGTAGCCGGATTTAGAATGGGGTTAACCCGTACGCTGAAAGGCTACGCTGACAAAGAAGGACTGCTAAAGAATGTGAAGGTTGATATTACCGGTGACGACTTTCGCGAAGGCCTTACAGCTGTTATATCTGTAAAAGTTGCAGAACCGCAGTTTGAGGGGCAGACGAAAACAAAACTGGGTAATAGTGAAGTCGGCGGCGCTGTAAACATTGCCGTTGGTGAGATACTGACGAATTACCTCGAAGAAAACCCGCGGGAAGCCAGGATGATCGTTAACAAAGTGATCCTTGCTGCAACAGCTCGTGCAGCTGCCCGTAAAGCACGCGAAATGGTTCAACGTAAGAACGTAATGAGTGGCTCCGGGTTGCCGGGCAAGCTTGCCGATTGCGCCAATAGTGATCCATCTCTTTGTGAATTATTCCTGGTGGAAGGTGACTCGGCGGGTGGTACTGCCAAACAGGGCCGTAACCGCGAAAATCAGGCAATTCTACCTTTGAGAGGTAAAATCCTGAACGTTGAAAAGGCAATGGAGCACAAGATATACGAGAACGAAGAAATAAAGAATATGTTTACTGCTCTCGGCGTTAGCATCGGAACTCCTGAAGACCCCAAAGCGCTGAATATTGTGAAACTTCGTTACCATAAGATCGTTATCATGACTGATGCCGACGTCGATGGTTCTCACATTACAACCTTAATACTGACTTTTTTCTTCCGGTACATGAAAGAACTCGTTGAGTTTGGTTACGTGTATATTGCAACGCCGCCGCTTTATTTAGTTAAAAAAGGAAAAGAGCAGGAATATTGTTGGACAGAACCGCAACGTGAAGCAGCAATTCAACGTTTAAAGGGGTCGGGAAAGGAAGATAGCGTCCATACACAGCGCTACAAGGGTTTGGGTGAGATGAATGCTGAACAATTATGGGACACTACAATGAATCCAGAAACACGTACTCTGCGCCAGGTGAGCATCGATAATGCCGCTGAGTGTGATCATACTTTTTCTATGCTGATGGGCGATGAAGTTGCTCCAAGGCGTGAATTCATAGAGAAAAATGCGCGGTACGCCAGGATCGATGTCTAATCCCGGGGGGTAAATTTTACCCCGGGTTTGTTTTCGTAAATCTTTAAGCGGGATAAGTGAAGTAATTGGCTTGATTTTTGCATTTCTTGCTGCACAAAAACCATTCGCAACTTTGCTGAAAAAGCTTATCTCATTCCGCTTCCTACCGATTTGGAAACTCGTGATGTCAATTAAAAAGGTATCTTTAGCATTTTTTATTGCGGCTATACTGTTGCTTCAAACGGCTTCTGCTCAACTGACCAATACAAGCAAGCGAACCATTGTTATCATGGGTTCGTCCAGTGCCTATGGATGGAAGTCAACAGTGCCTGATTCTGCTTTTGTCAATAGAATGCAGGCCGATTTGCATTTTTATAATCGTGGTGATACCATAATAAACATTGCTTACCCGGGAAATACCACTTATGTATGTTTGCCCACCGGTTCGTCGCACCCCGGATATGCGCCCGCTCCCAACACTTCCCAAAATGTTACAGCGGCAATAAGCTACCATCCAACTTTTGTGATCATTTGCCTGCCGACTAACGATATTGCCGATGGTTATACTAATGCTGAATCACTGGCTAATTATACCAAAATAACAAATGCCTTAAATACTGCTGGTGTACCCTATATTATTACAGGGACCCAGCCAAGAGATTTAGCAACTGATGCTGGCTGTAGCATAGCTTTTGATGGGAGCAGTGTTTGCCTTTCATCGGGAGGGTTAACAGCAGCTGAACAAGCTGATCTGGCCACTTTTAACACTAAGCTAACAGCACAATATCCAACTAACGCGACGTACGCGACACCGATCGTCAATAATTATCTAACGCTTTTAAGTATTTCCGCCACAAATTTCGACATTAATCCAGCTTTAGGATTTGGTGACGGAATTCATTATTCTGACAAAGGTCATCGTATCGTTTTTAATACTTTTCTTAATTTCCAATTGTATAAAGACCTGGTAAACTATAAGCCAGCACTAACATTAACGCTTAACCCAACCTCAATCGGCACTACCGATTATGCACCAGGTGCTGTTTCAAATTATCCCGGACTACCAATAACCTATACCAGCAGTAATACCGCTGTTGCTACCATTACTGCTGGCGGCCTGATACACGTTGTAGGTATAGGCACAACAAATATCACTGCAACCCAGCCTGGTGATACGCATCATTTGCCCGCAACGACAACGACGCCGCTTGTTTGCAAATTGGCAACATCCTATGATTGGCTCGGCGGGGTAAGCACGGTATGGAACAATCCAAATAACTGGAGATCAACTAATGGGGGTGTCACCACCAATCCTGCGACAGATTATCCCGGTGACGTACAATCTACCGACCTGGTTAATATTGGAGTCAATATTAACTATACTAATAGTCCCGAAGTAACTGCTACTCCACCCAAAACGATTGCGTCGATCACTATTGGCGACAGGATGATTAGTGGCGGAGCTACTGCAACCAACACACTTACGGTAGATGCCCCGGTTGCATTAAATGTTAGCGGACAAATCCTTCAAAAGCACAGCACAGCCGGAGTGTTCAATTCTGGGAATACCGCGCCGGTAAATACTATAAAAACCAATATACAGGGGGCGGGTACAATCATATGCGGCAGTTTCGGAGTTGGTGATAGTTCAACACCGGTGGCAGATTCTGTTATCAATATCACTCAGGTAACTATTGGTGCAGCTGCCGGCGGTTCACATATAAAAAATAAATATTTCCGGCGATCTTACCCTGAATACGCAAAGCCGGGATAACCTGGCCAATACACTGGTTGTTAGCAACAGTGATGCACAATTCTCATTATCGCAGGGAGTACTGACCATTGGCGGACATATTAACCTTACCGATGGTAGTGCAAACAACTTTAAGCATGCTCAATTTCAGCCTGAAGCATTGTTTAGCATGGATTTGCATAACAATGCAGATAGTGCAACCCTGATTCTGCAAAATGCCAATGCCCTGACTTCGCAAAGCGGCAATGTTGGCAATAAATTCGATTTTTATAATGTTGTGCAGGCCGGAGGTGTTGGTGTAGCTACCGTAAATTATAACGGTTCAACCAACCAGGAAGTGTATAATTATGTGTCTGGCTCCACAGTTGATAATATTATTGACAATAACGGTGCAAGCCGGGGCGATGGATCAGTTTACGAAAACATTGAATTTGGTGGTACAGGTACCAAAACAGTTGATGCAGCTGCAACATCGGGTTCGCTGCACGTTGGACATGCTGTTACACTTGATGCTGGTAGCGAAATAGTTGACCTCAGTGCAATCAACTGTGCCCTGCAGGCAGGAGCTGACCTAACCACAAATACAGGCAGTACGCTAAAATGCGGAACGGGATATGTGGTTATAGGTGGATCTTTCTACAATTACGGAACCACCAACTTTGGAACTGCCAGCGTTACTTTTAATTCGGCAGGTGGTAAGCAAATGGCAACCACCAACGCCTGCTACCTGCCCAACGTTATTTTTACCGGAGGTGGTACCGAAACTATTTCCGGCAAGAATTTTTTTCTCAAAAGCCAGGGTATACTGCAAATAAACAGTAATACTAAACTGGTTGCAAATGGCTTTTTGACATTGATGTCGGATAGCACAGGTTCAGCAACAGTTGCCGCTATTCCAGCCGGATGCTCCATTACCGGGAATGTAAATGTGCAACGTTATGTCACTAAACACCGGGCTTATCGTTTGGCTTCTTCACCGGTCTACAGCTCAACCGTAGGTTCATACAATATTTACAGCATCAAATACCTTAGTCGGGCAATTTATACAACGGGTACCACCGGAACTGGCGGCGGATTTGATAAGTCGGGTAACCCAACCATGTATCTTTACCGCGAAAATCTTGCACCTAATTATTCGTCTTTTCTTACCAGTAACTTCCGGGGCATCAACAGAATTACCGATACACTCAATTACCTGTTGGACGCCGATGCTGGCACCTATAACATTCCTGTTGGAAATGGCTTTATGTTTTATTACCGCGGCAGCCGTAAGCAAGGTACTTTGGCTACCTTAACCAAGGCAGGTGCCCCAGCTACAAATGACACCTTAATGGCTACGGGTACCTTAAATCAAGGTGTCATTACGGTTAGGGATTGGTATACCCCTGCATCTTCAAATCTCGGTAATACAGCCCTTTCCGGGAATGTTGCTATCGAAGGTTCAAACCTGGTAGGTAACCCTTATGCGAGTTCGATCGATTGGGATCAATATAGCGCAACTATCAGTTCCGCCGGTATCTACGCACCTAATGTTGCTAAGTATTCTTATCAATTGATACCATCCGGCGCACAGGGTTCAGGTAATTATGGCGTTTATACAGCAGGTTCATCTGGCTTGGGTGGAACCAATGGTGCCACTAATATAATCGGCAGTGGGGTAGGCTTTTTTGTGCAGGCAACCGGTTCGTTGCCTCAACTTATTTTTAATGAAAATGCCAAAACTAATACCCAGGCCATTGCAGGATCGACCCTTTTTATGGGTAAGCCGGTAGATGCTACAGCCAGTAATCAATTTATTCGCTTGCAATTCGCTAAAGATTCAATCAATAGCGACGAAAGTATAATTCGCTTTGACAACAGTTCTACTACAGCATTCAACCCGGTAAATGATGCCAGGTATCGAACAGGCACAGGCGCAGTGAGTATTTCAAGTATATCAAGCGATAATGTGCCGCTGGCTGTTGGCCAGGTGCCATTTCCTAAAAATAAAAAGGTGCTGTCGATACCGCTGAAAATTGGTGCAACAGCCGACGGGAATTACTTATTGAAACTTACAGCAATAAACCAGGTGCCGGCGTTATATGATGTCTGGCTGGTTGACTATTATAAAAAGGATTCCATAAACCTGCGGAAGAACCGAGGCTATGCTTTTACGATCATCAGAGCGGATACGAATTCCTTAGGGTCAACACGTTTTAGGTTAAACATTCGCGAAGATTCAGCTTATGTTTACAGACTTTTAAATTTTACGGGTACTCCCGTTAACCAGCGTACTCAGGTACAGTTAAACTGGGCTACAATAAACGAGCAGAATTATACTCATTTTACCGTACAAAGGAGTTTCGACAAAGGAAATACATTTTCTGATATCGGATTATTTTCATCGGATAATTCAGGGAACTATGGCCTCATTGATAAAAACCCGGTCATCGGGCAAAATGTTTACCGGCTGATGCAACAGGATATTGATGGAAATATAACTTATTCAAATGCGGTGGATATCAATATTATTGATAGAAGTAATCATGTAGTATCATTGTACCCAAACCCAACCCGAAATGTGATCAACCTGACCATCAACGGGCCAAGATCAGGTACAGGTAATTATCGTGTCTTAATAAGTAACAGCCTTGGAATAGTATTACGTAATGCAACGCTTAACCAACCCAACTGGGGAGCAAACGTTAGCGATTTACTGACCGGAACTTACCTAATACAAGTTGTTAACTCTTCCGACAACAGTTTGGTTGGACAAGCAAAGTTTGTTAAACTATGATTGGGAATAGAAACTGAGCCTGGAAGCGCCATAGTCGATCACAGCTTTATATTTTACCAAAACATCGCCGCCCAAAACGCCCAATACTTCGGGTCGATTTAATTGACGGTAAGCGATATTGATACCCGATAGATCAAGCACGGCAACTTCAAATGGTTCGAGCTGCAATTCGCCCAGGTGCATGTCGCTGATCAAAGCCGTGTGCGAAACCATGCTATTGGTAGACAGGCCTGTTGATAGCAGGTCGCTGGATTTGATTTCAATATTTTCAAGCAGAATGGTTCCATAGTCAAATGCGGTTTTTGAGGCGCCGGTATCAAGTACCAATTTAAATGGTTTGCCAAAAACAAAAACCTCGATCAACGGATGGAATCCATCTTCATGTAAGTCGATAATTTGCAGTGGAACGGTTGTAAGCATGGCGCAATGATAAGATTTTAGTTCAGTTTATCTACTTGTTAGTACGTAAACAAATGTTAATATCGGTCAATTGTGTGCATAAATGTACCGAGGAAATTTCAGCCGTTTTGATAGATTTGTATTCCCCGGGTCCCGGTATTTATCGGGAGGTGATCCAGATTAGCTATGCCAGATTTTTCACACTTACACGTACACACGCAGTTCTCGTTATTAGACGGGGCAGCAGATATTTCCAAGCTCTACAAGAAAGCAGCTGCCGATGGTATGAAGGCACTTGCTATCACCGATCACGGCAATATGTTTGGCGTGTTTAAGTTTGTGGCCGAAGCAGGTAAGCACAATATAAAACCAATTGTAGGTTGCGAATTTTACGTTGTTGCGGATCGGCATAAAAAGCAATTTACCAAAGAGAAAAAGGATGTTCGCTGTCATCAGCTCTTGCTGGCGAAAAACGCCGAAGGTTATCGCAACCTGGTAAAGTTGTGTTCATTAGGCTACATAGAGGGTCTTTACAGTAAATGGCCTCGGATAGATAAAGAATTGATCCTGCAATACCATAAAGGATTGATCGCAACAACCTGTTGTATCGGTGCTTCGGTGCCCCAGGCGATATTAAAGAATGGGGAGGATGAAGGCGAAAAGGAATTTAAATGGTGGCTTGATCTTTTTGGAGACGACTACTACATAGAGTTGCAACGGCATAATATTCCTGACCAGGAGATCGTTAATAACTCCTTGCTTAAATTCGCTAAAAAGCATCAGGTAAAGGTTATTTGTTCGAACGACTCCCACTACGTAGATCAGCAGGACAGCAATGCACATGATATTTTGCTTTGTGTAAATACGGGCGACATGCAAAGCACCCCGATCGCGACAGACGAAGAAGGGGGTAAAGGATATCGCTTCGGCTTCCCGAACGACCAGTTCTATTTTAAAACGCAGGACGAAATGGGCAAGCTGTTTCACGACTTGCCCGAAGCCCTGGATAACACCAACGAGATTGTTGATAAGGTGGAGGTGCTGAAGCTGAAAAGGGATATTATGTTGCCCAATTTCCCGATCCCTCCCGAATTCAAGATCCATAGCGGAGCTGAAGCCGAGAACATGAACCAGTGGGAGTACCTGAAGCATCTGACTTATACAGGCGCTAAAGACCGCTACAAAGACATTAGTCCCGAGGTACAGGAACGTATTGATTTTGAATTGTTCACGATACGTACGATGGGTTTCGCGGGCTACTTCCTCATTGTGTCCGATTTTATTAAATCGGGCAGAGAAATGGGGGTATTTATTGGGCCGGGCCGTGGGTCTGCGGCAGGCTCGGTAGTGGCTTATTGTACCGGTATCACTAATATTGATCCGATCAAATATAACCTCCTTTTCGAGAGATTCCTTAATCCCGACCGTAAGTCGATGCCCGATATTGATACCGACTTTGACGACGCTGGTCGCCAAAAGGTCATAGATTATGTGGTAGATAAATACGGCCGTAATCAGGTAGCGCAGATCATTACCTACGGCTCTATGGCTGCCCGTACCAGCATACAGGATGTTGGCAGGGTATTGGATATGCCGCTTTCGGAAGTTAACGCCCTCAAGAAATTGGTGCCTGAAACGTTGGGCATCACCCTGCGTGCTGCGATCGACCAGGTTCCTGAATTAAAGGAGATATACAACGACCCGGGTTTGAAAGGTATTGTGCTCCGCGAAGCCGAAAAGCTGGAAGGCTCGGTACGAAATACCGGTGTACATGCTGCCGGTATCATCATTGCCCCTGACGACCTGACCAATATCGTTCCGGTAGCCACAGCAAAAGACTCCGACTTGCTGGTAACCCAGTTCGATGGTCGGGTAATTGAGGATGCGGGAGTAATCAAAATGGACTTCCTGGGCCTTAAAACGCTCACCATTATCAAAGATGCGCTTAGGCTGATTAAACAAAACCATAATGTTGAAATTGATATCGACTATATATCCTTAGAAGATCAGCAAACCTTTGAATTATACCAGCGGGGCGATACCAACGGCACTTTCCAGTTTGAAAGTGATGGTATGCAGATGTACCTGCGCGAACTTAGGCCGGATAAGTTTGAGGACCTGATCGCTATGAATGCCCTTTACCGGCCGGGTCCAATCGAATACATACCAAACTTCATCAAGCGTAAACACGGACTGGAGCCGATCACCTTTGATCTGGACGATATGGAAGAATACCTGGGGGAAACCTATGGTATTACGGTGTACCAGGAACAGGTGATGCTTTTGTCGCAAAAACTTGCCGGATTCAGCAAAGGCGATGCCGACGTTTTGCGTAAGGCAATGGGTAAAAAGCAAATCGAGGTGTTGAATAAAATGGAGGCTCAGTTTATGTCGGGCGCTACTGCTAAAGGCCATGCCCAGGATAAACTGACGAAAATTTGGAACGACTGGAAGGCCTTTGCGCAATATGCATTCAACAAATCGCACTCTACCTGCTATGCTTTTGTAGCTTACCAGACGGCTTACCTGAAAGCCCATTATCCTGCCGAATACATGGCTGCGGTTTTGAATAACCAGAACAGCATTGAAAAGATATCTTTCT
Organism: uncultured Mucilaginibacter sp.; assembly: GCA_903866915.1. Classification (GTDB taxonomy): domain Bacteria; phylum Bacteroidota; class Bacteroidia; order Sphingobacteriales; family Sphingobacteriaceae; genus Mucilaginibacter. The sequence continues at coordinate 4,879 of CAIPPO010000059.1, read as the reverse complement.
TTATGGAAGAATGCCGGCGTATGGGCGTGCCGGTACTGGGTCCGGATATCAATGAATCGGATATGGCCTTTGCAGTGAACGACAAAGGGCAGGTAAGGTTTGGGTTAACCGGCGTTAAGGGTGTTGGTGACAAAGCCATTGAAAGCATTATTGATGAACGGGTAGCTAACGGTCCGTACCAGAGTATCTATGATTTTGCACGCCGCTCCAACGTACGCTCGGTGAATAAAAAATCTTACGAAAACCTGGTGTATAGCGGGGCATTTGATGAGTTTAAGTACAATCGTGCCCAGTTCTTTGCAAAAACAGAAAACGGTCTTTTGAATGGCATCGAGCGTATGATCAAATACGCCAATGATTACCAGAATACACAAAGCAGCTCGCAGGTGTCATTGTTCGGTGGTGCCGTCGCTTCCTATATCCCCGAGCCGCCGCTACCAGAATCGGAAGAATTTCCGCTGATCGAAAAATTGAAATACGAAAAAGATGTGATCGGTATTTACCTGACCGGGCATCCGCTGGATAATTACAAACTGGAGCTTAACCGCTACTGTAATACGACGGTATCCGACCTGAAGATTATGCAAAAGGCGCGTTCGGGTGAGGGGGGAGATGATATCAAGGTTGCCTTTGCCGAATTGCGAAAACGTGGCGAGATCAGTGTTGGTGGCCTGGCTTCCAATGTACAGCATAAAATGACCAAGACCGGCAAGCCTTTCGGCACCTTTATGCTGGAGGATTATTTTGATTCGTATGAATTTGCACTATTCGGCGACGATTATATCAAATACCGTAACCTGATGGTGGAAGGTTATTTTTTGCAGATCAAAGGCAGTATCGACGAAAAATTCAAACAAAAAGATAATTGGGACCTGCGCATCAGCTCCATCGGTTTGTTAACAGAAGTGCGGGATAAACTGGCAAAATCAATTACCGTCTGCCTCGAACTTAATTCTCTGAATGATAGCCTGGTGGATAGCCTGCAGCAGATATTGGAGACAAATAACAAAAAGTACCCGGTAAAAAATTGTACGCTCCGTTTTTTGGTGAAGGATGTTGAAGAATCGATACTGATCGAGCTCCCTTCAAAAACCTATAAAGTGAACCCGAATGATGAGTTATTGGACGAGATCCATCAATTGACACATGTGCAGCCGATGTTGAATTAGGTTGTAATTTCGTTTTATTTGTTTCTTTATTTTAGTAAATGAAAAAAGTAGCAACACGGATAAACTTTAAAAACCAAATTTCCGCTGATGATAACAAGTACCCGGGGTCGGCGCTATATTCGTTCGGGATTGAGGGTATTAACGCAGTAAATTTGTCGGAATGCGATGCCTTTCTAAATGAACTTCAAATCAGAATTGATTCTTTTGAAAGCGGTAAAGAACCTGGGATTCTTTGGGAACAGGTCAAAGCAAAAGCCAGAAAGTTATTAAATAATAACAATATACTTTGGTAATCATAACAGTCCGTTAAATACTGTTAAACCCCTACCCTCCAATCACTCCAAGAGCTATTTTTGTAAATGCGCTGGTTATTTATCCTTTTAGTTTTTTGCTGTGCGACGGTCAAAGCACAAGTGATCAGCGGAAAGATCGTATCCGATTCAACCAACACGCCGGTTGCCGCAAGGCTCTTTACACATTCGGGTTACCAAACAGCTACTAATGCCGCCGGAAATTTCAATATTCAAGTTAAGGGTGTTGGAGATACCATTAAAGTATTTGCTATTGGGTATAAGACCTTGATATTTCCAGTAAAGTTGCCAGTACAAAAATATATCGTAATCCGCCTTGAAACGGCTTCGGTCAACTTAAAAGAAGTAACCATCAAAGCTGAACGTAATCATCAAAAAGACTCCATCGATCACCGAGCCGAATACAGTAAGGTGTTTAATTACCAGCCAGCCAAATTAAAAGACGCCTTTGTTGCGCCGCCGTCCAATGTGCCTTTCACTTTTGTGAGCATAGACTTGTTGCGGGTAATAAGTGCACTAACCCGGAATAGCGATCCGAAATATAAACTGCAAAAAGTATTGCTGCGCGATGAGCAGGGAGATTATATAGCAACGCGATTTAACCGCGGTTTGGTAAGCAGGGTAACCGGACTGAAAGGCGACTCGCTGCAAACCTATATGGATAAATATTACCCAACGCTCGATTGGGTAAAAAAGGCGAGCGACTATGATATATTATTGTATATCAAGTCGAAAGCAACAGAATTTAGAAAAGCGAACTGACAAATTGCTAGCCCGGGTGTTAATAAACTGATATACTGGGGCAACGTGTTAATAATTAAATTGGTGTTTAATTGGTTTAAACCATACTTTTATCGTCACCAGAAAGTTAGCCTTTTAGGCTAACATAATCACATTGTCACATTGGCATACCGGCACTTGTGGCAAGCTATTTGAATACAGTATATTTGGAGGAAATATTTAAAATTAAAAGATCATGGCTTTAGAAATAACAGATGCAAACTTCGAGGAATTGGTCCTTAAATCAGATAAACCTGTATTGGTAGACTTTTGGGCAGAATGGTGCGGCCCCTGCCGTATGGTTGGTCCGGTTGTAGAAGAAATTGCTAAAGAATACAGCGGTAAAGCTGTAGTTGGCAAAGTAAACGTCGACCATAACCCAGGCATATCGATGAAGTTTGGTATCCGCAATATTCCGGCTTTATTGTACTTCAATAAAGGCGAGATTGTTGACAAGCAGATTGGCGCTGTGCCAAAATCTGTTCTTGCAGGCAAATTGGACAAACAATTAGCATAACTCAATCAATCAGCATAAGTGCGACCGGCTCTGGTTTTCCAGGTCCGGTTTTTTTTTGGTCATTTCGCTGCGCTGGCATTGGTCATTTGCTACGCGTCATTTCACTGCGCTGTCATTGGTCATTTCGCTTCGCTGTCCTTTGTCCTTTGTCTTTTGTCCTTTAGTCAATTGTCTATCAGTTAATTGTCTACTTTAACATCAGCGCATTCAATTTAATCAAATGAATCAGCAGTTCAGACACACTCGGCATTTAGCATTCCGCGATCCGCATTCCCCACTCCCCATTTCTTTTCCTCGCTTTACTTGCATACTAAATCCGCACACGCTACATTCGTAAAATGCCTTCACTGCGCGAAGAACAACAGATACGCCAATTAGATAACCTCGAACTCCTTGCCCGCCAGGTAGTAGAAGGTTTTATTACGGGGTTGCATCAAAGTCCCTTCCATGGTTTTTCGGTGGAATTTGCTCAGCATCGGCTATATAATAACGGCGAATCGGTAAAGAATATCGACTGGAAACTGTACGCCCGAACCGATAAATTATTTGTAAAGCAATTTGAAGAAGAGACCAACCTGCGCTGTTATTTATTGCTGGATACTTCCTCTTCGATGAATTTTCCGGATAAGGGTGTCAATAAGTTGCAATTCTCAATTTATGCAGCAGCGTCGCTGATGTATCTTTTTAAATCGCAAAGGGATGCATTTGGCTTATGTCTTTTTTCGGAAAAGATAGACTGGATCAGCCAGGCTAAGTCGACCGCCAGCCACCTTTTTCATTTGTATACCGAGTTGGAGCGATCTTACAGCCAGCCACGTCAAACTACCAAAACCAATATTGCAGAGGTTTTGCATCATGTGGCTGAAGAGATTCACAAGCGTTCGATGATCATTATTTTCAGCGATATGCTGGAGAATAATGCCAGCGAAGAAAAATTACAAGCATTATTTGCGGCTATACAGCACCTAAAATATAACAAGCACGAAGTGATCATCTTCAATGTTAATGAAAGGGGTAAGGAAGTAAATTTTGATTTCGATAACCGCCCCCATCATTTTATTGATATCGAAAGTGGAGAAGAAATAAAAGTTCATCCGGGCAAAATCCGCGAGGTATACCAGTCTGGCCTGGGTAATTATCGTCACCAGCTCGAACTGAAATGTGCTCAATACCATATTGATCTGGTTGACGCAAATATTGATGAAGGATACAACCATTTGCTTAAATCGTACCTAGTAAAACGCAATAGCATGATTTAATGCAAACCGGGTAACAAATTAAATACAAAAAGAGACTACCTTGAATTTTTAAAACACGAATCAAAATGTAGATTTGTGTTAATCCCATTTAAATTCTTTTTTTAAAATTTAACGCTTATTATCAAATTACATGGACGATATCCAGATCAAGAAGCAGTCAAAGAAATATGATGCTATTATTGTAGGGTCAGGTGCAGGCGGCGGTATGGCAGCCTACGTTTTGGCCAATGCAGGTTTAAAGGTTTGCTTGCTGGAAGCAGGAGCGAACTTCGATCCGCGCGAAAATTCATCGCAATTAAAAAATCCATGGGATTCACCACGAAGAGGAGCAAGCACAAAATACCGGCCATTCGGCGATTTCGATGGCTGTTATTGGGGATGGGAGATCGATGGCGAACCCTACACTCAGGCACCCGGTAGTAACTGGGAATGGTGGCGCGCCCGGATGGTAGGCGGCAGAACCAATCACTGGGGCCGTATCTCACTTCGTTTTGGTCCGAATGATTTTAAACGGAAGAGTATTGATGGTTTAGGCGACGACTGGCCTATCGGCTATGATGATATCAAGCCTTACTATGATAAGATAGATCAGCTTATCGGGGTATTTGGTACCAATGAAGGGCTATATAATGATCCGGATGGTTACTTCCTGCCTCCTCCGAAACCCCGCCTGCATGAAATAATGCTCCAGCGTTCGAATGCAAAGATCAATATCCCGGTCATTCCTTCACGTTTATCTATCCTCACTAAAAAGATCAATAACAGTCGCGAAGCTTGTTTCTTTTGCGCGCAATGCGGCAGAAGTTGTAAAGTGTACGGCGATTTTTCCTCATCCTCAGTTTT
>CAIPPO010000058.1 GCA_903866915.1 uncultured Mucilaginibacter sp. | reverse complement strand
ATCAACCCCTCGAATTATGAATACAGAAACCGAAAACCCCACTCAGGAGGACAATTCAATAGCTCCAAATAAAGTAAATGGTGATGAAAAGCCATTCTTTTCGATAGCAATTGCTTATAATATTCTAGGCTTAATAGTTGGGTTTTCCATTATATTTATCAGGGACGTTCGTACGGCTGCTATCTTCGGGATGGTTTACCCACTGCTAGCTATCATTGTGATCATATTCAGTAAGGGGAATATTAAATTTTTGAGCGAAACAAAGAAAAGCAAAAAATGGTTTACCATGTTAGGCTTTTTTTTACCAACCTTCACCCAATTATTAAATTCTTTAGGCAAATACGATTTATTGGATTATAAAAACGTTTGGCTCCCTTTTTTGATTGTGGCCGTGGTTGTTCTACTTATGCTAATATCTACAGGACTCAATTATGCCATCGGAGGTGTAATAGGCCAGATTATATTTATGTTTATCGCAAGCCTGATCTATGGTTTTGGGTTTGTAATTCAGGTAAATTGTGTTTTTGACCAATCACATCCAACTAAGGCCGATGGCGAGTTGACGGCCAAACATTCGCAATGGGGGCGAAGTTCTGAAAACTATTATTTTGCGGTTAATTTTGTCGTTGACGGGAAACAAATAACTAGAAGTCCCGAAGTGTCTAAATCAACTTACGACCAATATCAGCCCGGTAGTCATATCATTGTTAACATAAAAAAAGGGACGCTAAACATCCCCTGGTATTATATCACTAAATAACCTGATTGCCATTATCCGGCAATAGTCCTTTTCTCGCTATTTCTGACGATCATATATATCCCCACCAGTATGATAGCGCCAGGCCAGATATAATCACCCGCATTGATACCGGGCAATGCATCATCCAGCATATAAGCTGCCCCGATAACGATCCAGATCAACCATGATAAATTTTGAAAGTTGTGTTTAACACCCACGTACAATCCTATACCGATCAGTATCAAAGGCCAATTGAACAGCCAATCTGGAAATAAAACCAGATTTAACTGATCTACCAATAGCAGGGTACCGAATATGACGATAATTGCACCCGCTACCATCCTGCCATTATACTTGTTCTGAGTTTCTATAATAGTTTTCATCGCATTTAGTTTTAATTCTAAACCAAAGCTATAGCGGTAGAGAAGGTCGGCAAAGCAAATATTGGCGATGTATCAGTACTTGTCGGTAAGTAAAAAGAAAAGGTCGGCGAAATGGAGTAGAAAATTATCCCGGATCCAAAATTCATAGTAGTTTTCCCAGTGACAACTAAGGATAGTTCCTGATAAAACACCCGCCCTAGTCGCTAAAGCCAATCCCCAATGCCCGATGACCAATGACGCGCAGCAAATGACTAAACCGGCTCTTGCTGACTCAGGCAATGGAAACTTCCCAAACCCCAGATGATGTCGGTTGAATCGATGCCGACAACTTTTCTGTCGGGGAAACATTGCTGGATGATATCAAGCGCCGTTTGATCTTTTTTACACCTGAATGTTGGTACGATCACTGCCGAATTAGCAATGTAAAAATTAGCATAGGAGGCCGGTAAGCGCTGCCCATCGTAAAAAACAGGGTCGGGCATTGGCAGTTCAACAATGTTTAGTGCCTTGCCATCGATAAGACGCATTGTTTGAAGCGTTTGAAGATTGTCCTGAAGAATATGGTAGTTTTCGTCGTCTTTATTCTCTTCAACTACGGTTATAACGGTATCACTGTTTACAAAGCGGGTAATGTCATCAATATGCCCGTCCGTATCATCACCAATGATTCCCTCGGCCAACCATAAAACCTGTTCAACGCCGTAATAGTTCTTTAAATAGGCTTCTATTTGTTGTTGATCGAGGTGCGGATTTCTGTTTTTATTCAGTAGGCAGGCTGCGGTTGTTAGTACAGTTCCCTTACCGTTAAATTCAACCGAACCACCTTCCATCACAATGCCAGGGTAAAAAACCGGTAAGCCAAAATGCTCAGCAATTTTGGTAGGAATAACATCATCCAGATCATATGGTGGATACTTGTTGCCCCAGGCATTATAGCCCCAATCAACGATCACTTTTTGTTTGGTTTCGGGGTTGATCAGAAACGCAGGTCCATGGTCACGGCACCAGGCATCGTTGGTTTCAAAGTTAAAAAATTCGATCTTGCTCAGATCGGCGCCAACCGTCTCCAGTTCAGCAATTGCATAGGCCTTTTGTCTTTCATCAGCCAGGTTGATGCGAACCAGTTCGCCCTCAGTCAACACTTTGATAAATTCACAGTAGGGGCGATAGATGGTATGTATTTTCCCCGGCCACGACGCTTCCTTATGCGGCCAGCTGAGCCAGGTAGCGGTGTGTGGTGCCCATTCGGCGGGGAAATGGAAGCCCGTTAAATTGTCCATAGTCGATGGTCGATGGTCCATAGCTGCTTATATTGAGTTTCTTAAGGCGGTTATCATTTTAATTAGTGCCTCATAATTGTCATAATGTTTTTTGAATTCTGAACTACTTATAAATCCTCGCTTTTGACCTATAAATAAACAGGATACGACTTCGACTCCTGACCGAATTGAATAATTTAGAAAGGCTTTAAAAACTGCATTACTTTGACCGGTACACCCTTCCGCAATATTCAGTACCACCGAATCAGCAGCTCTTTTAATTTGAGAAGTTAATATATATAATTCGTCCTTTGGAAAATTCCTGGTTAAAATGTTAATCTCATCAGAAAGATCCAGTGCTTTTTGCCAAACCTGTAAATTTTCGAACTTAAAAGCCATGTTCACTATGGTCTATGGACAATCGACTATGGACTAAATAATTATTGTTCATCTAAAAGTCGTTTAGTTATTGGCTGGTAGGAATCAATTCTTCGGTCGCGTAAAAAAGGCCAGTGGGTACGGTAGTAATCGGTTTTTTGCAGGTCTATTTCTTGTACGATCACTTCTTCGGCAGTATGGGAAGCCTGGTAAAGCACAGTGCCAAAAGGGTTAGAGATGAAAGATCCGCCCCAGAATTTTAGCTCTGCTTCCTGACCTACACGGTTAACACTCACAACATGCACTCCGTTGGCAACCGAGTGAGAGCGTTGTATGGTTTGCCAGGCATTGTATTGTTCTACGTTTGTGGCTTCATCCTGTGTTGTTGCCCAGCCAATAGCAGTTGGATAAAATAATATCTCGGCTCCCATCAGTGCTGTTATCCTTGCTGCTTCAGGATACCATTGGTCCCAGCAGATTAGCACACCGAGGGTAGCATATTTAGTTTTGAAGACTTTGTAACCCATATCGCCAGGGGTAAAGTAGAATTTTTCGTAAAAGCCGGGGTCATCAGGTATATGCATTTTGCGGTATTTGCCCAGGTAACTGCCATCAGCATCAATGATTGCCGTAGTGTTATGATAAAGCCCTTGTGTGCGTTTTTCAAACAAAGAAGCGATGATAACAATATTCAACTCTTTGGCTAATGGCGATAAAACATCTGTTGAAGGCCCTGGAATAGCTTCAGCTAATTTAAAATTATCATAGTCTTCCACATCGCAAAAATATAGCGAGGTAAATAGCTCCTGTAAACAAACTATCTGTGCGCCTTTTTCTGCCGCCTCACGAACTTTTGCGATCGCCTTTTCCAGATTTTCCTGTTTATCTGCCGTACACGACATCTGAACTAAACCAACGTTAACTTTTGCCATTCTTTTGAATTTTGCGCAAATTTAAAATTTTAATGTTAACGCATTTGTCTATTTATCTAACTATTCACACGATCTTTTCAGCAATAGAATCGTATATAAACACGTTTGATAAGCGGCAAAATCCAAAAAATCAATACTTTTGCTGCGAAAATGACGAAAATAGAAGATGTAGCTGAAGAGGCAGCTGAAGAAGCGGTCGAACATAAAACCTGGAAGGGCACACTTTGGGGTATTGTCAAAATTATTTTGATTGTTGTTGTTACCGGCGGGCTGCTTTATTACGTTTTTAGTAAAGTGCCCTGGGCGAAGGTTGAATTCAGACTCATTCACGCTAATAGAGCATGGCTATTTGCTGCAATAAGTTGTTATTTTATTT
>CAIPPO010000057.1 GCA_903866915.1 uncultured Mucilaginibacter sp. | reverse complement strand
GCGAAAAAGATAATCAGGCTGTTATCGAAGTGCGCGACTACGGCGTAGGAATTCCGGCTGATATACTTCCATTTATTTTCGAGCGCTTCTCGAAAGCGCGACGCCCCGGTGTCCGTGGTGAGCAATCTACAGGACTGGGCTTAAGTATAGCCAAACAGATTATCGAAAACCACAACGGAACCATCGAAGTAACGAGCGAAGAACGGAAGGGATCGACGTTTACTATACGGTTGCCGTTGGTGGACTAGTTATCGGTCATTTGTCAATGGGGAAGGGTTTGATTATTGAGGAATCGAGATAGTATTTATTACTGAATTTTAAATATTACTAAACTTTATCACCTATAGCTACAAGGTTAGAACACCTTGAAGTATACAACCTTGCCGAAGTATTAGGGGACGAAATTTGGTTATTGAATGGGACTATTTTTTAAAAGACACAGCTGGAAAACAGTTGTGCAGAGCTGCCGACTCGATTGGAGCAAATATCGCCGAAGACAAATACTTCTCTTGGATGGAAAAATTTGAACTTATTCATATCAAGCGCTACGGATATATAAAATCAACAGGGAAATAGCACCTAAAATTTAAAACGCTATCCTCAATCATTGATACCCAATTACAAATGACCAACTAAAAAAACCTTCCATCGAAATTAACAAGAAATAATTCTTTCGTGGCCCTGGTACATGCAGTATAGAACCAGCGCAAAAAATCCATATTCAGCATTTCGTCGGTTAGGAAGCCCTGGTCGATGAAGACGGCGTCCCATTGCCCGCCTTGTGCCTTGTGGCAAGTAATTGCGTAAGCAAATTTGATCTGCAAGGCGTTGTAATAAGGGTTTTGTTTCAGCTCGTCATATTTGGCTTTGCGGCTTTTGATATGCTCATAGTCTTTCATCACTTCTAAGAAGAACTCTTTCTGGTCTGCTGCAGGCAATGCTGGTGACTCGGTATAGAGCGTATCGAGTAATATCTTGCATTCCAACGTGGGGTCTTCAGTATAGTCGATAAATTCTAACTGCACGTCTGCAAATCGTCGACCGTAAAGTTCCTCGACTTTACGAACCCGCCTAATACGGGCAATATCGCCATTGGCGATAAAATCAGTACTGCTTTCTTCACCCCCCTTTAACCAGAAATAATTATTGCGCACCACCATTATCTGGTCGCCGCCAGTCAATTCTTCCTCCCGGTACAGAATGCGTCCCCTAATCTGGCGGTTGTACAAGTTGGCATTTTTGTTCGATCGGCAAATAACCAGTGTGTTTTCGTGCCCGTATTTATTGTAGGCGTAGTTAAGCCCCTCTTCAAGCTTTTCACCCGTCATACGGAATACATCTTTAAAGCCTTTGGTAGTGATATGCGGCGCGATGATATTACCTGTTCTTATCAACTCACGCATTGCAGTAACGTTAAGTAAAATGCCCGAGTCCTTTTCCTGTCGCAATACATCTGTCAGCTCAAAAGTGAAGATATCCAGCGCGAATGTTTTCTTCATCAGGTTAAAATCCAAAGCGGGACTGTCAACTGAGCCAACAGGCGGCAACTGTGCGGTATCCCCAACAAGCACCAGTTTGCAGTTTTTGGTATTGTAAACATAGCTGACCAGGTCGCGCAGCAGCGTTTCGTGATTGCCGCTGGCGGCTTCGTCCGAAATCATGGAAGCTTCATCGACAATGAAAAGTGTATTAGCGGCAATATTTTCGGCAAGACGGAAGGGCTCATCAAGTCCCATCGCCGATTTACGCCGGTAGATTTTCTTGTGAATCGTAAAAGCCTTACGTCCTGAATAACCGGTGATTACCTTAGCAGCTCTGCCTGTAGGCGCAAGCAATATAGAGCGATAGTTATAGGCTCTCAGCACTTTTACCAGCGCCCCAACCACCGTAGTTTTACCGGTGCCTGCATAACCCTTCAGGATAAAACATTCGTCGCCATTATCACTGAGCAAAAAGGCATGCAGCTTCTCAAACAACTCCAACTGCTGGGCAGTCGGCTCATGCGGGAAAGCCTGGGCAATTTGATCGGGAGAGGGCATGAGCAAATGTGTCGAAATTAATTCTATTGCGAGTCGATGTCGGCCAAATAATACATCTCGTAAAGCCAGTAGACTATTTCAAATTGCGCTCGGCAATAAAAGTCACCATATGCCCCTGGGCCAACCGTCAACCCTCCAGCCTAAAACTTCAAATGCTTCACCGTTAATCCATTGTTGATCAATTGTTTCAGTGATTCTATTCCTACCCTCAAATGGGTCTCTACATATTGTTCGGTGACACTGGAATCACTTTCGCTGGTTTTAACACCTTCGGGGATCATCGGTTGATCGGAAACGAGCAGCAATGCACCTGTAGGTATTTTATTGGCAAAACCAGTTATAAAAATTGTAGCGGTTTCCATATCTACGGCCATTGCGCGCAGCGACTTAAGGTATTTTTTAAATTCCTTGTCATGCTCCCATACGCGACGGTTAGTGGTATAACAGGTGCCTGTCCAATAATCGCGACCAAAGTCGCGGATGGTGGTCGAAATGGCTTTCTGGAGGGCGAAGGCTGGCAGTGCCGGAACTTCGGCCGGCAGGTAATCGTTAGAGGTACCCTCGCCCCTGATAGCCGCGATTGGCAGGATCAGGTCGCCTACATTATTTTTCTTCTTTAAACCGCCGCACTTGCCAAGGAAAATTACCGCCTTGGGTTTGATAGCCGTTAGCAGATCCATTATGGTAGCTGCAACAGAACTACCCATGCCAAAATTAATGATGGTGATCCCGTTGGCAGATACGCTTTGCATGGGTTTATCCAATCCCATAATGGGAACATTGTCGTTCCATTCCGAAAACAGCTGCAGGTATTTAGAAAAATTGGTCAGGATAATGTACCCGCCAAAATCATCCAGGGCACGGCCGGTATAACGTGGCAGCCAGTTAGCAACAATGGCATCCTTGGTTTTTAGACCGGATCTAACTGCACTATTTACTTCCACGGGATTTGCATCGCCTGTTGCACCTTTTTTAACTTCTTTTTCTTCGTTCATAAAGCAAGTCGTTAATATTTATAATTCCATCCGACTGGGTTGGATACAACAAACCCCGGCGATTAACCAGGGCTCGTTACACAAATATAAGTCTTTAAACTATTTAGCTTGTTAAGCCACTTTTAACTTTTTTAAGTCTGATTTTTCAAATTTCTCCATTGCATAATCCATCGTTACGCTGAGACGTTTCACATCTTTACGCGATGGGAACTCAAACATCGCATCAATCATGATCGCTTCACATATTGAGCGTAAACCACGCGCGCCTAACTTAAATTCCATGGCTTTATCCACAATAAAATCAAGCACCTCCTCGTCAAATTCCAGCTTTACGCCTTCATATTCGAACAGTTTCTTGTATTGCTTCAGCAATGAATTTTTAGGCTCTGTAAGTATATTATGCAAGGCTTCCCGATCCAGAGGATTAAGGTAGGTAAGAACCGGCAATCGCCCGATCAACTCCGGTATCAATCCAAATGATTTCAAGTCCTGTGGCGTGATATATTTGTAAAGATTCTTTAAATCCACCTCTCCGTCGTGATTTTTGAATTTATAACCAACGGTTTGGGTACGAAGGCGGCCTGCAATTTTCTTTTCGATACCGTCAAAAGCACCTCCGCATATGAATAGGATATTGTTGGTATTTACGGTGATCATTTTTTGGTCCGGGTGCTTCCTACCTCCTTGTGGCGGAACATTGACCATGGTTCCTTCCAGAATTTTAAGCAACGCCTGTTGAACACCTTCACCGGAAACATCTCTGGTTATAGAAGCATTATCGCTTTTACGGGCAATTTTATCAACTTCGTCAATATAAACGATTCCTTTTTCCGCTGCTGATACATCGTAATCGGCAGCTTGTAGCAAACGTGTAAGAATACTTTCTACGTCTTCACCAACGTAACCGGCTTCGGTCAAAACTGTAGCGTCGCAAATACAAAATGGAACATTTAATATTTTGGCGAGCGTTTTGGCCAACAGGGTCTTCCCTGTACCGGTTTCGCCAACCATAATGATGTTTGATTTTTCAAACTCAACTTCATCCTTATCTATTCGCTGGTTAAGGCGTTTATAATGGTTGTATACCGCTACTGAAAGTATCTTCTTTGCGTCATCCTGACCGATAACATACTGGTCGAGATGCACTTTGATCTCAGCTGGTTTCAATACAGAGGGCTGCGATGCCGATGTTTTTACCTTGCGAACCTTTAGCTCTTCCGCTAATATTTCATTAGCCTGGTTGACACATTTATCGCAAATATGGGCATCTAATCCCGCGATCAGCATCAACGAATCCTGCTTCCCAGCACCGCAAAATGAACACCTTATTTCCTTACTATTTTTAGTCATCAGGGTCTATATTCGATCAAACTTACAAAAAACGTCGCATTAATGCAACGTGTTTTGTAATGTATTTATTATTAATACGTTGTAAATGACCTTGTTGTTAAGGCTTTATTTTTTGCCGTTGCCGCGTAATATCTCATCTACCATACCAAATTCAAGAGCTTCTTCTGCTATCATCCAATAATCACGGTCGGATGCTTTGTCAACCTTTTCGTAAGGTGCGCCACTGTGATCGGCAATGATCTGGTACAATTCCTTTTTCAATTTAGTGATCTCGTGGTATGATATTTCGATATCCGACTGCTGACCCTGAGCGCCGCCTGATGGCTGGTGAATCATCACTCTGGAATGTGGTAATGCTGCTCTTTTACCTTTGGTTCCTGCGCAAAGCAAAACCGCTGCCATTGATGCAGCCATACCGGTACAAATTGTTGCTACATCGTTTGAAATAAACTGCATGGTATCGTAAATGCCCAGACCTGCATAAACTGAACCTCCAGGTGAGTTGATATAGATCTGGATATCCCTTTTGCCGTCTGCCGACTGGAGAAATAACAACTGTGCCTGGATAATATTGGCAATATTGTCATAGATCGCATCGCCAAGAAAAATGATACGGTCCATCATCAAACGCGAGAACACGTCCATTTGTGCTACATTTAACTGGCGCTCTTCAATGATATAAGGCGTCATACCCGTTGTTGCGATACCGGTTGGGAAGTTCGACCGTTCTACATTGCTGATAAATTTATCTACATACAGGCTATTGATACGATGATGCTTTACAGCATAATTCCTGAATTCGTTTTTGTTTATGTCCATTGTTGTTTCTTTCTTTTTTGGTTTATCGCGATAAATATAGTTTATCGCTGAATATTATTATTAAACTTAAGTTTTTAAAAAGTAAAAATTATAAAGGTGATAAAGTAAGCTAAAAACACCAAAGCAACCCGGTTTGAGTTGCTTTGGTGTTTTCTTATTTAAAAAGATAGCTGCTATTCGAAGAAATTGTCGATTCTAACTATACTCGTTACTTGATTTGCATAGTTAAAAGATGGCTTCGTTCCTCGCCATCACTACACTGGAAGTCTTATTTTTCCAACTCGGCGAATTTTATATCCGTGATTTCTATTTTATCGAGCGTAACGATGCTTTTTAAGTGATCTAATACTTTCAGGGCTTTTACCTCTTCAAATATCTTGTTGGCCTGCTCTTTATTTTGTAAAAACTGTACAGTGTACTGAGCCAATTGTTCTTCACTTAACGGCTGTGGGCTATACATTCTGAACTGTGCATCCAGACGTGCTTTAGCTGCCTCAAAAACTTCCTCGTATTTAATCTCGATTTTGTTATCAGTTATAACTTTATTTTCGATTAACGTCCATTTCAGGTTCTTCGCGAAATCTTCATAGCCACCTACCAGTTCTTCATCGGTAAGTTTTTCGTTCGTTACTTTTAACCAGCGCTTCAGAAAGTCGTCGGGCAGTTGAAACTGCGCTTTCTCAATCGCCAGTTTATACAGATCGTTTTGCAATTTACGATCAGAATCCTGGGCAAACATCGCTTCTATCTCTTTCGTGATCTCGTCTCTGAAGCCCTCTTCTGTCGTTACCTTATCTTCACCAAATAATTTGTCAAAGAACTCCTGGTTCAAGTCACTTTCCTCCAAACGGTTTACATTTTTTACCGTCAGTTGAAAGTTCGATTTCAAATCAGTTGCTGTTTCCTCATCTACCTTTAGGATAGCCGCAATGCGAACCGCATCCTGATCATAAGCCTTCTGGATATCCACCGTTACCACGTCGCCTTTTTTAAGCCCAATCAGCGATTTTTTGATTTCCGCATCCTGTACCTGGTCCAAACGAACCGATGTGGTATTACTTATCCCACCCTCAAAAACAGAACCATCCGGCGAAAGTTGCACCAAATCGGCATAAAGCACATCGCCATCTGCCGATACGTCAGGATTTGTCATTTTTCCATAGCTTTTACGGATGTTGGTAATGCGTGAAGCCAGGGTTTCAGGATCCGGTTTAATAATATATTCAGTAACTTTATCATTTGATGAAAAATCGATATCAAATTCAGGAGCCAGACCTAATTCATAATTAAAAACGAAGTCGTCTGAAAAATCCCAGTTATACTCTTTATCATCACTTTTTGGCAGTGGCTGACCCAAAACCTGTAATTTCTGTTCGTCGATATAATTATTCAGAGAGTCCGACAACAAATTGTTCACTTCGTCAACTAAAATACTTTTGCCGTACATTTTTTTGATGTGCGAAGGCGGCACCATACCCGGACGAAAACCTGGTATTTTTGCTTTTTTTGCATGATCTTTTATAGCCTTATCAACACGTGGCTGATAATCTTCGGGCTTAATATTAATAGTTACAACTGCGTTCAGGTTGTCGATTTTTTCCTGTGAAATATTCATCTTTTCGGCGTGTTTTTACTTTAAAATTTAACCGCTGAGCGCATAAACAGTTTGCGCACAACCGATTTTGGAGGGGGCAAAGGTAAGTAATTTTATTAAAAAAAGTAGCAGGACAGCAGGAATGAAAATGGCGTGCGAAGCATAAAAAAAGCCTTGTCACAACTTTCATCGGGTCAAGGCTATCTGAAAACTATCAAGCAGGTATTAATTCACTTTTGTAACACTGCCCGCGCCCAGCTTGGTACTGCTTACGTTTGCAGGGTTACCTTTGTATTTTACATCAGATGAGCCTGTTGAACTCACCCGCAAGTCTGTTAACACATTAATCTCGCAATCAGACGCGCCAGTGCTGGTGATATCATATTTGCCACGACAAAATCAAATGCACGCAATTTTCCGGCACCGGTAAGCTGAACGTGGTGGGATGTTGCCTGACCCTTCAGGCTGATCTCGCTTGAGCCTGTTCCTTCAGTCGATACGTTGTCGGCTGTAAGATCGATATCAATCTGGCTGGCCCCATTCAAGCCGATATGGAGGTCTTTTGTATTGATCTTTCCCTGAGATACAAAATTTACAGCACCCGAGCCAGTCAACCTTGTAAGTTGTTTTACTCCTATATTTAAAATGATCTCGCCACTACCGCAAATCGACTTTTTGGTGTAGATATGCAAGCGATCGCCCTCTGACTCAACATGGATATATTTCAAAATATTATCATCAGCGGTGATACCTAGCGCCAGGCTACTGTCCTGCTTCAGGTTAACCCTGAAACCACCGGAAATTTCAAGCTCATTAAAGTTGGCCAATTTATGGCTCTCCGTAACCTGGTGGCCCGAACCTTTGACACACCGGTTGCGACAGGCGGGCAATACTGCCATACCAAGCAGCGAGACGAAAGCTATTAACAGTAAATTTTTCTTTTTCATGGTTTATCGGTTTTTTGGTTTTGGGATTGAAGAATTGCTATGGTTAATTCAAAGATATTATTTAGCGTTGAAAATCGAGTAACTGTAATTTTGATTCTACATTCAAAGCCACCCGAACTTCCGATACGGACGGCTTTTTGAACCTATATATTGAAACCTTGTATGGTTGATTAAAGTCCGGCAAATTCGTCATCTTTTTGGGTAAAGGTAGTTATGCCTCCAGTTGATTTGCTAAGCCTTGCGGCGGCAAATTCGGTGGTATTTAAAGTTGATGATTGACTGTATTTAAGACTGCTCACTTCTGCGTTCCCTTTTAAGTCGGCTTTTGCACGATCATTGAGTACCACGTTAACGCCATACCCGCTGACGCTCAAATTTGCGTAGGCATTGTTGTTCAGGGTAACAGTCAACTCAAGCGGAGCCAGTATTCCGAAGGATTTAATTTCAGCATTGTCATAGGCGGTGATAGCACGGAGGTCGGCTGCCTTAATCCAAACTACCAGTTTCTGGTCAGCATAAGATGTAATGCGCAATACACCGTTCTGGCTTTGTACCAGTGCTGTTTCTGCATAATACTGATTGTATACTTTTACCTGATCGGTTTCGCCGTCAGACACATATATTTCAACATTGCCCCGAATTTCAATCTTGTTGATTTTACTTACATTATTCAATACGGTACTTACTTCGGTTTTACTTTTTTTGGCAGATGATCCATAGTTGGCTGCCATGGCGGTATTTCCTATTCCAAGGGCGATTGCTGCAACTGCTACGATGGATAATATTTTAGTTTTCATGATCTGAATATTTTGATGTTGTTTCTTTTTTATTTTCTAAATACACCTATAAGACCACCCATTAGCCCACTTCGTTACAGCAAAAAAGGCCTTATTAGGCACAAGAGGGCCTTTTATCGGTAAAGCGGGGAATAGTACCGGTGAACCTGACCGCTGACCTGCAAGCAGGCAGGCAGGTTCGTTTGATTTTGCTGATTGCACCGAATGTGGCCGGGTAGCAAATTTTTGTATGCCGGATTTTAATAATTCGGTTTGTTAGGTTAGGAAAAATCGGGAAAGAAAGTAAATTTGATTTGATACCTGAATGGCATGGCACGCAAAACCAAATTTGAAACTACAGCACAGTATTTCGATAGTCTTTCAGATCATGAAAGCCAGGTCCTACAAATGATGCGTACAAGGCTATTGGAAGCAGCACCCGGCGCAATTGAGCTTATCCATTACCAGATACCGGCTCTGGCGTATGAAGGTGAAGTTTTTATTTATTTCGCAGCATTTAAAAATCATGTGCACGTTACCCTACCGCATCCGCGCAGCGTATTTAATGCTTTTGCTGCCGAATTTGCTGCACTTGATATCTCCAAATCAACAATCAGGCTGCCAAAGAATGAGCCAATCCCACTCGACCTGTTAAGCCGGGCTGTCGCTTTCCGGGTAAACGAGCTTAGTCACCGGTAAAAACGGGGACTATCCTATTTTAAACCTAAAATAACCGCACGCTCACCCTCCGCCTTAAAATGGATGAAGGCTTCTGCCTGTTTTACGCCGGATTCCAGACCGCGAAACTCTTCGAGGGGTTTAAAATAATCGTTATAAGTATTAACAGGGTCCTGCGTTTTGTGGGCAAACATGGCGGCTTTTTTCTTTTCATGGGTCGAAGTGATGTCGACATAATCAGTCGGCGTAAATCCCATGGTTTCCACTCCGGTGTTTACTTCATAAAAATATAGGTGGTATTGCCTTTTAGCATGTACCCAGGCAGTCAAAGCCAGCATACCGGTCACCTGGTGGTCAGGGTGACCATCAACCGGCCATTGGGTAAAAACAATATCTGGATTCAGCGCAGCGAGTTGCTTTTCCATTTCGGCATTTTTGTCTTTGTCCAAAACCGTATTACCGTCAATCTCACCAAAAAATTGCGGGGTAGCATTCAGAATAGCGCAAGCAACTTCGGCTTCTTTGGTGCGCAGGGCAGCCATTTCGGCATAAGTCTTTTGGGGGTCGCTGGCTTCGCCGCGGGTGATGTAAAGAAAAGTGACCTGATGCCCCGCCTCGCTGTAACGTGCCATCGTACCTCCGCAGCCAAACTCCGGATCGCCGGGATGGGCACCGAGGCAAACAATGTTAAGTTTTTTACCGCTGCCAATTATGCCGGGTAAGGGTAAACCACTCCTAAATTCAGCTTTAGCCGATACCGGCCCTAAAGCCAATCCTCCCAAAGCCAGTGCTGATAGTTTGATAAAATCGCGACGCGCTGCTGTTTTCTTCATTAAATAAAAGTAAACCTTTCGCCGCAATCTTACCTACCTACCCAAAACAAAAAAGCCTCCTGCAATTTGCAGGAAGGCTCCCCTTTTTACATTAACTAATATATATTGAAACTTGCGTTGATTGCTTAGTAAGTTGTCATGGCCATTTCAATGGCATTGGCAGTTAATACCTTATTTTCAATAAGCGTAGCAGCTTTCAGATTGTATTTGTTGACGCTGGCGGTTACATCGTGCTTCAGATTTACCTGCTCTGCAGTTCCGCTCAGGTTGGCTATGGCGTGGTCCTTAACGGTAATATTAGCATTGAAGGTGTCCATATCCAGTTTGGCTGAAGCATTGTTGTGCAGGTTAACGTCCAGTTCGATGGCGTTTAGTTTACCAAACGATTTAACTTCGGCATTATCATAGGCAGTGATGCCACGCAGGTCAGCAGCTTTGATCCAGACAACCAGTTTCTGGTCGGCGTAGGAAGTAATGCGGAGTATGCCATTCTGACTTTGTACCAGCGCGCTTTGCTCGTAATATTTGTTATAAACTTTTACCTGGTCAGTCTCACCGTCCGAGATATAAAGTTCTACATTACCACGAACTTCGATCTTGCTAATCTTGCTAACATTGGCAAGCACCGTGCTTACTTCATTTTTGCTTTTTGCTGCGTCCCGATAGCTATCGGTAGTTCCGGCTGCGTATGTTTTATTGCTGATACCTAAGGCGATACTGGCGATAGTTGCGAGGGTTAAAATTGATGTTTTCATCGTATGATCTATTGATTATGAATTATATATGTTCCTGTTTTATTAAATACACCATTAAGACGTAATCAAAAAAATAACGTTACAGGCAAAACCCGTGTATTAGATGTACGGGGGTATTTGTTCGGCGAACGGGTGTTTTGTATCGGCGAAAATTTATTGTTGTCCCGATAATTATCGGGAGCGTCGTAGTGGTACTACTGGTTTTAAAAGGTTAAAGGTGTTCACGCAAAGCGCCTGTAAAACGCCCGTAGATGCCTGTAAAACGCCTGTACAACAAGCAATTACAGGGGAAAATGGGCACTTAAATTTCCGGTGAAATCCGCTCAAATTTGCAGCCTGCTGGGCCTCAGCCGATTAGGTGTTCAAATTGGGGGCGCCGACCGGAAATTGTAAAGTGCTGGTATTTAATTACTTCCGGGTTTAAAATGGGAAAAATGACCGGTGGGCAAGGTCGCAAAGGGGTAAGAAACTCATTTTCAATTGCTTAGGTGTTCAGATGGCCGGAAATTTTATTTAGGGGGTAATGGGTTGATTTTCAATAGGCATTTCAGCGTTTTGGGCAAAATGGGGGACTGGGTTTCCGATTGTGTTCAGAAGATTGTGTTATCGGCTGTAAATGAGTTGTTTACAGTTTTAAGCACCGGTAATGTTCACAATCTCTAAAATGCTGAGAAAAAGCGCGACGAAGTAATAGGTGAACTTGTCAATACGAGTCTCTCTTTTAGATCCGGCGGAAGTGCTCCAGGTTGCTGATCGTCATCGATGATTACTGTGCCGCGATGCAATGCCGGGTGCTTATTATACCAACCCAATATTTCATCCCGACGATTAATATGATCATCGTTATCAGGAAGTCGGTCTACCTTACTGGCATTAATTGACATCCAACATGCTATAGATTTCGTGCCTGACAGTAAATTATCTTCCATTGACTGGCACAGTTTGGAGATGGCTTCGTTCCTCTCCATGACGTAAAGGGAGAGGGGTATGCATTCGCGTAAAATATTTCAATAACAACGATGGCCGCCACCCAATCTCAAGTCTTATGATCCGATAATCATAGTCCGGAACATAAGGGCATCGTTCCAAAAAAACACGCCAGCCCGCCCAGCGAAAGTCACCTAAAGCAAATAAAAAACACCTTTATATAGATTGAAAAGGATTTTTGGATAAAAGGATGAAATCTAAAACTTTAGTCATCTTGTCCATCCATTAAAATCCCAAAATCGAGCCCTATTTATTCAGTAACATCTTCCCTAAACTTCCAGGAAACACCGTATCTATCGGCGAAGTGTCCGTAAATACCAAATGGCATAACTTGTAATTCAGCGAAAATTCTCCTATCGCGATCAGCACCTTCGGCAATTTTATCAAAAACTTCCTTCAGCTCGGCGTACGATTTACCAATTACAAAAATGCTGTACATATTCCCTTGTTTTGGTTCAAGTGCAGGTGATGCCATCCAGTCGGTAGCCGAAATATCGATCAAACCGCTTTTCAGTTGGGCATAGATAATTCTGCCGTGTGTCTCTGGCGGAAACCCGACTTTCATCGGGGTGTCTCCCAATTTTGTCAGGGTCAGCTCTCCACCAAGGCATGAATGGTAGAAAGTCATAGCTTCGGCACAATTGCCATCAAATAATAGAAAGGGGGTGCAGTATAGTGTTTGCATGAATTTATTCTGTAACTGGTTTGAATTGGGCTGTTGGTTAGTAAGTAAGCTAATTTAGGAAAACTAAACTTATTATAAAGCGATCAATTGCTTTCCGTGTCTTAAACTACATTCCGTTTCATTGACTGGCACAGTTAGGAGATGGCTTCGTTCCTCGCCATGACGTTTTAAGAGCGCACTTTGCTTGGAAAGGGTCATGATGCCCCAAAAAACAAAGCCTATAATCCGATAATCCTACAAATCATAGTTCAGCCAAAAGTTTCCTCCTCGCGCCGACCACGACACCATTGCCGCTCGTTCGGAATGACATAGGGTATTAAACACGATTATGGGACACGATTTTAGGATTTTAAGGATGGAAAGGATACCGGCCTAAAAGCATACCTTGCGATTGCCACGTAGGACACGAAACAGCTGCGAATAACTAACCAGGCCCCCGCGGCCATGAGCGGCGAAAGTTTGTCCTTTGAACAAAGCACCTTAGTACCCCAAAAAACTTCATCCCCCACCGCACTCACCCTTCGACAAGCTGGGGATGACACCCAATCCAGCGCACTGCTTGTTCGGAATGACATGGTTTTTTTTGATCATTTGACTAAAGACTCTTGACATAAGACTCAAGACTTTATTAAAATATCCCGCTATAAAAAATACCGTTCCCCATCGGTCTTTATCTTACCGGCGTCCAGCAGCAGGCGGATGGTTTCGATGCGCTCTTTTTCGGTGCCGGCGCTGAGGTGGGTGATCAGTTTTTCGAGAGGAAGTTCAGCGGCGCTGAGGAGTTGAACGATACCCGTAATGATGTCGTCGGTAGTTTCGGCGCTGTTTTTCTGGCGCTTTTCTTCCAGGCAAATATCGCATACCCCGCATTTAGGGGCCGATTCGTCAAAATAAGCCAAAAGCATCTGGCTTCGGCACCTCCGGTGTTCGGCATAGGCAAAAACAGCTTCCATCTTTTGACGGTAGATGGCTTTGCGTTCTTCGATATAGCGTTTGTTAATGGCCAGTTCGCGGTTTTGCTGGCGTGGCTGCAGGTAGGTAACACGGGGCAAGTCGCTTTGGGGCTGATAATGGAGGATGCCCTCGGCTTCCAACTGCTTCAAACCTTCTATCACCTGCTGCACACTGAGGTTGGCGCGGCGCGACAGGTCGAATTCACGCAGGTTAACGTAATTCTCGAACGAACCGCCGTACGATCGCAAAATGGTTTTGATAAATGGATCCCATCCGGGGTTTTGTATCTGAAAATTATACAGTTGTTCATTTGCTACTTCAAATCTGAACCGCGAGGGCAGGAACACGCTTTCAGTAAATGCCAGGTATTCGTCCTGCTCCAAAAACTTCAGTGCATTAACTGTTTTCACCGGTTCAAGCTTATAACGCGAGGTGAAATCACCCAGATCAAGATCGAAGCTGACGCCCTCGCCCGTACCATAAGCCAGTTGAACATAGCTGCCCAGGTAGTGATATACCTGCCTCACCTCCTCCACTGTCGGGAAATTCGACAGGTATTTCTTCTCGCTTTTCAAGCGGTCGGTATAATTGTAAAGCAGTACCGCATAGGCCTTTTGGTTATCGCGTCCGGCGCGACCGGCCTCCTGGTAATAAGCCTCCAGACTTTCGGGTGGGTCTTTATGGATCACAAAACGCACATCGGCTTTATCTATTCCCATACCAAAGGCGTTGGTGGCCACAATAATACGGGTGCGGTTTTTCTGCCAGTCGTCCTGCCGTTTTGAGCGCTGCTCCATGTTAAGCCCGGCATGGTAAAAATCGGCGCTGTATCCATGCTCCTCATAAAATTTAGCAATTTCGGCCGATTCTTTCCGACTGCGTACATATACTATACCGCTACCCTTCACGCCTTTTGGAATATCCAGCAGTTTGCGCAGCTTGTTTTCTTCGTTCTGTACCACATAGCTGATGTTCTTCCGCTCAAAGCTTTGCTGGAAAACGTTTGGCTCTTTAAATTTTAGCTTCTTTTGGATATCCTCCCTTACCTCGGCTGTTGCAGTAGCTGTCAAAGCCAGAACTGGCACTTCGGGATGCAGATCGCGCAGATCGGCGATATGCAGGTAGGGTGGCCTGAAATCGTAACCCCATTGCGAGATACAATGTGCCTCATCCACAGCTATCAGGTTTACATTCATATACCTGATCCGCTCGCGGACCAATTCCGACAGCAGGCGTTCGGGCGAGAGGTATAAAAATTTAGTCTCACCGTAAACACAACTATCCAGCGCGAGGTCGATCTCGCGTTTACCCATCCCGGTAACAATCGAAACCGCTGCTATGCCTTTAGCTTTCAGGTTCTCCACCTGGTCCTTCATCAAAGCAATCAATGGCGAAACCACGATACATACCCCCGGCCGGGTAAGTGCAGGCACCTGGAAGCAGACAGATTTACCCCCACCTGTCGGTAACAAGGCCAGGGTATCACGCCCCAGCAAAACCGACTGGATGATCTCCTCCTGCAAGGGCCGGAAGTTGTCGAATTTC
>CAIPPO010000056.1 GCA_903866915.1 uncultured Mucilaginibacter sp. | reverse complement strand
TCAAACTGCAAGTCTTTTAATCGATTATTAAGCGTTTGTACAGATGCGAATACATTTTCGAATTTAATAGGTTCTTCACCGTCTACCCATAAATCTCCGAAATTTGCGTCTCTTAGAACATGCCGGAAAGTATTTTGCGCCTGCTCCAAAATTTCTTTTCGATGTGCTACGAAAAGGAGCTTGGCATTTGGACATTCAGCACGAAATTTTTTATAATCAAACGATGCGATTACCGTTTTGCCAGTTCCAGTCGCGGCCACTACAAGATTTTTATACCGGTCATGAACAAGTCTTTCCGACTGTAATTTTTCCAAAATTTCTTCCTGATAAGGAAATGGTTTTAGATCAAAAAAAGTTGTAATACCAGGGTTGTTGTAAGACTTCTGTTGCTTTAATGCCGACGAAAGCTTTTGCATATCTTGGCCTGATCTGTATAGCTCGAAATCTTTATCAACCCAATATGTATCAAATGTTTTTTTGAATTTATCTATGATATGGCTGATCTCCTTGGTTGTTACTTTTAAATTCCACTCTAAGCCGTTTGTTAAAGCAGATCTTGAAATATTCGATGAACCAATATATCCTGTGTTAAAACCGGTATTTCTTAAAAATAGATAGGCTTTTGCATGCAATCGTTCGTGATCGGAGTTATAGGAAATCTTTATCTCAGTATTTTGAAGTATTGATAAAAATTCAACTGCCTTTACATCGGTTGCACCCATATAGGAAGTTGTAATGATTTTGAGTTTTCTCCCAGAATTTGTGAATTCTTCCAGTTCATATTTAAAAATCCTAATCCCAGAAAATTTTATAAATGAAACTAACCAGCAAATTTCATCTGCTGATAAAATTTCCTTTTTGATCTCACTTTCTAAAGATATCCCAACATTATTGCCAGTGAAAAGTTCGCTTTGACTTAATCTTGTATATGGAGTAATTTGTTTATAGCGTTCTTCAAGATCCAAAGGCGGGTTTATTCTAGAAAATATTGCTTCCAAAATCTTACCCTCAGTTTCTATCAAATTATCAGACAACCTTAGTTTCGGCAGCACTTCTATCAATAATTGTATTATCTTATTTGAAAGCTCTATTTGCCGCTTGGTTTTATCTTCCTGCTTCAACTCATCGAGGGCAAATTTAATTACGTTGGCAAGGTATAAGCTAAGATATCTAGAGGCCTCCTCTTTATCAACTATAGTACTTTTAATAAAAAACTTCTCGCCTTTAAATAAGGATAGCTGATTAGCTATTAACTTATTTATAAGCTGTTCATAAATTCCAAGATTTAATTGCATCTAAATAGGTTAGGTATTGTTTCAAGATTGGTACATCGGCATCTGCCCAATCCAAATCTAGTAATTCATTTGGTCTCAACCACCTAAAATCAGAATGTTCCTTCAATGTAATTTCACCACTAATTTGTTTACAAATGAAAGGGATAAGCCTAATAGAAAACGAAGGATAATGGTGCGAATGAGGAGTTAGAGCATTTATTATTACTATTGATAGTTCAAGCTCCTCGGAAATTTCTCTAATTAAGCAGTCCTCAGGAGATTCATCTGATTCAACTTTTCCACCTGGTAGTTCCCACTTGAATGGCAAACTCATCGTGCTACTTCTTTGAGCAGCAAACAAACGTTTTTTACTATCGATTATTAAGGCGCAAGCAACATCAAACACAAAAACTAAGTTAGTTCTTTGGTTACAGTTTTTTTATAAATAAGGCCAGTAAAGAATATTTATTGACCGCAAAAGACTTTTTAATAGCTAGATCTTCCATCCCCCCTACCTCAACTCCCCTTTATCAAACACTTTCGCTTTGCTGAGATCGCGGTTGCGGTAGCCGTTGTAGAAGGCGGCGGAGCGTTGGCTAAGGTCTGAGTAGAAGTATGGGTCGGCGATGCTGATTGCGGTGTTTTGCGATAGGGTGGTGCTGATGCCCGTTGCGTCGGCAATCAGGATATCGGCATCGCTGTTGTCAAATTTACTTTTGAAGGCAAAGCTGGCCCAAACACCGGCATAATAGTCGGCCAGCAGTTCGGCTTTTTCGTCCAGCTTTTTCATATCGGTATCGCGCAGCGTTTTGCGCAGCGCCCCGAGCTTAGCGGTTATGCCTAACAGGTTTTCGATATGGTGACCAACCTGGTGTGCTATGAGATAGGCCTGCGCCTGTTTAGCCGAAGAACTATCGGCCTTTTTGAGTGCCCTGAAAAAGGACAGATCCACAAATACCTGCTTATCGGCCGGGCAGTAAAAAGCGCCTGTTACAGGTAATAGTTGCCCGCATTGGTAGGCAGTTATGGTGTCTTCAAATAATTGCAGCGAGGGGGCCTTATAGTTTTTGCCCATTTTAGCAAATTGCCGTTGCATTACTTCCGTGGTATTGGTAAAAATACGCTCAGTTGTGCTTTTAAGCGGACTGGCAGGAAGCTCGGGCCTTTGAACAGGGGAAACTGCTAATTTATTGGCTGCATCACTATTTCGCCCTTCACTGAACAACCGGGAAGGGAAGGCAGTGATCCCAAAATAAAGCACCAATACCACTACGCCAATCAAACCACTAAATAGCGCAAATTTCCGACGCTTTTCCTTGGGGCCTTGTTCCGGTTTATCATCGAAATGATGATCTTCGATGCTCTTTCCCGATTCTTGCATACCTATAAATTCTGATCAACCCAGAACGGCGCCAAAGGGGAAAATTGTTTTGAGTTTAAGCGTCCGCGGGTAGGTTTCCGTGAGGCAAAGATAGGTTATCGCGATAACCACACAAGTAAAATATCAATTACAGACTAAAAAGTCAGTAAGTTTTAAATTACAAATTAAATATATATTTTAAGACGTAAATTTTAACAGGGCCTGTTCTATACGGATGATGGTTTCGTTTTGGCCAAGTAATGCGGCAATATCAAACACATGCGGACCAAATTTACCACCTACCAGCATGATGCGGAAGGGCAGCATTAACTCGCCGGCTTTGATGCCCCGTTCATCTGCCAATGCTTTAAAACGGATCTCGAGATCCTGCGGGTCGATGGTTGAACCGATATTTTGGAGCATGGAAATAAAACCCTTGAAAAAGTCGGTTTTGGCGTCGGTCCACTTAGGTTTTACCGCGTTTAGGTCGTACTCAGCCGGACCCGCAAAAAAGTATGAAGCCTGCTGGTAAAAATCGGGCAGCAGGATGCAGCGCTCTTTCACCAATTGGATCACCTTGATTAAATAGTCCTCATCATCAACCACTAAACCTTTTTCTTCCAGAATTGGTTTAACGTACCCTATCAAACGTGCAACGTCCAACCTTTTGATCCACTCGGCATTGAACCATTTGGCTTTCTCGTAATCAAATTTCGCCCCGGCTTTATTTATCCGCTCGATAGAGAAACGCATGATAAGTTCATCGAGGCTGAATATCTCGTTATCGGTACCATCGTTCCAGCCCAGCATTACCAAAAGGTTCAGAAAGGCCTCTGGCAGGAAACCAAGTTCGCGGAAGCCAGCTGTAACTTCACCTGTCTTTTCATCGAACCAGCTCATGGCATAAACCGGAAAACCAAGGCGTGCGCCATCGCGCTTGCTGAGTTTGCCATGCCCATCGGGCTTCAAAATCAATGGCAAATGTGCCCATTGCGGCATAGCAGCTTTCCAGCCCAGGTATTCCCACAAAAGCAGGTGTACCGGTGCCGAAGGCAGCCATTCCTCGCCCCGGAAAGCGTGGGTGATCTTCATTAAATAATCGTCAACTACAACGGCCAAATGATAAGTTGGCATTCCATCGGCTTTCAACAGAACTTTATCATCGCTTTGGTTGGTATCAAAACTCACATGCCCGCGTATCATATCCTCAAAATGCACCGACTCATCGGCGGGCATTTTAATGCGGATCACATGGGGCACATGATCCTTCAGCAATTGGTCGACCTCGTTTTGCGCTAGTGTAAGCGAATTCCGAAGGGTATCGCGATAAGCATGCCCATACTGAAAATTGGGTATCTCGCGACGGTTTAGCTCCAGTTCTTCTGGTGTGTCAAATGCATAATAGGCATGCCCCTGCATCACCAGGCGCTCGGCATATTCGCGGTACAAAGCCTTACGCTCGCTTTGGCGATAAGGAGCAAATGGCCCACCAACAGCAGGGCTTTCGTCAGGGTTAAGGCCGCACCATTTGAGGCATTCCATGATATAATCTTCGGCACCCGCAACATAGCGGCCCTGGTCAGTATCTTCAATGCGCAGCACAAAATCGCCGCCATGTTTTTTAGCGAATAGGTAATTAAACAACACGGTACGCACCCCGCCCAGGTGCAAACCACCGGTTGGACTTGGCGCAAAACGTACCCGAACTTTTTGATTTGCCATGATAGGTCAAAGGTAGTTTTTTTTGTCGGGAAGTCTGAAAGTCCGCATCCCGATAGACAGTTGGGTGGTAGTAATTTTGCTCAGTCAAAAAAAATCTGTGCAATCAGGCCATTCCGTTTAAATCTGTGATTCGAAAAAAAGTCCGCATCCCGATAGACAGAAGGATGAGTAGTAATTTTGCTCAGTCAAAAAATCTGTGCAATCAGGCCAATCCCATTAAATCTGTGATTCGAAAAAAAAGTAGATTTTAGGTAGACTGCCCTAATTAACCCACATAACAGTCGCCCTGTCAACGAATAGAAAAAGCATCTTCCGGACTTTCCGACTCTAACCATTTTTCCGTATTTTTCACCCAAACAACGAAGATCCTTGCTTCCTTACTCCCGATAGCTATCGGGATGCGGGCTTCCGGACTTTCGGACTATATCTCATGAACCCATACGCACAGCGCCGTTTCTGGAACTACTTTTTGCTTGCCTTTGCGCTGGTTATTGCCATCGGTTCGTTGTTGTATACCAGTTACCTGGTGAAAAGCATCAAACGATCAGAGCGTACCCGGGCCGAAATATGGGCACTGAGTATGAAGCAAATGACAACGTCAGACGATAACGATTTTTTAAATTATGTTTTTGCAGTGCGCGATAGTTTGACAGTTCCGGCGATGATAGTGGATGCCCATGGCGAGATCATCACTACCAAAGGCCTGGACGCAAGCCGCACTTATATCAAAGTGCCGGATATACCGGCAGAAAAAAATAGCAAGAAATATGACCCTGCCTATTTCCAGTCGGAATTAACTTCGATGAAGGCCGAGCATGAGCCGATAACGTTGAAGGTGATTGGCAATAGCTGGTATGTATATTATCACGATTCGTTTGTATTGACGCAACTTAAGATTTTCCCTTATGTGCAGCTTACTGTTATTGCTATATTTTTGCTGATTGCTTACGCTGCCTTTAATACTTCGCGTAAATCGGAGCAGAACCAGGTTTGGGTGGGGCTGGCCAAAGAAACCGCCCATCAGTTGGGTACACCCATCAGCTCGCTCATGGCCTGGACCGAGCTGATGAAGGAAAAATTTGATGCCGAAGAAGACCCGCTGATAGCGGAAATGGAAAACGACATCAAACGGCTGGAAATTGTGGCCGACCGTTTTTCCAAGATCGGTTCGCAACCGGTACTTGAGCCCAATGATGTTTATGAGGTGGTGAAAGATTTTGTCGACTATTTCAGAGTGCGTGTCAGCCATAAGATTGGTTTCGAACTAACGGGAAACCAGCAATTGAAAGCCGGACTCAATATTCCATTGTTCGACTGGGTGCTCGAAAACCTGCTGAAAAATGCGGTGAATGCTATTGACAATGCCGGGCATATTAAAGTAGAGATTTCGGGTAACAAAGCCCGGGGCCAGGTATTTATTGATGTAACGGATACCGGCAAGGGAATCCCCAGGTCGAAATTCGAGACAGTTTTTCAACCCGGTTATACCACGCGAAAAAGGGGCTGGGGGCTGGGGCTATCGCTTACCCGGCGTATGGTTGAAAATTACCATAGCGGGCAAATATTTGTAAAAGACTCGGAGCTTGGCAAGGGCACCACCTTTCGTATCGTATTAAAAGAAATAAAAGATGATCAACAAACCACAAGCTAACGAGTATCCCGATTATGCTATAAACTATGTAAATAAGGTGGATACCACCGATGTACTGGAGCTTTTAGATGAGCTGAAAGAATCGACAGCGAACCTTTTCATTTCCCTGGGCGAGGAAAAGGCTTCATTGCCTTATGCGCCCGGCAAATGGACCTTTAAAGATACACTTGGACATATAATAGATACTGAGCGGGTTTTTGCTTACAGGGCGCTGGTATTCTCGCGAAACAATGTCCCGCAACCGGGTTTCGATCAGGACGTATATATCAATAACACCGATTTCAACAGCCGGACGATTACCGACCTGGTTAATGAATACAAAGCGGTTCGTGAAGCAACATTGTTTCTTTACCGCTCATTCAGCGAGGGACAATTGTTAAGACTGGGTACAGCCAGCGGATACCCCATTACGGTACGCGCTATAGTTTATATCACGGCTGGCCATGAGTTGCACCATTTGGCGGTATTGAAGCAATACGGGTATTAAGCCATTGGGATACTATACTGTTAACCAATAACTATCCCCCACGAAAATGCCAATCTGTCAAACCCGCTTAAGCCGGATGGAATATTTTCCAAAATCCGGAAATAATATTTATTCATGGCACGGTTTTGTCAAATATTTTTTTGATCGTTACTGTGGCGCCTGCACTTTGCCTGCCGGATACTTGACTTAGTGGTAATTTAGGTTGGAAACAAGCCTGGTTTCCTTAAAAATGTATGGCAAAGGGAACAGTTTGTCACCAAAAGGGAACAGTATAAATGGCGGCAGACGAGGTAATTTTAAGTTAAATAATATCAGAACAAGGAAATTTCGTCAGTGTTATCATAATGGTATAGTAATTGCGTTATAGATAAACGAACTGGTATTCTACCGGTTTAATTGTGATAAGGTTTAGGTTGAAAGCCCCCAAACAGCAAGTGTGAGGGGGCTTTTATTTTTCCGGCTTTTCTGGCAGAAAAACGACAATAAAAAGCCCCGGTAAACGGGGCCTCAGCAATTAAAAGCAGTAAATAAAATCAATAATCATTTTGCTGACCCGATCAGGTGCCGGGTACGCTGGCCACACGATACCCGGTCCCGTTATCATCCTCCACTTCTTCATAAAACACATTATCGGGCGAAACATAATATTTTTTGTTATTCAAGGTCACCTTGCGGCAATCTGCCGGTAACTGGTGCAATACATCGCCAACTTTAAGTGTTATAGCAGGCTTTGCCGCATTATCGGTTTGAGTACCATGGGTAGTTGCCGAACTACTATTGCCTGGATTATCCATCGTAGGTTCGTTATCGTTTGCAGGCTGATCATTACCGTTTTCGGTATTTAATACGCCATCGCGGCCTACAACAACATACACAGTTTTCCCGTTGGCATCAGCATTTTGCTGATAGTAAACACCACTTGCTTCGTAATATTGGAGCCCATCGATCATGATTGAATGTGCATCTGAAGGCAAACTTGGTACGGCTGCACCAAGTGGCGGAGCGGTAACCTGGTATCCGCCATTGTAGGGTCTGTAAAACACACCACTATAATAATAATATGGATATGAATCCCAATAAAATGGATAATATCCAAAAGGCAGGAAGCCAAAATATAAACCGAGGTGCGGGTAACCCCAGCCCCAGCCATAGCGATAATAGCCGCCATGGTAGCCATAGCTGCCACGGTAGCCATAGCCGCCGCGGTAGCCGTAGCCGCCGCGGTAATAGGTATGGCCGCCATAAACATAACTGCCGCTACGGCCAGCATAGCCGCGGGCACCAATGCCTCCGCGAACACCAACTGCACCACGAACCGCATAATTACTTCGAACACCAACTGCACCACGAACAGCATAATTGCTACGGACAGTAGCTCCACCGCGAAAACCCACGGCACCTCTGCCGGCTACTGCACCACGAAAGCCACCGCCTGAATTTACTGCGCCATGAAAGCCACCGCCGCCGCCGCCATGAAAGCCGCCGCCGCCACCGCCATGGCCGCCACGCTGAGCATAAACCTGCCCATTGATTGCCATTATCAGCAAAGCGCTTAGCGCTATTGCCGGTATATATTTAATTAAACTCTTCATCTTACTGATTATTAGTATATAAAGTTTGACAGCCCAACATGCAAAAGGTTTAGTTGCATTCCATAAAAAAAGGGCTATAATAGCCCTTTTAACGCGATTTTATGTAACACTATTGTTGCTTTTCGTTATCGTCGCCGGAGGGGATACTTACAATTCGGTATCCTTTGAAATTATTGGCATCGGTATATTCCTGATAATAGATACCATCAGAGTCAACGTAGTATTTTTGTCCGTTGAGGGTTACTTTGCGCGAGCCCTCAGGTAATTGGTTAACCATATCGCCAACTTTTGGTGCTGGTGGCGGTGTATCGGCCTGTTCTCCATTGGTGTTGAGTATACCATCTTTCCCAGTAACTACATAAACCGTTTTGCCTTTGTCGTCGGTGCCGGGCTGAAAGTAAACACCGTTAAATTCATAATATTGCTGGCCATCGATCACAATTGATTGCGAACCTTTGGGCAAAGCAGGTACTGCTGCTCCCAGGGGAGGACTGGCAATTTCGTAACCACCGTTATCATAGGGGCGATAAAATACGCCGCCCGAATAATAATACAGATCAGTACCAAAATAGAATGGGAAAAAGCCAAAGGGCAGAAAGCCCAGTCGAAAACCTACTGTCGGGTAACCAAAAAAGTACCGTCCGCCATAAAAGCCCCCAAAGTAACCCGGCCTTGCAGTAACTGCCAGAGCGCTTCCTCTGCCAAAACCTATTCCAACACTGCCACGTCCAAAACTAATACCGCCGCTAAAATGACCACCGCCATGAAAACCGCGTTGTGCATTGGCATTTTGCGCCGTCCCTATTGCCAGCAATCCTGCCAACACCAGGCAGGATGCAAATTGATAGAACCTTTTCATTTTTGTAGAATATTTTAACTTGTTTCCGGCCTTTTGACTAAACTGAACTTAAATGGTTTAATTCGAGTTCTAATTTTTGAAATTTTTCATTTAGTCTGTTGCATTGCTGCAATGCTGGTTTATGACCATAAACGCAAATACCCCGGGGCAACGATATATGGCCCGCTTCTGTATCAAAAATATTACGCCCCGGTGGCAAAATCGCAATCAGGCCAATGCAGGGCTATCATTTTACATCGAAATTGAACACATTGCCGCCCGCAGTCCCGTCGGCGGTAAGGCCCTGTATGATTCCTATATAACGGCCGGGCTGATCTCCGGTATAAAAAGAAAACTGTGATTTACCCTGCGAACTGCTTTTAACAAATGGTGCCCAGTAAAGCACATTCCTGAAATCGGGCAAACGACTGGCAACTTCAGCATCAGTGTTATAAACCGGTGAGTAGAAAACCCTTTGTAATTGCAATCCCTCATAGTCGAGTACAACCGCATGCGGATCCAAATCAATTCCGCCGAGGTCGCCTTTATAAGTGGTATAACTCATAACGCCTTCAAAGGTAGTTGGCCCCCAAAAATAACGGTCGCGCACTACATCAAGTCTTTTGATCTTAAGCGGATCAAGCGCAACCACTTTATCCATATTAAATACCGGAACACCATCCAGCAGTACCAGCGGGTCACCATCTAAAAATCCTTTTTCGCTAATAATCTTTATATGAAATCGCTTATCGCTCTTAACCAGGTAAAGCTCGTGGATATACTCCCTTAAAACCTCTTCCATGGTTGTAAAACGGGTATAGTCGTCCAATTTATAGGTACGATAAGGTTTCCCATAAAAGCCATTACTATCAACCGAGATTGCCGCATATTTTTTGATATTATTGCCCGAATACAGATTCAGCACCTGCATGCCAATGCTGGCATTTTCAACAGAGGCCTGAAGAGATGGTTTTAAGCTGAAAGGTGGCGGCGTGGTTTTTGAGTATTGCTCGGAAAAAGGGCTCAAAATGTCGATCCGATAGGTGCTGTCACGTTCTGAATTGGATTGTACCACAATTTCACCCGGACCGTAAAGATCCCGGGTATTGAATAGCACCCGGCCGCTCGAATCACTCCGCGAACTAAACACTTGTACTCGTTTACCCGGTACACCTAAATAAGCAACAACATCGGCTGCGGGGGCATTGGTAATCGTATTAATAACTTTACCTGATACAAGGTGACCGTTGTATTCGGGTAAATAACTAAATACTGGTGGCTTGTTACCTAAAACTTCGCTCCATTGAAACCTGCTCCATCCCTGGGTAAGCATCAGGTTATCGGCTGCCTCTGCGGCATTTTCCTGCAAGTAATAGCCCGGCGACTCGATGCGACCTTTCAGGTCAGAATTGAGCCAAAAGTATGCTGCAATATCACTTTCATCTGCAGTTTGGAAATCATCCAGGCGATATACCGAAACCGAGAGGTCGGCAACACGTAGCTTGCCTGCGTTATCTTTTGCCGATAGGGATACACTTACTTTTTTGCGACTCGCGTATTGTTGCTGATCGGTTGCCGCTTCAACGTTCAGCAAGTTGGTGGGCCGTTTAAAGTACAACCTTTCGGCCACAGGACGGTGATTGCTGTTAAACAGCGTCAGGTGCGATATGCCTTGATCCAAGTCGCTCTTATCTATTTTAAATGTCGCAGAACCGTTGTTCAAAGACACGTATTTTGCAACTTTTACCAACTGGCCGGTATGTACAAACAGGTAAATTCCTTCATTGCTATCCTCGTTGAGTGTCTTGACATTAATCATAAGCTGCGAACCCTGGTCGGCCATTTGCAAAGCGTAGCCCTGACTGCCTGCCGATGGCAAGGCCACAACAACAGGCGCTGCCTGTCCGCTGCGGATAATGGCTTTATAGGAGCTGGCAGCATCGGGTGTGAGCGTAAAACTACCCATCCCAAACTGTAGCGGTTTAAACTTTAGCAGCGTATCATTTTTCTGGTTAACTATTGCCCCTGTAAAATCAATCCCCCTGCCATCTTTACCAACTGCTTTAAAGCCGATTCTGGTGGCAATGCCATTAAGCAGGTTTCCGCCTTCAGGGAAAAATTGAATATCAAAAGCCGGCCCCGCGCCTGCAATGGCGCCGGGTACTATTTGCGGATTGATGATCGTGATCGCTTTTTCGAAATAATAATCGGGGCTAAAATTCTTCATCCAATTGGTATAAGCCCGTAGTTTATAACTGCCATTAGCTACAGTAACCGGGATATAAACCGATCCGCTACCACTGCCATTAATTAATTCAACCTTGGTTTGTAAAACCGGCACCGAATTGTTGTCCAGCACGTCAACATAAGCAACTTTACTCAGATCTACGGGCTTATGGCCGGTAGCATCAACTACATATAATTTGAACCACAGGATTTCTCCCGTCAGATAGGCGCTTTTGTCTGTATGGGCAAATACCTTTTCCTGTAAAGCGTTTTGGCTATACCTTTCAAAACTACTCTTAACCGGGTCAGCCTGCTGAGCCGCACCAGTAAGTGCAAATAAGGATGCCAGCGCTGCGGCGCCGATAAATTTTTTCATTGAGCCTGTTATTTGTTTCATCGCTTTATTTAATATACCTGGTATTGATCTTTTTATTTTATTACCCGAATAACCTGACTGGCTTAAACCCTGGAGTCATTGCGTTTCTTGTTCAAATTTTAGTTCTGATGCCTCAGCATAGGCCGGCTACTTGCCGGTGTTCATTTTACATTTTTATACCCTTATTGAAATACCCAATAATCGGGTTGCTTATTTGTTCCTCGTATCGTACAATCAACACATATAGGGTCGGATGTAGTTGTAAACCCTATAGGCGGGGCCCCCACCTGGCCAATACCGTCAATAGGAATATAATATGGACCGTTATTCTCGTGGAAACCTGGATTCATATATATATCAACCTGGTTTTCGTGGCTGTCTATGGTCTGATGATCATAAAGACAACAGTCTTTTACCAATTGGCAAAATGTGTAGGGTAGTATTGGCGACCAGGCGGGTAAATTTCTCTGACTAATAAATACGCGTTTACTTACCGTACTTCCTACACTCAAGTACCCGATTACCGGTTCTGAAGGGTCGGTCAGGCAATGGATATTCCCTGAAATTTCGGAGGGTTGCACGTCAAAGATCGTTCCGATCTGCTCGGTATTTTTTTTGATATTTTGCCAAAAACTAAATGCATCGCTGCTCAACGCATATTGCTTAACTAAAATACTGTATTCGACTGATAACTTTTCCGACTCGGAAGAAATAAAAATGATAGGCGACTGGGAGATCACATCATTTGCCAGCCGGGCCGATGAGGCCAGTATAATATTGCTGGAGGTATCTTTTTGCCAGCATTGCCATATACTGTTATGTACATCATCGCGTGGTACAACGGTGTCGCCTGTACTCACATAATGCGAATGGTAGAACGAACGTATGATCCATGTTTCCTGGTATTCCCAACGATAATAACGGGTGTTGTTTTTAACATCGTGGGTATTAACATTGATATTTAAGCCGTTTGACGCAATTACAAAATTGACAGAGTCAATTGGCGGCGAATTTTCGACATTTACCAGGTCGGATAAATAAACTTTGGCATCCGAAGTTTTTATCCTGAGCCTGTATTTATGCGTAGCATCAAGGTTTAAACCCGGAGAAGCATATCGGCCGGTTGCCTGTTCTATCAAAGGGTAACTTACACCATTGTCGCTCTCAACATTTACAATCGCATTTGCTTCAGGAGCTGCTGCCGTTTGACTGGATAATTTGACCGTGCGACTTATTTGGATGAAGGTAGAATCGGAACCTGCATTAACAACGCCTTGTACTACCAGATAATTTACAGATGCGTCGACAACGTGTGGCAGGTACGGCTTTTTACAAGCAGTCCCAATCGTGATAACTACGACAGATAAAAGAAATATGAATGCCCTCTTGTTCATTTTTTTTAATAATCCGTCCAAAATTTAGGTCTGATATTGGTACCTCTAACCGTACATTCAACGCAAAAGGGTGTCGATGCCGTGTATCCAAGAATAGCTCCGGTAAATGTATTAGTGAAGTTAGCAACCGGGTAATGAATACCTGTGTATATATATTCTTTAACCTCGTTCTCGAAAGCCTTTGTGCCAAATATTGCTCTTTTAAACAGGTCGGTATCCAGGTAACACGAAGCATATGGGTTATCTGACTGCCAGCCCGGAAGGTTACGGTTATCAATAAAAATTCTGCCCTGAGCAACAGCACCGGCAGTTACAAACCCGATAACAAGCTCATTTGGGTTGCTTAAACAATGAACGTTACCGGGCAGTTCAGCTGGTTGAGCGTCAAAAATAGTACCCAGTTTTTCGGTATTTTTCTGTAATATCCTGTAATAGTTATAGGCATCGGGTGTGAGCACATATTGTTTTACCAAAATAGAATAACGGCCTGCGATTTTTTCGGAAGTTGATGGTATAAATGCCAGCTGATTTTGGCTGATGACATCGTTAGACAATTTAGCCGAGGAGTTTAGGATGATACTGGTTGAAGTATCGCTACGCCAGCATTGATAAATCTGCCCACCGAAACTTCTCAGCAACACGGTATCTTTAGGTACGGTTGCCAGCGAATCGTAGGTGTGAAAAGCCGAATGGTATTCATAGGTCTCGGTATAATCCCAACGATAATATTTTGAATTATTTCCGGGGTCGTGTGTATCAGCATAAACATTTACTCCGCTTCCCGTTACTTTGTAATAAACACTATCAATCGGCAGCGAATTTTTGGCCACCACAAAATCCGATTGGTAGGATTCGCCATTGGCGGAATTTATTTTAAGTGCATATTTTGCGCTGGTTTTTGCATTAATTGGCGATGCAACATAGTAGCCATTACCTTTTTCCATTACCGGGTAAGTAACGTTGGCGTCGGATATAATCGTTACAACTGCTCCTGTTTCTGGCACTGAACTTAGCGCAGACGAAAGCGGCACAGTGCGGCTCAAGTGTATAAAAGTTGAGTCAGTACTTGTATTGATCACCCCCTCTACTACCAGGAAACTGTTAGAAGCACTAACCACTGGGGGTAAATACGGTTTTTTGCACGCCAGTCCCCACAAGCATAACAAAACAAAACCCAAATGTCCGCTCATCTTTTTCATCTTACCAGAAACTAGGTTTTTGTTTGGTACCACGAATTGTACAATCAACACAGGTATTAAAGGATCCCAGGAAGCCGACAGGTAAGCCATCTGAGCCAAAAATGGCTGTTGTTGGCACTTCTTCGGAAGGCTGGGGTATGAGGTGGGCCGCCACATCATTAATACAATAAGGCGGGCGGCAATAAAAAAATGAATCCAGCGGGCAGGTATACGGATACGTAGCTACCCACTTGGTTGGCAAATCTGTTTTAGCAATAAATACCCTTTTCGATTGCATATTAGTGGTACCTATATAGCCTACCACGGGGACCGATGGATTGGAAGTACAATGGATATTACCTTGTATTTCGGAGGGTTGAGAATCGAATATCGAACCGATCT
Source organism: uncultured Mucilaginibacter sp. (assembly GCA_903866915.1). Taxonomy (GTDB): domain Bacteria; phylum Bacteroidota; class Bacteroidia; order Sphingobacteriales; family Sphingobacteriaceae; genus Mucilaginibacter. The sequence continues at coordinate 23,773 of CAIPPO010000056.1, read as the reverse complement.
TCTCGGTATTCTTTTGCAAACTTTGCCAATAATTAAATTCATCGTCAGTCATCGCATATTGTTTCAGCAAAATGCTGTAGCGCGACTCGATCTTCTCTGAAGACGCTGGTATAAAAATGATCGGCTGTCTGTATATAATATCCTGCTTCAATTTGGCCGACGAACCAAGGGTAATACTGGTTGAAGCTTTATTGGTAAAGCAGTAAAAATTAATCAGGTCGGGCGGTCGTAGCTGGATCGCGTTTCCGTCTGAGTAATAAAACGATGGATAAAAAGCATGGAACTCCCAGGTTTCATTATAGGCCCAACGGTAGTAAAGTGTTTTATTATCAGGGTCGTGCGTATTTACATAAACCTGAATACCATTGCTTAATATGGTATACCCAATGCTATCGATCGGCGGTGTAGGTTTAGCGCTTGTAAAATCGGATAAATAGCTATTCCCGTCGGTGGTTTTGATACGCAAACGGTACTTTTTACTGTTATCCAGAGAAAGACTGGCAGCTGCATACTTTCCTTTGCCAAGCTCGGGGATAGGGTAGCTTGAGTTGTCGTTGCCTTCAACGTTCAAAATAGCGCCCGTTTCCTCAGAAGTATCGATACCGGTGTTTACTTTAACCGTCCGGCTAAGGTTGATGATGGTCGAATCGATTCCGGTGTTGATAAAGCCTTCTACCACCAGGTAATTCAGGTTGCCCGCAACGATCCGTGGCGAGTAGCTTTTGGTACAACTCTGCCATCCCGCAGTAATGCAGATCAGGAGGAGCAATATGTAAATTGTTTTTTCCAAATTAATATGATGCATCAATCCAATAGTCGGGCTTTTTGTTCGACCCGCGCAATGTACAATCCACACAGGCAGGTGATGATGATGACCAACCCAAAATAGGGCCATCAGGTACTGCAATAGGCAGTACCGGTACATGATAACCTGGAAAAATATTTATTGCTACCTGATTGATAACCAAACCATTCTTCAGCGTGAATTTATAGAGGTCAGTATCCAGCAGGCAACCGGTATAGGGACTATCAGACTGCCAGTTGGGTAAAAAGTGATTATCAATAAATATCCGCCTTTTTGACGGCGAACCCGCCGTTATATAGCCAATCACTACCTCCGAAGGATTAGAAATACTGTGGATATTCCCGGGCAATTCAGAAGGTTGCGGATCAAAAATGGTACCCAATGACTGGGTATTATTCTTTAACTGCTGGTAATAATTAAAGGCATCCGTTGTTAATACATATTGGGTAACCATGATCGAATAGCGCACCGATATTTTCTCGGAACTGGATGTTATTGAAGATATCAAATTGCCAGATACCACGTCGTTGGTCAGTTTCGCTGTCGAGTTTACGATAATATTAGACGATGTATCATTGCGCCAGCACTGGTATATCTGTTGAGCCGGGAACCTGCCGACTACAGTATCTTTTGGTTTATTTGTAAAATATCCGTATGAATCGAATGCCGAGTGAAAGAGGTAGGTATCCGTAAAATCCCAACGATAATACCTCGAGTTATTGGTTGGGTCGTGCGTATCGGCATATAAATTGATACCGCTCCCTGTCACTTTGTAATAAACACTGTCAATGGGTGGAGAGTTTTTTGCTGTGACAAAGTCCGACTGGTAAGTCTCGCCATTTGACGTCACAATTTTAAGGCTGTATTTAACGAGCGCAACAGAATTGATCACAGCACCTTTATAAATTCCATTACCCTGTTCTATCACCGGGTAATTGATGCCTCCATCCGTAACAATACTAATTACGGCACCTTTTTCGGGCTGAGCCGGCAAATTTGATGACAATGGAACAGTACGACTAAGCCTGATAATTGACGAATCGCTTCCTGTATTAATTACACCTTCTACAACAAGGTAGTTACCCGCCGATGAAACAATCTTCGGGTTATAGGCCTTTTTACATCCCAACCAGCCCGTTATCGTCACAGCAATTAATACAAATAGAAGGTGTATTTTTTTGTTCATCATTGAAAATCTGTCCAGTAATTGGGTCTTTTGTTGGTTCCATTCAGCGTGCAATCCACACAAAAGGGCGATGATCCCGACCATCCGATGATTGGCGACATCGGAGGTGCTATGGGATTTACAGGTATGTCCAGGCCCGTATATATGAAGTCTGCGATCGAGTTTTGGCCCTGCCCGGGATGGTAATAATCAGTATCCAGTAAACATCCGGAGTAAGGATTGTCAGACAACCAGGCGGGCAAATTATGGGTATCAATAAATATCCTGTATTTCGCCGGAGTACCTGCGGTGATATATCCGATCACCACTTCGGCAGGATTATTAAGGCAATGTATATTGCCCGTCGATTGAGAAGGCTGGGGGTCAAAAATTGTACCTATGCTCTCGGTATTCTGCTGCAACAAACGGTAGTAATTATAGGCATCGGTCGTAAGGCCGTATTGATTAACGTTTATAGTGTAGCGGTTTGATATTTTAATAGAAGTTGAAGGGATAGACAGGATAGGTGCTTCCGAGATAACATTCTGGCTAAGCTTAGCTGTGGAACCGAGCAAAATACTTGTCGACGTATCACTGCGCCAGCATTGGTAGATCTGTTCGGCAAGGGGCCTGAAAATAACCGTGTCCTTGGGGGCCTGCGCAACTTTACCGATAGAATGGTATCCCGTGTGGAAAATGTAGGTGTCAGTATAATCCCACCGATAATACTTTGACGTACTGATAGGGTCATGTGTATCCAGATAGATATTGATACTATTGCCTTTAACTCTGTAGTACACACTGTCAATCGGCGGGGAATTAACGGCAGAAACGAAATCCGATTGGTAGTTCTCGCCACTCTTTGTCGTAATTTTCAATGAATATTTCGTTTGTCCGTTTCCATTAACAGGTTTGCTGATATAATACCCATTCCCCTTTTCAAATACCGGGTAGCTTAGATTGGCATCTGAAACAATATTGATAATAGCGCCGGTTTCCGGTGTCGACCCTTTTTGGGATGATAGCGGCACCGTTCGGCTCAAACGTATAATAGACGAGTCTGATCCTGTATTGATCACACCTTCAACAACCAGATAACTATTCGGAGCAGAGATTGCCGGCGGCGTATACAGCCGTTTACATCCTGCCGATCCGATCAGTAGCAATCCAATAATCCACTTCACTTTGCTTTCGCTAGTCATTTTCATGCTAGAAACGAATATTGTAATTAATAAATGGAATTGGCCGGGCAAATATCGACAGCTGGTAACCGTTAATTACTCCGCCTTGTTCCTGGAAATAAGTCGAGTAAGCATTCTCTCGTCCTGTTAAGTTATAGACACCGATTGACCACGAATTATGGGTTAACTGATGCACCTTATGGTTACCTTCTATGGTAAAAGCAATGTCAGTCCTGAAATAATCAGGGATCCGGTAAGCATTTCTATCAGAATAATAAACTCTTTCCGAACCACCATAACTATACTTGGCAATCGGCAGGGTTATTGGCCTGCCTGTGCTGTAGGTCATATCAAGCGAGATGCTGAAACGGTGACTTACCCGGTAATTTCCGTTAAAGTTAAAGTCATGCGGCTTGTCGTAACTTGCCGGATAGAAGTTACCATTATTGATCAGCTCGCCTGCGTTAGGGTCATCCTGTTTCAAAAAGGTACGTGCATAGGTATAGCTAATCCAACCATTCAGTTTACCTGCCGTTTTCTTAACCAGGAATTCAACGCCGTAAGCTTTGCCCTGGGTGTTGATTACCTCCTGCTCAACATGATCATTTAACAGCAGTGTAGCTCCACTGCGGTAATCGAGGTAATTATTTATTTTTTTATAGTACACTTCAACCGAGGTTTCGATGGTATTTGAAGCGGCATTCTTGTAAAGTCCCAGTGATATTTGTTGACCGAACTGCGGTTTAACATTAGGATCACTTAACTTATAAGTGTCGGTTGGTGAAATAGAAGTTGTATTTGACAACAGGTGAATGTATTGCCTCAGGGTGTTATAGGCAGCTTTCAGGGATAGGTCATCGCTTAGATTATACCTTGCAGAAAGCCTGATCTCTGGCCCTTTATAGGTATTGATAACTTTACCCTTACCGTAGGTTGTGCTGTCAACAACGTTAATTGCAGTTTTCGGAAGATTGGGGGCATAATTGTCTACGGTCTGCGCGCCGAGGTAAGCGTAAAGCGAGTAGCGAATACCTGCGCTTACCGAAAATTCAGGGGTAATATCGTATTTATCACCCAGGTAGAGCGCATTTTCGGATGCCTGTTCCTGCGGCACTATTTGCGGCACTATCAGTGATTGCTTTCCATCAGGCACTTCCTGGCCAGGGTTCATATTATAATAGATGGTACTAACACCGAAATCGATCGTGTTTTTCGGGTTCAGATAATAAGTGAAATCTAACCTCCCGTTGTATTGGTTTATGCCAAAGTCGAGTTTGTAGGCATCAACAGCATTTTGAGTGCTGGAGACGTTATAGTCATAATGATCGTAACCAACCAGGAATAAGCTGTACAGTTTATTATTAAAATTATGCTTCCACTTAATGTTGGCATTTTTATTGCCATAAGCGTAAGACGTATCGCTATTGAGCCTGAATTTGTCCTGGCTAACGTAACCCATCAGGTAAATGGTGTTTTTATCATCGATCTGGCTGGTGATACCCAGGTTTACATCATAAAATGAGGCTGAACTATTTTTATAGGCAGGCGGCAATAAGCTTAACAGCCAATCGGAATAAGAGGTGCGGGCACCAAAAATAACCGAGGTTTTATCTTTAACGATCGGCCCCTCGAGGTTGATCCTGCTGGTCAATAAACCTATACCAGCTGATCCGGTAAAGTTCTTTTTATTACCATCGCGGTCCGTTACCTCCAATACCGAAGAAAGCCGACCTCCGTATTTTTCCGGAATGGTACTTTTATACAATTCGATATTTTTTACCAGGTCGGGATCAAATGCCGAGAAAAAGCCGAAAAAGTGCGAGGGGTTATAGATCGTTGCATCATTGAACAAGATCAGGTTCTGGTCGGCAGCGCCACCACGAACGTTAAACCCGGTAGTAGCTTCACCCACAGATTGAACCCCGGGTAACGTGAGCACTACGCGGAGCACATCAGCTTCGCCGAACGCGGTAGGAATTTGTTTAATGCTTCGGATATCAAGTTTATTGACGCCCATTTCCACACTTTTTACGTTCGCCACTTTCTCGGCCGAAATTGTAACCTCTTTCAAAGATGTCACTTGTTCCTGCATCTCGATATTAAGCTTGCCATCGGAGTATAAGATAATCCTGCGGCGGGTATCTTTCATGCCCAGGCCTTTAATGATCAGGGTTTGTTTCCCGCGGGGAAGGGTTAGCGAAAAGTATCCAAACTGGTCTGAAGCGGCACCGGTTTTGGTATCCGGCACATAAATACTTGCGCCTATTACGGCTTCGCCGGTTTTAATATTTCGAACATATCCAGCCAGTGTTGAATTACCGGGTTTGATATTATTAGTTCTTAAGCCAATTTCGTAAAGTTTGTTTTCGGTAGTAGCTTCGGCTACTTTTTCCTGTACCTGATCGCTCGAATAATCGGTCACCGATGCAGCGGGCGTCGCGGTTGATTGCAGGCTGCTGAAAAACCCGGGCGGTAAATTAGCGGCAATCTGCCGTCCTTTGCTCAAAAAAACAAACTGATCTTTAATCGTGAAATTAAAATCAGTACCCTTGAAAGCCATGTTAAGCACTGCGGCAAGTGTTCGGTCGGTGGCCTGCAGCGTTACCTTCAAACTATCAAACTGGGGCGGGTTGTAATAGAAATGGTAACCTGTTTTCGATTCCAGGTCACTCACCACCTGTACTATACCAGCCTGCTGATAGCTGACACTGATGGTCTTCCCATTATCCTGTGCCAAAGCCAGTTTAAAAAGGAGTGCGAAACAAAAGCTCAAAAAGTATATTTTTTTCATCAGAATAATTGTTCGTTCAAATAAGATTCTATAATTCAATGGCTAAAAGCGGGATGTGATGCCTGCTGATGCGCAGCCCGGCCTGCCATTTGCTACAATCGATCATAATAGGCTGCCGCCATTGCCAACGCCAACTCAGGGTTATCCCCAAAAACAATATTATTTTCTTTCAGGTATTTTTGTAGAGGCTGCTTTTTATCTTTCAATACGCTGAATAAGGCCCCCTGACTATTAACCTTATACCACGTTTTACCCTTTTTCAAAAAATAATCGTGGGCTTCCAGAAAATAGGTTTCCAGCGAATTTTCAGTGGATGCATTGTGCTGGATCGTTTTGACATGACGAGCTACAACCTGGCTTTTGCCAGCGTAAAGCTGTTCGTAAAACCCGGTGGTTAAGCCCGACTTATCATCTGGTATCGAATCGGTATTGATTCTTACAAAATGATGTCCCGAAAAGCTAAAATCCGTCACACGTTCATTGATGAGGCTGTACATAGAAAAATGGTTGTATAAAAGCACCACTACGATATCCTGGTAGATATCGTACATCATGGGTACCCCCTGGTATCTGAAACCATCATAAGTTACCTCGCCCGTTTCCCATGATTGAGCATTCAATGGAAAAAGCGGTGTGCCCTTGATCACGCGGTCATAATAGTAATATTCCTTACCGTCGTACAATCGTGACTGCTGGCCAATGGCAATGTAATAATTGGAGCTTACCTTGTTCAGGCTGGCCTGAACGATCGTGCTATCGGCTTGTGCGGCCTGGCCAAATACCTTTCCGGAAAAAAAAGAGGTCAATATTAAAAAAGCCAGCAATTTGAGGGTTTGTGTTTTCATTCAACAAAATTTATTCAGGCTATTGGTTCGGGAATTTACGTCTTCGATATTTAGTAATCAAATACGCACCCTAAATACCGACAAAAACGTCTGTATTAAGCGTCTGTAAAATACTAAATATTTAGTTAAAAGGATAATTGTGCCTATTTTTTTTACAAATCCTCTCGCAAACCGGGCGAAGCAAAACAAAAAAGCCCCGGATTTCCGGGGCTCGTATAATTTGTCAAACCGTTTTCGGGTTATAACTTACGTTTTACTTCCACATTTTCGTAGGCTTCAACAATGTCGCCGATTTCGATATTATTGTAGTTGAGGATATTTAAGCCGCATTCGTAACCGGTATTTACTTCTTTTACATCATCTTTAAAGCGTTTAAGCGATGCCAGCTCACCGGTAAATATAACAACGCCTTCGCGTACAATACGGATCTTACTGTTGCGGGTGATCTTGCCATCCAATACCATACAGCCTGCGATAGTACCCACCTTGCTGATCTTGAAGGTATCCCGTATCTCGACGTTTGCCACGATCTTTTCTTCAAAAGTTGGTGCCAACATACCTTCCATAGCAGCCTTGATCTCGTTGATTGCATCGTAGATGATAGAATACAACCTGATATCGATCTGTTCCTGCTCGGCCAGTTTACGTGCTCCGCCAGAAGGCCGAACCTGGAAACCAATAATGATCGCATCAGATGCCGAAGCCAGCAACACATCCGATTCAGATATTTGCCCAACAGCTTTGGATATAATGTTAACCTGTATCTGTTCGGTTGAAAGTTTAAGCAGCGAGTCGGACAAGGCCTCTATCGAGCCGTCCACATCGCCTTTTACGATAATATTTAACTCCTTAAAGTTGCCCACTGCCAAACGGCGGCCAATTTCATCAAGTGTGATATGTTTCTGTGTACGTAACCCTTGTTCGCGTTGCAGTTGCATGCGTTTAGTTGCTATTTCACGTGCCTCAACTTCACTTTCAAGAGCGTTGAACTTATCACCGGCCGTTGGAGCTCCCTGCATACCCAGCACCTGTATCGGTGTTGATGGACCTGCCTGGTCAACTCTTTGTCCGCGTTCGTTGGTCAATGCCTTTACACGCCCGCTGTAACAGCCGGCCAGTATCGGATCGCCAACGCGAAGTGTTCCTGCCTGTACCAGTACCGTTGTAACAATACCGCGGCCTTTATCCAATGCTGCTTCGATTACTGTACCTACTGCACGTTTGTCAGGGTTTGCCTTTAGCTCAAGCAATTCAGCCTCCAGCAATACCTTTTCGAGCAATTTATCGATGTTAAGCCCTGTTTTAGCCGATATTTCCTGCGATTGGTATTTTCCTCCCCATTCTTCAACCAAAATATTCATGGCAGAAAGCTGTTCGCGGATTTTATCAGCATTAGCACCTGGCCTGTCGATCTTGTTGAAAGCAAATATCATCGGTGCGCCAGCTGCCTGCGCATGGTTGATGGCCTCACGTGTTTGAGGCATCACGCTATCGTCAGCTGCTACTACGATGATCACAATATCGGTCACCTGAGCACCCCTGGCACGCATAGCGGTAAACGCTTCGTGACCCGGTGTATCCAGGAAGGTTATTTTACCTTTATTATCAGGAAGGGTTACTTCGTAGGCCCCAATATGCTGGGTGATACCACCAGCTTCGCCGGCTATCACATTGGTTTTGCGAATAAAATCAAGCAATGAAGTTTTTCCATGATCGACGTGTCCCATGATGGTCACGATCGGCGCCCGTGGTTTCAGTTCATCAGGTTCATCCGTAATATCCAGGTTGGCTTCTTCGTCCTGTGGTTTCACAAATTCAACCTGGTAGCCAAATTCTTCAGCAACAATTGCCAAAGTTTCAGCATCCAAACGTTGGTTGATCGAAACGAACATGCCCAAACTCATACAGGTTGAAATGATCTGCGTAACCGGAACGTCCATCATGGACGCAAGTTCGTTAGCAGTAACAAATTCTGTTACTTTCAACACCTTCGACTGCAGTTCCTGTTCCAGTGCCAATTCTTCGGCATTGGCAGCTACGTCATCGCGCTTTTGCCTGCGGAACTTAGCCCGCTGTGCAAATTTACCCGATTTACCGGCACCGCTCAAGCGGGCCAGTGTTGCTTTAATCTGGTCTTGTATTTCTTTTTCCGATGGCTCTTCCTTAGGAGTTGACGGGGTGGTTCCACGGCGGAAATCGCCTCGCCCATTGCCCGGTGCCGCACCTTTCCTGAAGTCGGGGCGGTTGCCGACGCCAGGTTGCTGTGGCTTTTGGTCGCCGGTACCAGGAGTACCTTGCGTGCCCGGTGGATGGTCTTTACGTTTCCGTTTCCGTTTGTGGTCGGCCGCGCTTCCTGAAGTATTAGATGAGGAAGCAACAGGCGAATTTCGTCTGGACTGCTCTACCGGTAATTGAATTTTCCCTACTACATTGGGTCCGGTAAGTTTTTCAGCTTTAGCCCTTATAACGGAGTCTTCTTCAACTTCTGCAACCGGTTCAGGCTGCACTACAGGGGGCTCTATTACGACAACCGGTTCTGGAATTACTACTACTGGTTCTGGTATTACTATTACCGGCTCCGGTTCGTGTATTACAACAGGTTCTTCTACTTTTTCTGGCTGTATCGGCGCATTCAGATCGATTTTACCGATCACCTTTACGCCGGGCAGGGTAACATCATTCCGCTCTTCCACTTTAGGTGCTTCAACCTTTGGTTTTTCAACCGGTGGAATATAGGCCGTAGTGCCTTTGATCAGGATCTCTTCATTCTCAAAGTCTCGTCCTCTGCGCGGCTGTTCAAGTGGTTTTTCAGGAATAAAGCCAGGCTCGTCTTTCCTGATCTTCCCAATAGCAATTTGCTTGGCTTCTTCCTTTATAATTTTATCGGCAGCAAATTCCTTGAGCAGGGTATTATACATCTCATTGTCCAATTTGGCCATCGGGTGTTTATCTACTTTAAACCCCTTAGCACCTAAAAAATCGACAATGGTATTGATACCAATGTTCAGCTCTTTTACCGCTTTTATTAATTTTATGGATTTGTCTTCTGACATTTATTAAATTTTCTCTTGCTTATTTTTTATGCAAAAATACGATTTTAATTTTGCTTATTCTGTTTATTCAAACTCGGCCTGCAGAATTGATAATACTTCCTTAACAGTTTCTTCTTCAAGGTCGGTGCGTTTTACCAACTCACCAACCGACAGCGCCAGTACTGATTTAGCGGTATCCAAACCAATCCGTTTGAACTCGTCGATGATCCAGCCATCAATTTCATCTGAGAATTCCTCTATATCCACATCCTCATCCTGCTCGTCGGCTTCGCGGTAAACATCTATCTCGTAACCGGTTAGTTTACCTGCAAGCTTTATATTATGGCCACCGCGACCGATAGCCAGAGATACCTGATCGGGTTTTAAATAAACAGCTGCTGTTTTCTTTTCGTCATCCAGTTTGATCGAAGTGATCTTGGCCGGTGACAAAGCGCGCTGTATGTATAACTGCAAATTATTGGTAAAGTTGATTACGTCGATATTTTCATTTTTCAACTCCCTTACGATACCATGGATACGTGAGCCTTTCATACCTACGCAAGCGCCTACCGGGTCGATACGATCATCATAAGATTCAACGGCTACTTTGGCGCGCTCACCCGGTTCACGAACAATCTTTTTGATAGTGATCAAACCGTCAAATATCTCGGGAACTTCAAGTTCAAACAAACGCTGCAAAAATTCAGGAGCAGTACGCGAAATAATGATCTTCGGATTGGCATTCAGCATATCAACCTTGCTTACGACCGCTTTCACACTATCGCCTTTTTTAAAGTAATCGGCAGGAATTTGTTCAGATTTAGGCAGTAACAATTCATTGCCTTCATCATCAAGCACCAAAGTTTCTTTCTTCCAAACCTGATATACTTCGCCTGTTACGATCTCGCCTACACGATCCTTGTATTTCTTAAAAATTTCGTCTTTTTCAAGTTCTAAAATTTTCGACACCAGGGTCTGGCGCGCAGCCAGTATTGCACGGCGGCCAAAGCTTTCAAGCGTTATTTGTTCAACAAATTCGTCGCCCACTTCCAGGTCCGGATCTACTTTATGGGCATCAGCCAACTCAATTTCCAGGTCGTCATCTTCAGAAAACCCATCTTCCATCACGGTACGTGTGCGCCAAATTTCAAGGTCACCGTTATCGGTATTTACAATTACGTCACAATTTTCGTCGTTGCCGTACTTTTTCCTGATCATACTTCTGAACACATCCTCAAGTACGCTCATCATGGTTGGGCGGTCAATGTTTTTGAAGTCTTTGAACTCCTGGAAAGACTCGATCAAATTAATATTGCTCATTCCTTTTACTTAAATGATATTAAAACTTTGGTTTCTGTTATTTGTGCTATCGGGATAGTGCTTTCAACCAATTCGGCTTTTTTCCCTTTTTCTTTTTTAATTTCTTCTATCAAGATGGCATCTTCGGTCAACCCTGACAACTGGCCTTCTCTTTTACTGCCATCTGCCAGTTTAATGGCCAGCTTCCGGCCTATGTTTTTCACATATTGCCTGGGCAATACCAGCGGCGTATCAATACCCGGCGACGATACCTCCAGGTTATAAGCGTGTTCGATCACATTTTCTTCCTCCAGGTGAAAACCCACATGTCGGCTGATCGCAACACAATCGGCAATGCCTATCCCCTTATCACCATCCACCAGGATGATTAATCTACCCGGCGAAGGCATATTAATGCTAACCAGGTAAAGGTCGGAATTGCCGGCAATTTTCTCCTCTACCAGTTCCTTAACCCGCTTTTCGATATCCATTTTTTAACCGGTTTTCAGGTAAGTAAAACAAAAGAGGGGGCTTCGGCCCCCTCGTATTCATTTAATTACGGTACAAATGTAAGTAATATTATTTGAAAATCAATAGCATTTTAATAGCTGAATTGCAGATCGGTATGCCTTAAGTCGCCAAGCTTTTTCCGCGCGCCGACCAATTGCCAAACGCTTTGACGGTCGTCGTATTTAAAACAACGTAAAAAATAAGTTTGGCCTTTTTTAAACGCGGTATCCGGGGTAAATACCACCAGGCTATCTTTTACAGCATACCTTCCGGGCTGCGCCTCCAAAAAGTCTTTTTCATCAGAATCCACCGGCATCTTATAAACCGGCATCAGTGCTTGCCAGGCCGAGGTGCTTGTATCACGGGCTATGTCGTTGATGATGGCTTTGTCAAAACCTGAGATCGTGATGGAGCGGTTAGAATTGAACAGTCTAACATCATGGCTCCTTTCATCTGGCTTCTGTGAACAACTAAATAGTAGTAACGCTAATAGCAATCGGGATAAAACTTTCATATCAGTTATCTTCCCTCAACTTTTTTATCTCTTCCAGCGCAGTGACATCCAACTGATCTTTTGCCCGGTTAACAACCTTTTTGTTCTGAATCAATTGGTTGATATGTAAAAATGGAATATCAACGCCATCTATGTTGGCCACAGAGGCTATTTGGAGACATTCATCAAATGAAAAGCCTTCTAATCCTTTCATTTCAGTAAGGATATCCAGGCGCAAACCGTTATTTAGATAAAACTCGGTCCATCCTGGTACAAATTCTATGGTTTCAATCAAAGGAAAATCGCCCATATTGCAATTCTTAAAAGCTATTCTTAAACGCTTACGATTCTCCAAGGTATCATAGAGCCAAATATCCATATCTCCCGTAAATCGTTGGTAACCATGGAAATTGGTAGCAAAACCGCCAACGAGTATATATTCTACCCTGGCATCCCTGAGCGCTTTCCAGAAGTTTAATATCTCTTCGTCAAAGATATCCACGATAATTATTTGTTTATAAAAGGTTTGTGCGTAATCTGAGCCCTTTTCATGGTTTGCTGTACCTTATACAAACGGGTAGTCATTTCGAAACGCTCCTTATAACTGCTTTTAAGCGCTCGTTTAATAAGCTCCAATTCATCCGGAGATAGCTTCTGTTCGCTTGCCATAAAATACTTGATATGCTAATCAAATTTAGCCATTTTTTATCTATTTCTTCAACGTCTCCTCAAACAACTTAAAAATCCGCTTATACTCATCGGTCCAGCTGCTGGGCTGCTCAAAACCGTGGTCCTCTACCGGGTAGGGGGCCAGCCACCAGTTATCTTTATGCAGTTCAATCAGTTTTTGTGTCAATCGTACAATATCCTGAAAGTTCACGTTCTGGTCTACCATGCCATGAAGCATCAGCAGATTGCCTTTCAAGCCCTCGGCAAAATAAATGGGCGAGCTCTGGCGATAAGCTTTTTCATCTGTAAACGGTTCATTCAGGATGGAAGCTGTGTAGCCATGATTATAGTGCGCCCAGTCGGTCACCGAGCGGATCGCAGCGCCTGAGGTAAACACATCCGGTTCGGTAAACAAGGCCATCAGCGTCATAAAACCACCGTACGATCCGCCATATATACCAACATGTTTCGGGTTAATACCATATTTATCCACCAGGTATTTAACCGCATCCACATGGTCGCTCAGGTCTTTGCCGCCCATGTGCCGGTAAACCCCGGTGCGCCAATCCCGGCCGTATCCTGCGCTTGCGGTATAATCGATATCCATCACATAATACCCGTTGTCGGCCAGTAGATTGTTGAACATATACTCCCTGAAATAATGCCCCCAGGCATAGGTAATGTTTTGCAAATAGCCCGCGCCGTGTACAAATAATACGACTGGCTTAGCGGGGTCGGGGTGCTGGGGAATGTAAACGCGACCGTATACATCGGCGCCGTATCTGTTTTTAAAGGTAATGACCTCCGGGTCGCGCCATGCGTAGGAATTAAACTCATCGCTTACCGAGTTGGTTACCCTGATTGCTTTTGCGCCGGGCTTATTGGCCTGTAAGTATAATTCCTGTGGTTTGTTGGTATAAGAATAAGTGATGGCCAGCCATTGCTCATCCGGCGAAAGCTCCACTACATTTTCGCCTTTCAGGGAAGTCAATTTTACCGGTGTACCACCGCTAACCGGCAGGCGGTAAAAATCCTTCACCCCCGGATGATCGATATTGGCAGTGAAATAAAAAGTCTTTTTATCGTTCGATAGTTGCAGTGTCTGTACCTCCCATTTACCGCTGGTCACTTGCTTTTTAGTGCCGGTATTGACATCAACCACATAAATATGCGAGTAACCGCTGGCCTCACTCTGGTAATAAAGATGGCTTTGATCAATCCAGCCTAAAGTGCCTTCATAATAATCGCCCCCAATACCGGGGCCGGATATCCAGGCATCATCATGCTGGCGATCGAGGACACTCAAATGCCCGGTAGCCGGGTCGAGTTTCATGATCCAGCGGTCTTTAAAATCTTCCGCACCGGCTACTATAACCGCATTTTTCCCATCCTCGCTCCAAAAAGGTCCAAATACTGCCACATCCCGATCAGCATTGGCTTTGGTCATTGCTTCCAGTTCTTTGGGATAATCATGGATATAAGCCGGGATATCTTTAATACCGGGTAAGCCGGCTGTGAGCACTTTGTAAACCGTATCCTTTTGCGTGTCGAAAATAAATGTCTCGGAAGTCGATTGCGGTCCGCCCACTTTCTCACGGTTAGGAATATCTTCAGTCCAGCCTGAAGCGGTTACATAATTGGGTACGATGGTGCGCTTTTCGTCTTTGGGTGATGTGATCAGGTGGTAAGTAATAAAGCGGCCATCCGGGCTCATTGTTAGGCCGGAAATTCTTTTATCATCCACACTGATCTCGCGCAGCTTTTTGGGCTCCATTTCTTTGCGTTCAATCGAGTCAACTTTACGGCCCTTATCGCTTTTTTTGATCACATCAAAAAGTTCCGATTGCTGACTTTTCAGCCATTTTTCTTGTTGGTTGCCTGCCAAAGCGTTGGTGCCAGCCTGCTTGCCCCTGCGTCCGGTTGGTGCGGGGTTAGCAGCGCCCGAATGGGTAAAATTCGTTAGCTGATCAAGTTCACCATTATTCAGGTTTATGGCAAATAAATTCTCGCCGTGCAGAAAAACGACATGGTGATCGTCGCCGCCAAAATGCGGATTGCTTTCCCTGTCGGTAGTATGGGTCAGCTGGTAGTTAATACCTTTTAACAGGTCGAACAAATAAATATCCCCATCTTTTTCGTACAGCTTTTTTGTATGATTTTTGTTCCATTCGCCAAAGGGTGGAATAAGGGCTTTGCGATCATCCAGATTTAGCCTGGCCGGGCTAAGGTTTGTCGTAGTGATGCTATATAATGCTGGTCTTTCTGCCTTTTCCGGGTTCCAGTTAAAATACAGTTTTTTGCTGTCATCGCTCCAATACACTCCCGAAGGCGAGGTGCCGATCCATTTCGGGTCGCGCATTATTTTTTCGACCGTCAATTGATCCAGTTTTTGGGAGTAAACCTGAGCTGAAACGGCTATGAATAGCAGGGTAAAAAGTTTCTTCATATTTATTGAGATAGTGTTGACACTGTTTGTGGCGTCGGTAAAGGCAATATTACTATTTTTACAATCAAATAATTGTTATAAATATGTTACAGGGGACGGGATTCCTGGTTCGGGGATGGCAGTTAGGCGATGAGGTATCGCTTCAAAAAAACGCAAATAACCTGAACGTTTCGGCATTTCTCACTGACCGATTTCCATCGCCGTATACCCCGGAAGCAGCCCGGATATGGGTTGAAAGCCTGTTAAAGCAGGAGCCTTTGGTCAATTTCGCTATTGTCATTAATAAAGCAGTGGTTGGAGGAATAGGCATCGAATTTCGGGAAGACGTTTACCGCAAAACCGGGCTGCTCGGATATTGGCTGGCAGAAGAGCTTTGGGGCAAAGGTATCATGACCGAAGCCGTAAAACTGGTAACCGAATATGTTTTTCAAAACCTCGACCTGATTCGCCTGCAAGCCGGTGTGCTCAGCAAAAATCCATCGTCAATGCGTGTGCTCGAAAAAGCAGGATATGTCAAAGAAGGTATTTTAAGAAGATCTGTCATCAAACGAGGAGAGATATTGGATGAGCATGTTTATGCCATTTTGAAATAGCCCGGGATACGGTAGCACTTACTGTCTTTGGTCAGACATCAAAAAATTCCGGCAATTAGTACAAACCTAATTCACCACTTTTCCACTAATATCCACAGTTTTAGCAAAGGGGTTCAGGTATTTATTGGCAAGTACAGCAAACTCCCGGCGGGTACAGGCACGATGCACATCCAATTCGCCCGGTAATTTCAAAACAGGCTTCCATAGTTTTTGGATCAGGGGTTGCAGCGTTTGTGGATCAGTCAAAGTATAATCACTGATGAATGACAACAGGTTACCAAGCGTAAACTTTTCGCCCGGCTTTTCCTTATTGAACCACAAGAAAAAACGGGTATAAAGCTCGTTCATCACCGGATGGATCTCTTCGGTGCTCACCGAATCATTAGGTTGAAAATGGATCTCGATAGCGCTTCCATTTATATTTTCGATACCCTTTAACAATCCGGTAGCCCCCACCTGTTGTATGGCCCTGAAATGAGGGTCCTTTTGGGTAATATCAGTAAAAGGCATCAGATAGCCTTTATAGTCGAGCAATTCTCCCTGTATGATCCGTACATTCAGGTGTTTGGTTGTGGTCTTAAAAAATGCGCAATAGGCGGCAGTCGCACCTACGCCCTGCCCAAGTGTCATTTGCACCGATGGGTACATTGTACTCACATTCACCAGTCCGGTTACGGATATGGCTTTTTCGGTCACCAAAAGGTTATCGACATCTCTTACAACTATAGCTCCAAGCGGAATGGAATAGGGCGAACGGTACTGAATGGTAACATCGGGCGCATCGGCGGCATAGGTTAAAGCAAATGAGTTATCATAAAAATTCTCTCCCACGCCGATTGAGGTGCGGTATAATTTTGATTCCCGGCTATAGGGTTTTTGCATGTCTTCCGGCACCATACGTACCAGCCCGATCGCGCGACGACTCTCCTTTAAATAGGGTATCATCGCCATATGATCGGCAGTACCAAACTCGTTGTCGAGGCCTAAATTCTTAAATCCACGCACGGTCTGCAGGTAATAAATGAGGCCGAGTGTTCGCAGTTTTGCTTTCTTGAAAAGCTCCATTTTATCATCGGTCTTTAAACGGGCGCCGTTGATGCTGCCTTCGGGCCAGTTCAATACATATTTATCATTAGGTATGGCTATCGTTTTTAAAATCGACTTAACATCTTTTCCTTTAAAATAGTCATACAATGATGGGTCATAGCCTTCCGGTTTCGGAATAGTTTTATCCTCCCCGCGACCAAAATCCTTCAATATAGCAATCCAGGTGATGTCGCCTATATCATCAGGTGATCGATCGGTAACATTGGTGGTTTCTTTTGCAAATTTTACACCAACTTTAGAGGCAACTTCGCCGGTTTCGGTTCCGTCAACAACAATTTTTGCTTCAACTTTTACGATCTCGCCGTTAATTGTAATCTCAACGATCCAGCCGGTACCATCTTTTTTAATGAGCGACCAGGGCGTCTTTAACTTCACTGTCAGGTTTTTAACAGTATCGGTGATTTTTTTGAGAATGTTTGCCCCGACCGAGGGTTCGAAGCGCAGCACAGCGTTATGTGCAGTATCGAAACCCAGTCGGTTTCGGTAATAATCGGTCACTTTGCGCCTGAATTCACCCCAGATTCCCGCGGGCAGATTCCGGTTGCCATCCAGTACGCACATACCGCCCATAGTCATTGTGCCGCCCAGCCATGGCCCAGGCTCCACCAAAAGCGTTTTCACCTTGCTGCGCGCCGCCTGTATCGCCGCCGCCACACCGCTTGATCCACCGCCTATTACCAGCACATCGGTTTTAATGGTTTCGGCACGTGCACCGGCGAAATAAAATAAAAATGCAATGAGGGTGAACAGCCTTTTGGTCATGAATTTAAATAAGCAAACTTAGAACGCTAATTTAATGCAAAGCGTGCCTATCACAAAACTATTATTTGAGGGTATTGAACAGCATCTCAACTTTAACGAAAAAGCACCTGCGATAGCGCAAAACGATGCTGGCAATACCGCAAGGGCAATAAAAGTATTGGTCTTATTTTCGTCAAGTTTAAATCGGCCTTAAAAAAACTATACAGAAATTATTAAATTGCGCTTAACCGATTAAACTAACAACCATGATAGACGAAGAATTAAGATACCCGATAGGTAAATTTAGTCCACCCGTTTCTTATACGCAACAAGCAGTAAGCGGCTGGATCAGCGATATAAAAACTTTTCCCGGCAAGCTCCGACTTGCAGTAATGGGTTTAACCGAAACACAGTTGGATACTCAATACCGCACCGGTGGTTGGACCATACGTCAGGTGGTTCACCATTTAGCCGATAGCCACATGAACTCTATTATTCGTTTTAAATGGGCGCTTACAGAAGAAAATCCGACCATTAAAGCCTACGAAGAAGCCGACTGGGCCCTGCTGCCCGACTATCGATTGCCAATAGAGTCTTCGCTAAAAATACTCGACGGTGTACACCAACGCCTGGGCGCTTTGTTAGATAGCTTTACGGAAGAAGAGTGGAGCCGCACCTTTATACATCCGCAAAGCGGAGCCTCTGTCCCGCTGAAACGTAATCTGGCGCTTTATTCCTGGCATGGAAAACACCATTTGGGGCATATTGCGGCGGCGGTGAAGAGGGCCGTTTAAGTCGGAAAGTCCGCATCCCGATAGCTATCTGGACCTGGAACACTCTTTCGAATCACAGATTTATTCTGATTAACCTTATTTCACGGATTTCTCTCGTGTATGAATGTCTATGTTTTCCCATAACTTTCTTTCGGACTTTTGCGGACTTTCCGACTTTCGGACTATTTTTACCCCATGACTTCCCTACCCGGACTCGATTATACCCTGCTGGGGCAGGATCTTTTATTATTACCGCAAAAAGCCATTTACTGGAAGCAGCAAAAAGCATTGCTTGTTGCAGATGTACACCTGGGTAAGGTGGGGCATTTCCGCAAAGCGGGGATTGCCGTGCCAAGGGATATGGAGCAAACCGACCTGGGAGAATTATCCGATCTGATTTTTCAATATAAACCGGAAAGGCTCGTTTTTCTTGGCGACTTGTTTCATAGCGATATGAATGCCGACTGGGAATGGTTCCGCCTTTGGCGACAGCAACATAAAAAACTGCAGATACAACTTATACGAGGCAATCACGATATCATCCACGATAGCTTTTACCTGGATTTGAATGTGGAATTGCATGATGAATTATTAATAGCGCCCTTTTTGATGCTGCATCACCCCCAAAACGAAGAAGTGCTGCAGGATATTAATGCTTATATCCTTTGTGGCCATTTACACCCCGGTGTTAATCTTTCGGGCAGGGCCCGCGAAAGCATCACAATCCCCTGCTTTGCCTTCGGTAAAAAGCAGGCTATTTTGCCCTCCTTTGGCAGGTTTACCGGTCGGGTAGCACTACGACGTGAACTAGGCGATAAGGTGTTTGGTGTGTTGAAGGATAAGGTAATAGCGATAGGGGATTTTTAAAGGCGAAGTGGCAATTGCGGAGTTTTTTTGGCTGCGGAAGTCGGAATGTCGATTGCGGAGGGTTTTTGAATGCGGAAGTCGGAATGTGGAATGCGGAGTGATTTTAGAATGCGGAAGTCGGAATGTCGATTGCGGAATTATTTTAAATGCGGAAGAGGGAATTGAGCCCATTTCGGATTTGACATTTTGCCTTTCGAATTTAGATTGTTTCTAAATAAAAGTTTACTCTGCCCTTTGTCGTTACTAATAACTATTTAATAAATACTTTTGCCTCATAAATCTAATTCATAATGAGCGAATTTAAGGAAACCTTTAACTCATCGCTGGGCAAGAAGCTGATCATGGCGTTAACGGGCTTATTTTTATGCACCTTCCTCATCGTGCACGTTGGTGGCAATCTGCTGCTTTTCAAACACGACGATGGTTTTGCATTTAACGTCTACGCCAACTTCCTGACGCATTTTCCGCCGATAGAAGTTATCGCCTATCTGCTTTACCTCAGTATTCTGGTGCATACGGTATATGCCATTGTATTGACTCGTAAAAACCGCAAGGCTCGCCCTGTTGGTTATGCAGTTACTGCCGGCGACAATGCTAAATGGCAATCAAGAAATATGGGCCTGCTGGGTTCTATCCTGTTCCTGTTTATCGTAATCCACATGAGCGATTTCTGGTATAACTACAAATACACGGACAATGTAGCTTTTAAAGAGTATCGTACCGACCTGTCAACGGGTATCACCCAATCGGTAGAGTATGTACCTGCAACGCCAAAATTTGAAAACTCGGTTACTACAGAAAATAATTTTGAGATTGTAAGGGTAAAGGATTTGCACGAACGGGTAAAAGGAAGTTTCAGTAATGTTTGGTACGTCATTTTTTATGTGCTTGCCATGCTGGCTATTTCTTTCCACCTGCGCCACGGTTTTCAAAGTGCATTCCGTACACTGGGATGGGTACATAAAAAATATACGCCAATTGTTCAATTTGTTGGCACCTGGCTTTTCGCGGTGATCATCCCGCTATGCTTTGCCCTGATGCCGATCGTTTATTATTTTACCAAGAGTTAGATTAAGATAGACTGGGTTGAAAGAAATGGTTTAGCGGGTATAATAATATCAATCTAAACCACTCCGATCAATCAAAACAATACCGCCAAATATAAAAATATGAGTCTCGATGCTAAAATTCCCGCCGGCCCTTTAGCCGAAAAATGGAGCAAGCACAAGTTCGACCTGAAACTGGTTAACCCGGCTAACAAGCGTAAATACGACGTAATTGTTGTTGGTACTGGTCTGGCAGGTGCTTCGGCGGCGGCTTCACTGGCCGAACTGGGCTACAATGTGAAGGCATTTTGTTTCCAGGACAGTCCACGACGTGCCCACTCTATTGCGGCACAGGGTGGTATCAATGCAGCAAAAAACTACCGTAATGATGGCGATAGTGTTTACCGCTTGTTTTACGATACCATCAAAGGAGGTGATTACCGTGCCCGCGAAGGCAACGTATATCGCTTGGCTGAGGTATCTGTTAACATCATCGACCAGTGCGTAGCACAGGGTGTTCCATTTGCCCGCGAATACGGCGGACTGCTGGACAACCGTTCATTCGGTGGTGCACAGGTTTCGCGTACTTTTTATGCCCGCGGTCAAACGGGACAGCAATTATTGTTGGGTGCGTACTCGGCGTTAAACCGCCAGATCAATGCCGGAAAAGTAAAAATGTATACCCGTACCGAAATGCTCGACGTAGTTATCGTGGATGGCAAAGCACAAGGTATTGTAACCCGCAACCTGGAGAGTGGTAAAATTGAGACTCATTCGGGTCACGCAGTATTGCTTTGCACCGGGGGTTATGGTAACGTTTTCTATTTGTCGACCAATGCCATGGGTTGTAACGTAACGGCTGCCTGGCGCGCTCACAAACGGGGTGCTTTCTTCGGCAACCCTTGTTATACACAAATTCACCCTACCTGTATCCCGGTAACGGGCGATCACCAGTCGAAGTTAACCCTCATGTCGGAATCACTCCGTAATGACGGCCGGGTTTGGGCACCGAAAACAGTAGAACTTGCAACAAAGCTACGCAAGGGCGAATTGAAGGTTACTGATCTGAAAGAAGAAGACAGGGATTACTTTCTGGAAAGAAAATACCCATCATTTGGTAATCTTGTTCCCCGCGATGTGGCCTCACGCAACGCCAAAGAGATTGTTGATGAGGGTCGCGGTGTTGGTGGCTCGGGTGTTGCCGTTTATCTGGATTTTGCTGAATCAATTTCCCGTTTAGGCGAAGATGCAGTGCGTGCCAAATACGGTAACCTATTTGATATGTACTACCAGATCACCGACGAAAATCCCTACCAGATACCTATGCGGATATACCCTGCCGTACACTATACCATGGGCGGCTTGTGGGTCGATTATAACCTGATGACAACAGTACAGGGATTATATGCCCTTGGCGAAGCCAACTTCTCCGACCACGGCGCTAATCGCCTCGGTGCATCAGCATTAATGCAAGGATTGGCCGACGGCTATTTCGTTATTCCATACACTATTGGCGATTATCTGGCGACTATCGGTCCGAAACCGGTTAATACCAGCCACCCTGCTTTTGAACAAACCCAAAAAGAGGTAGAAGATCGCATTAATAAGCTGTTGTCTTTAAGAGGCAATAAAACTGTTGACGAATACCACCGCGAATTAGGTCTGATCATGTGGGAATACTGCGGCATGGCACGTAATGCTGAGGGTTTGAAAAAAGCTAAGGGTTTAATTCACAACCTGCGGGCCGATTTCTGGAAGAATGCCATCGTGCTTGGTGAGAACGAAGAGTTTAACTCATCGCTTGAAAAAGCTGGTCGCGTTGCCGACTTCCTGGAACTGGGCGAACTGATGGTTGATGACGCTTTAATGCGCCATGAATCCTGCGGTGGCCACTTCAGGCTTGAATCGCAAACCGAAGAAGGCGAAGCCAAACGCGACGACGAAAATTTTGCTTTCGTAGCCGCATGGGAATACAAAGCAGATAACCAGCCCGAAGTATTGCATAAGGAAGAACTGGTATTTGAAAATGTACATTTAACGCAAAGAAGCTATAAATAAGTTGAATGGTTGATTGAGTTGAATGGGTTAAGTAAGTTGAATGGTTGAGTAAGTTGAATGGTTGAGTAAGTTGAATGGTTGAGTAAGTTGGAATTTTAACTACTGACTCAATCAACCTAATCTAACTCAATCAACCCAATCTAACTCAATCAACCCAATCTAACCAAATCAACCCAATCCAACTCAATCATCTCAAATCTAAAAAAGAATGAGTAACGGAAACATGAACCTGACGCTGAAAGTATGGCGCCAGAAAAATGCGCAAACTGCGGGTAAATTCGTGAACTACAAAGCGGAAGGTATTTCGCCTGATATGTCGTTCCTGGAAATGTTGGACGTAGTTAATGAAAGTTTGATCCACAAGGGCGAGGACCCGATACACTTTGATCATGATTGCCGCGAAGGTATTTGCGGTATGTGTTCGTTGTATATCAATGGGCATCCGCACGGACCAAAACGCGCGATCACTACCTGTCAGTTGCACATGCGTACCTTCCACGATGGTGAGACTGTAACCATCGAACCTTGGCGCGCAGGTGCTTTCCCTATCATTAAAGACCTTGCGGTAGACCGCTCAGCATTTGACAGGATACAACAGGCTGGCGGCTATGTATCGGTTAATACCGGTGGTGTGCCTGATGCCAACGAGATTGCAATCCCTAAAGTGATCGCCGATGAGGCCTTCAACTCGGCAACCTGTATCGGTTGTGGCGCCTGTGTGGCCGCCTGTAAAAATGCTTCAGCCATGCTTTTTGTTTCGGCCAAGATCAAACAGTTTAGCTTGTTACCACAAGGCCAGCCCGAGCGTTACCGCCGGGTACAATCGATGGTGGCCCAGATGGATGCCGAAGGGTTTGGCAGCTGTACCAATACCGGCGCCTGCGAAGCTGAATGCCCTAAAGAAATTAAACTAACCAATATCGCCGGCATGAACCTCGACTATTTCAGTGCCAAACTGTTCAGGCAGGAAGAATTGCATGAGCAAGGGCATGGGGAAGGATAAGCAAAGAGAAGGCTAAACCCACCACGTCATGGCGAGGAATGCTTCCGCTGCTGCGGGACCCGCCATGCAAATCAATTTCCCGGCACATCGTCTTTGAACGAAAGCAAGGGTTCGTTGACTGGCAAAGTTTGGAGATGGCTTCGTTCCTCGCCATGACGCTTTGATATAGATATCTTGGTCCGGATTACAAATCCAAATAAACAAAAACAAAAACCCCCCACCACGTCATGGCGAGGAACGAAGCCATCTCCCGCCTTGCAAATCAATTTCCCAATTTATCGTCTTTGAACGAAAGCAAGGGTCCGTTGACTGGCAAAGTTTGGAGATGGCTTCGTTCCTCGCCATGACG
>CAIPPO010000055.1 GCA_903866915.1 uncultured Mucilaginibacter sp. | reverse complement strand
TCGCGTTGAGTTCAAAGTAAAATAATTTGACAAAAAACAAATATGTTGAAGGCTTCCCGGTTTCGGGAAGCCTTCTTTTTTTTTATTAAATTTGTTCATGTATTTTTTCAGGAAAAAGGACCCGAACAGGCCAACCAGCTTTAACTTGAGGGTGATGCATGCCATTAATGCAATCGCTATTGTTATATTTATAGGAGGTATTATATTTTATTTGATCAAAACCCTGATTTTTAAAACCAGGTGATTGGTAATATATCTTTGAGGAGTATTTCTAAATAACAATACAAAATTAACTCACAACTTACCTATCCGACCGATATAAACGCGATGAAGAAAATAATAAATACCATTCATTCTCCGGCTCCTATAGGGCCGTATAGTCAGGCTGTAGCCGTTAATGGATTTTTGTTCGTGTCAGGACAGATTCCCGCTGACCCTGAAACGGGCACCATAGTTACTACCGGCATCAGGGACGAAGCCCGACAAGTGATGGAAAATCTAAAAGCCATACTCATTGAAACAGGTATCACCTTCGACAATATAGTTAAGACTACCATTTTCCTGACCGATATGCAATCGTTTGCACAGGTGAATGAAATATATGGAAGCTATTTTAACGCACATTTTCCGGCACGCGAGACCGTTCAGGTAGCGGCACTCCCCAAAAACGTCAATGTTGAAATTTCCGTTATCGCTACTTTATCCTGAAAATTCTCGTTGAACCAGGCATTCCAAACTCCGATCGAATATTTAAAGGGCGTTGGTACCACTAGAGCCGACGTTTTAAAAAAGGAATTAGGGATAGCATATTTCTTCGACCTGTTAAGGCATTTTCCTTTCAGGCATATCGACAGAACACGATTTTACAAGATCAACGAAATTCAACCCGATCTTCCCTATGTTCAAGTATTGGCTCGTCTTAGTCATTTGGAGGTATTA
The DNA here is from genome assembly GCA_903866915.1 of uncultured Mucilaginibacter sp. Taxonomy (GTDB): domain Bacteria; phylum Bacteroidota; class Bacteroidia; order Sphingobacteriales; family Sphingobacteriaceae; genus Mucilaginibacter. The sequence continues at coordinate 1,902 of CAIPPO010000055.1, read as the reverse complement.
GGCGAAAAACATAGTCGTAGATTAGTAGCGCTGGCGAAAGATGATACCGGTATAATTGAACTGGTATGGTTTCAAGGGATCAAATGGATAGAAAAATACTTGTCAGTTGGTAAAGTGTATGTGCTATTCGGCAAACCTGGCCTGTTTAACGGAAAGCCACAAATGGCACACCCCGAGATGGAGCTTTACAATCCTGCTGCATTAAACCAGCGGGGAAATTTAACCTTACAGCCGGTTTATAGCTCTACAGAAAAACTTAAACAGTTTTCGCTTGACAGCAAGGGTATTCAAAAACTCATGGTGGGGTTGCTCGACCAGCACGGATCAGATATTGAAGAAAATCTGCCTGCATACATCATCAGCCAGTTTAAACTTATGGGCAGGGCTGATGCCTACAGAAACATTCATTTCCCGGATGATGCAACTAAATTAAATGAAGCAGAACGACGTTTAAAATTTGAAGAATTATTTCTACTTCAGCTTAAATTACTGAAAAACAAGCTGCTTCGGGTACAAAAATTTAAGGGGCAGGTATTTGTAAATGTCGGCGAATGTTTCAACACATTCTATCAGGAGAAACTACCATTTGAACTTACCGGCGCTCAAAAAAAAGTCCTTAAAGAAATCCGGCAGGATACTCAGCGGGGCGTACAGATGAACCGACTCTTGCAAGGAGATGTAGGTAGCGGAAAAACCGTTGTTGCATTGATGAGTATGCTCATCGCTATCGATAACGGCTTCCAAACCTGCATGATGGCGCCAACAGAAATATTAGCTAATCAGCACTATCAAACAATTAAAGCACTGTTGGGCGATAATTTTTTGGAAATTGGATTATTGACAGGTTCTACTCCTAAAAAAACCAGGAGCGTACTACATCAACAGTTGCAAAATGGGGAACTTAAAATACTGGTGGGTACGCATGCCCTGATAGAAGATGCTGTACAGTTCCAAAACCTGGGCTTCGTTGTTATTGATGAGCAGCATCGCTTTGGTGTAGAGCAGCGCGCAAAGCTATGGCGAAAAAATACCATTCCTCCGCATATCCTGGTAATGACTGCAACTCCTATTCCACGTACTTTGGCGATGACACTTTATGGCGACCTGGATATTTCTGTTATCGACGAATTGCCCGCGGGCCGCAAACCCATAGAAACCTTGCATTATTTTGAAAATCAACGCCTGCGGACGTTCGGCTTTATGAAACAGGAGATCGGCAGGGGAAGGCAGATCTATGTGGTTTATCCGCTCATCCAGGAAAGCGAGAAGCTCGACCTGAAAAACCTGGAGGAAGGCATCGAAGTTATCCGACGCGAATTCCCGATACCAGATTACCAGGTAAGTATAGTGCATGGAAAAATGCCTGCAAAAGACAAAGAATTTGAGATGCAGCGATTTGTGAAACACGAAACACAAATTATGGTGGCAACAACCGTTATAGAGGTAGGTGTTAATATACCGAATGCTTCTGTGATGATCATCGAAAATGCTGAAAGATTCGGTCTGTCGCAATTACATCAGTTGCGAGGGCGTGTGGGTCGGGGTGCCGACCAGTCCTATTGTATTTTAATGAGCTCGCATAAGCTCAGCTACGATGGCAAAATCCGACTTGATACTATGGTAAGAACCAATAACGGTTTCGAGATATCTGAGATCGACCTTCAATTACGTGGTCCCGGAAATATTGAGGGAACGCAACAGAGTGGCATTACAGATCTGAAAGTGGCCGACCTTGTTGCAGATCAACAACTATTGATCCTGGCACGGAATAGTGTTCAGGATATCTTTGCCCGTGACCCGCAATTAAGTTTACCTGAAAACCAGGTATTGCAGCTTGCTTTACAAACCAAAAACTCAGGGCTAAGCTGGGAAAAAATATCATAAACTCGATTCCCTACAGGT
>CAIPPO010000054.1 GCA_903866915.1 uncultured Mucilaginibacter sp. | reverse complement strand
TTTGCGCCGTAAATTTAGGCAGTATCGGGCATTCGTCCATTTTCTTTACGGGTTTTGATAAGGTGACGCATTGCGGCCTGTTTTTTGTTTTGGTGGTTTTTTGCATAAATGGCTTCATCAGGCAACAAAAAGTTAAGTTCCTTTCGTATAATGCTGCAATAATTATTACCCTGCTTGCGACTGCCTACGGCGGTTTAATAGAAATACTTCAGCTGACCGTTTTTACCTGGCGCAGCGGCGAATGGGGTGATTTTTTTTCTGATGGAATTGGAGCCAGTATGGCATCATTCAGTATATTGATTATAGGAAGAGCTTTAGGCCATGAAAAACATTAAATACGTGATAGCAGCGATCGCTTTGGCAGGTTTTTCATCCTGCGGCATCTTTAAAAAAGACTGTGGTTGCCCCCATTTTAGTAAAAACATCCCTGTCGACCGTTCTATTACCCATTTACAATACATTTAAAGGTAAAAAGTGGGCAAAATGTGATGAAGGTCATTTTTGCTTATTTGGATTTAATATAAATAAGGGCTACATTTGTTGCGCATTTAAGCAGCATAATAATGAGACTCTCGCAACTAGCAGTAGGTGAAACGGGTATTGTGAAAGAATTTACTGATCTTGAAATGTCAGTAAAATTGATGGAAATGGGCTGTCTGCCCGGCGAAGAAGTACGGGTCTCACGAATCGCCCCGCTCGGCGACCCTATCGCTATCCACGTATCCGGCTACCAGTTAAGTTTGCGTAAAAGAGAAGCATCAACTATTATCCTGCAGTAGTTTTGTTAACTCGTGGATACTGACATCAAAGTTGCGCTTGTAGGAAACCCCAACACCGGTAAATCGACGCTTTTTAACGTTCTGACTGGCCTTAATCAAAAAATTGGCAATTTTCCGGGTGTTACAGTCGACAAAAAAACGGGTGTTTGCGAACTGCCTGACGGACGAAGGGCTCAAATCATCGACTTACCCGGAACCTATAGCCTGTACCCTAAAAGTCGCGACGAATCGATCGTTTTTTCCATTTTAGCCGACCGCACAAACCTCCTAAAACCCGATCTGGTTGTTGTCATCGTTGATGCTTCAAACCTTAAACGAAATTTACTCCTTTATACTCAGGTTGCCGACCTGAAGGTGCCGGTTGTTCTTGCGCTTAATATGATGGACATGGCCCAAAAAGCCGAAATCTCTATCGATGTTAATTTGATCGCCCAAAAACTCGGTGTTCCGGTTATTCCTATTTCAGCCCGCAAAGGCGAGGGTATTGACAAGCTAAAGGCTGCGATCGCTTTTGCCAATAAGGTACCTTTGCAACAGGATACCATAGATGTTGAAGCTCTTGCGCCGCAACTTATCGCGCAGATAGAGGAAGATATACAAGTTGATAACCCTTATTTCGCGCTGCAGCTGGCACACCAGCACGAAACGCTGGATTTTCTCACACCCCAACAAAGTGAACGAATCGAAGAACTTGAGCATGAGTTCAACTTCCACTCGCAAAAAGCACAGGCATCAGAAACCATAGCGCGGTACAATTACATCAACGACCTGTTGTATGATACGGTCACTAAAAAGGAAACCGCCCAGGATCAAACCATCAGCAACAAAATAGACAGGGTATTGACCCACAAGATCTTCGGATTTGTATTATTTCTGGGCATTTTGATGTTTATCTTCCAGTCGATATTTGCCTGGTCGGCCTACCCGATGAAGCTCATCGGCGATTTATTTGTTTGGGCACAATCATCCTTACACCACATATTGCCATCGGGCCCGCTAACCAGTTTACTGGTCGATGGCGTGATGGGCGGCCTGAGCGGAGTGATGGTATTTATACCGCAAATCGCTATACTTTTTGGATTTATATCGATACTTGAAGATACGGGCTATATGTCGCGCGTCACCTTTATGATGGACCGTATCATGCGCAAAGTGGGGCTCAATGGCAAGTCGGTTGTGCCGCTTATCGGGGGTTTTGCCTGCGCTGTGCCATCCATCATGAGTACCCGCAACATCGAGAACTGGAAAGACCGGATGATCACTATTATGGTTACCCCATTGGTTACCTGTTCGGCAAGATTACCTGTGTATACCCTGCTTATAGCCTTGGTTGTTCCGAACCGAAACGTATGGTGGATATTTAACCTGCAGGGTTTAGCGCTTACCGGGATGTACCTGTTCAGCTTAATTTCGGCTGTTACCGTAGCCTTTGTGATGAAGTATATCCTGAAATCGCGCGAGCGCGGTTATTTTATCATGGAACTACCGGTTTACCGGATGCCGCGCTGGAAAAATGTTGGCCTGACGATGTACGAACGTTCGGGTGCATTTGTATTGCAGGCCGGTAAGGTGATCATCGCTGTATCCGTAATTTTATGGGTGTTGGCTTCCTTCGGTCCGGGCGACCGTTTCAAACAAATAGAGCTAAAATATCAGCAGCCTCAATATACACAACATCAGCAATCTGATGACCTGCAACGTACCATCGCTTCAGAAAAACTGGAGAACTCCTACGCGGGCATGTTGGGTCATGCTATTGCGCCGGTAATTAAACCATTGGGCTTCGACTGGAAAATCGGTATCGCGCTGATTACCTCATTTGCGGCCCGCGAAGTATTTGTAGGCACCATGGCTACCATTTATAGCGTTGATGGCAATGCCGAAAAAATGGAATCCGTACAGCAGAAAATGGGCACCGCAAAAAATCCGGATGGCAGCCCTGTATTTACGGCCGCGGTAGCATTTTCGCTGATGATGTTCTACGCCTTTGCCATGCAATGCGCCAGTACAGTTGCCGTAGTATATCGTGAAACAAAAGACTGGCGCTGGCCGGCTGCCCAATTTGCCTATATGACGGTGTTGGCTTACGTGGCCAGCTTTATTACTTATCATTTATTGAAATAGTCGTTAAATTGCATTCATGAGTTCCACAGCACAAACCGAAACATTGGTTCGCGATTTTTTAGAGATTGTAAGGTCTGGTAAAGAACCGGCCCGCGCTGGAGAGTTTTTGGCGGATACGGTTATCGCCCATCAACTGAATGCCGAAAAACAAGAAATCGTACGCAGAACACCCAAAAACTACCAGGAACATATCGAAGAATTTCTTACCCTCTTCGGAGTCTTTTCTTTCGAGATCACCGAACTGATCGTAAACGGCGACAAGGCCTATGCCAGGTGGGAACAAAGCGGAAAACACCTCGCTGCCATTGGTCAGTATCAACCAACCGGACTACCTTTGGTAGAAATAGGAAGTGCTGTCTATCGTGTTGCGGGCGGCAAGATTGTTGAATACTGGATCCAGCCCGACCGCCTGGGAATGGAAAAACAACTGGCAGAAAATAACAGGAACTTTATCCAATAAAACCGCTAAAGCTTATATTTGAGTCGAGGTAAATTTGGATAAGGTAAAAGTATTAGCGATGTATGTTCCACCGGCGGCGGCCCCGCTCATTGCCCGGTGGATCGATTATTTTAAGTGCGATTTTAAGATCTCCCGCAACCGTAACAGCAAATTTGGCGATTACAGGCCACCGCATGGCGGCAACGGTCACCGTATTTCTGTCAACTACGACCTGAATGCCTACGCCTTCCTTGTAACAACCGTGCATGAGTTTGCCCACCTGCATACCTGGAACGAACACAAACACAAAGCCAAACCCCACGGTGCCGAATGGAAAGCCAATTTTAAAAAAATGATGCAGCCTTTTTTCGAACAGGATATTTTTCCATACGACGTTAAAAGGGCTATCGTCAGTTATTTGAATAACCCCGCCGCCTCCAGTTGTTCCGACTTAAATTTATACAAAACACTCCGGGCCTATGACCCGCCAAAACCTGCCCATTTAACGGTAGATAAAGTTCCGATGAAATCGCTGTTCAAACTAAAAAACGGGCGTATTTTCCGCAAGGACGAGCAATTACGCAAACGCTTTAAATGTACCGAAATAGCTACCCGCAGGATCTATTTGTTTAGCCCCGTTGCTGAGGTGGAATTGGTGGAGGGATGAAAGAATGCGGAATGCGGAGGGGTGAATGCGGAGATGAAAAAAGGGGAAGCGGAGTTAGGCTTTGCTTTTGCATATCCTGACCCCAACCTCCTCCTTCCCCTGCAAAGCAGGGTAAGGTATCGCAGGGGGCCGTTTCCGCACCATTACAGCCTGCTATGATATACAAATCAGGCATCAGTATTTCAACAATTTATCCATCATCTCCCCCAATCTCGCCTTGGCCAAAAACTGGTCTTCCAAACTCTTATTCATCGGAATAGCGGTATCCATGCTGGCGCAGCGCATAATGGGTGCATCTAATGCGCTAAAGCAATGTTCGGCCAGGTGCGCTGCTATTTCGCCGCCAAAACCATTGGTAAGGGTATCTTCATGCAGGATCAAAACGCGACCGGTTTTTTTGACACTGGCTTCTACCGCTGCTTTATCCCAGGGTTGCAAACTGCGCAGGTCGATGATCTCAATGGATTCTTCAGGATGTTGATTTGCGTATTCGATGGCCCAGTGTACACCTAAACCGTAGGTAATGATGCTGCCCTGAGTTCCTTCTTTTACAATGCGTGCCTTGCCTATCTCGATGGTATATTCATCGTCGGCTATATCCTCGCTGATGCTGCGGTAAAGGTATTTATGTTCGAAATAGATTACCGGGTTAGGGTCCTCAATGGCAGCCAGCAACAAACCTTTGGCATCCGATGGGAAGGCTGGATAAACGACTTTTAATCCGGGTGTTTTGGTGAACCAGGCCTCGTTACTTTGCGAATGGAAGGGTCCGGCACCGGTACCGGCACCCGTTGGCATGCGTAACACCACGTCAACATTTTCAGCCCAGCGGTAATGGGTCTTGGCCAGGTTGTTGATCACCTGGTTGAATGCGCAGGTCACAAAATCGGCAAACTGCATTTCAACAACTGATTTATAGCCATTGATCGAAAGCCCCATTGCTGCCCCTACGATACCCGACTCACAAATCGGTGTATTCCGAACCCGCTCAGCACCAAATTCTTCAACAAAGCCCTGCGTAATTTTAAAGGCGCCGCCGTATTCCGCAATATCCTGCCCCATCAGTACCAGGTTATCGTACTTTTTCATGCCCTGCCGTAAAGCATCGCTGATGGCATCTATATAGCGTTTGTTTGTTGTTTGGCTGGAAGGTTGTGAAGTTGCACCATGGTAAGGTTTGTACATATCGGCAATTTCAGTTGCGGCATCTGGTACGATTTCGGGCTCACTGAAAACCTTTTCTATTTCGATATCTATCAAAGTAGTATATCCCCTTCTGATTACCTCTATCTTTTCCGGCGTCAGCGCTCCCTCATCCAACAAAAATTGCTCAAAATTGGCTATGGGGTCCTTTTCTTTCCATTCGTCAAATAAATGCTGCGGAACGTATTTGGTTCCCGAAGCTTCCTCATGTCCCCGCATCCTGAAGGTCATACATTCCAATAAAACCGGTCGCGGATTTTGCCTGATATCACTTGCGATCTCGCTGATGGTATGAAAAACTTCAAGTATGTTATTGCCATCGATGGTGCGCCCTTGAATACCGTAACCCAGCGCGCGATCACTCAGCTTTGCGCAATGGTATTGTTCATTGACAGGGGTGGATAGTCCGTAACCATTATTTTCGATGAGGAAAATAACCGGGAGATTCCAAACCGATGCCACATTCAAGGCTTCATGAAAGTCGCCCTCGCTCGTACCGCCTTCACCAGTGAACACCAATGTAGCCCGCTTTTTTTTGCTTAACAGATCAGCCAGTGCTATACCATCAGCCAGTGCCATTTGCGGCCCGAGGTGCGATATCATACCAATGATCTTAAACTCCTGGGTACCGAAGTGAAATGAACGGTCGCGCCCTTTGGTAAAGCCCGAAGCTTTGCCCTGCCACTGGGCCATCAGACGCGACAAGGGAATGTCGCGCGTAGTAAATACACCAAGATTACGATGCATAGGAAGGATATATTCATAAGGCTGCATAGCTAAAGTACTGCCCACGGCTATCGCTTCCTGCCCAATACCCGAGAACCATTTGCCAATCCTACCCTGACGTAACAGGATAAGCATTTTCTCTTCAATCATGCGTGGCCACAACAAAGCCTTGTAAAAAGACACTAATTTGTCGTTATCAACGTTTTTACGTTCGAAAATCATACCACGAAACTACTGAAGTTTTTAAAACTTTGTATGTTTGGGGAATATATCCTGCATCTATGAAATATATCTATTTAACTTTTTTGGGCCTGTTTTTTTTAATTGGATCGCAAGCCAGCGCCCAGGATCAGGTGCTGGTACCCGAGAACTTTTATTTACATAAAGGAAACGTACTTTTCCTGCATCTTATTAGTGCTAACCAATTCCTGAAACAGGACGAATTAGGGTTTGACCCTACCAAATCTGAAAAATTTATCCTTCATTTCGGATCAAAAAAGAACGCTTTTAATGTATCAACGAAAGCGGGCGACACTATTGCCAAATTACCGCTCGAAAAAGAAGGCCTCAACCTGATCGACATTACCCGGAAACCGGTAATAGATGATGTGGACCGCGATGATTTTTTGAAGATACTGGATGATGAAGGTTTAACGCAATTTTCGGAGAAAGCCAAAAACGGAAGCAAAGACAGTTTCCGCGAACGGTATACCTGGAGCTTGAAAACATTGGTGGAGGTTGAAAAAAATAGCGGCAACGACTTTGACAAAAGCGTCGACCAGGAATACGAGATCACTTTAAAAGATAATCCTTACAAAGGCAACTATGGCGACGATATTATTGCCCTGGTTACTTTCAGGGGAAAACCTATTGCCAATGCGTCGGTATTCTTGTACATCAAATCAATAGGTGGTAATGTGTTTGCCCAAAAGCTGAATTCAGACAAAACAGGTCAGATCTATTTTAAACTGAGCCGCGAAGGTATTTATCTGCTTCGCTCACTGCACATGGAAATTGGTAAAGACAAAAGTGCCGATTATGATACCTGGATTACCAGTTTCTCTTTTGCATTTAACAGCAACAACGAAATGCCGAATACTTACAAAGAGTTTGGCTTCGGGAATAAACACTAAATAGTCTTGAAGTCGGGAAGTCCGAAAGATTGACGGTTCCGGAATTTCGGACTATCCTTTTTAGAATCACAGATTTATACTGATTAACCTTATTTCACAGATTTCTATTGGGGATAATTGCTTATGCATTTTTTCTAAGTGTATTGTCAAAAAATACGCTTCCGGACTTCCAGACTCACACGGATTTATCCGTCTCAGCGCGTTCCGCCCACTCTTTACTAAATGATTTATCCGCCACAACCGGCATTTCGCGCAGGTGACCCCAGGTTTTCTTGAAAAACGTGCGAAGAAAGAAGTTTTTGGTTTTTCCGCTGAAAAAATCCATCATTTTTCGGCTCAGCATACCTTTTTTCCAGATGGCCCAGGCCCATTCTTCTTTTTTGGTTACAACCTGCTGCTTTACGGCATCGCGGCGGTTGAGTAATAACATTTTGTGTATATCGATCTTAACCGGGCATACCTCCGTACACTTACCACATAGGCTTGAGGCATAGCTCAGGTGTTTAAACTCTTCCATTCCCTGCAAATGCGGGGTAATGATAGAGCCGATAGGCCCACTATAGGTTGTTTCATAAGTGTGACCCCCAATATTTTTATAAACCGGACAAGCATTCAGGCAGGCCCCACAGCGGATGCAATACAAGCCCTGCCGCTGATCTTTTTGCGCTAACAGGTTGGTGCGGCCGTTGTCCAGCAGCACTACGTACATTTCATCGGGGCCATCGCTTTCATTGGCTTGCCTCGGACCGCTTAAAATAGTGTTGTAAACTGTTAAGTTTTGGCCTGTACCATGGGTTGAAAGCATGGGCCAGAAAAGATCGAGATCGGCTATGGAAGGGATAATTTTTTCTATGCCCACCACAGCGATATGTATTTTAGGGAAACTGATGCTTAAACGGGCGTTACCTTCATTCTCAGTTACAGCAATACTGCCGGTATCGGCCAATAAAAAGTTTGCGCCGGTAATACCTACATCAGCCTGCACATATTTGTCGCGGAGCAGCTCACGTGCTTTGGCGGTCAATTGTTCGGGGGTAGCATCAATCGGGGTTCCAAACTTTTCGTTAAACAGTTTGGCTATGTCTTCTTTTGAAAGGTGCATTGCCGGGGTAACAATATGATAAGGGCGCTGACCCAGCAATTGAACAATATATTCGCCCAGATCGGTTTCCAGCGATTCGATATGGTTGGCCTCGAGAAATTCGTTTAATTGAATCTCCTCCGTCACCATTGATTTCGACTTGACAACAGTTTTGGCCCCCGCCTTTTGGATGATGTTGAGTATCTCGCGATTAGCTTCTTCGGCATCATTGGCCCAGATTACTTTGCCGCCCCGGCGTTGAAAATTGGATTCAAACTCGGGCAGGTATTTGTCCAGGTTCTCCATCACCCGCCACTTAATCACGTGCCCCTTTTTCTTGGCGTTGTCGAGGTTGACCAATTTAGACAAGCCCTTATTTACAGCCGCATCATATTTACCGATATTATAATTAATAATACGGCGATGTTCGTGGTCAAAGGCCTTATTCTCAGAGGCAATCAAAAACTCTTCCGCATGTTCAGACATATTGCGAAGTTAATAAACACTTACGAAGTTTTAAAAACTTCGTAAGTGTTGCTATGAATCGACTGGTTTTACGAATTTCGCCGGATGCGAAACAAATAAACCAATCAACTTAGTTCTGCTTTATCAAGCCCTAAACTATTTTGCAGGAGCATCCAAAGCCGGTCTTTTATCCCGGTTAGCAAGGTCCCAACCGGTATAAAATACCAGCTGTGCACGTTTAGCCAGCAAAGGGAAATTGATCTTGCTTACCTCATCACCCGGTTGATGGTAATCGGCATGAACCCCGTTAAAATAAAAAATGATCGGCACACCATGTTTGGCAAAGTTGTAATGATCTGAACGGTAATAGAAACGGTTAGGATCGTTCGGGTCATCATACTTGTAATCCATGTCGATATGGGTGTATTTATTATTGGCCTCTTCATTCACCTGGTGCAATTCCTTACTCAGCATAGCCGAGCCGATAACATATACATAGTTAGCTGAATCGGGTTTGCCGATATAGTCAAATCCAACCCGCCCGATCATGTCGATATTCAGGTCGGTTATCGTATTAGCTAACGGAAATACCGGATGATCGGTATAATATTCTGATCCAAGTAAGCCTTTTTCTTCACCTACGTTACCCAGGAAAAGAATACTGCGGCGTGGTCCGTGACCATCTTTCTTTGCTTTAGCAAACGCTTTGGCAATTTCCAAAATTGCAGTTGTTCCTGATCCATCATCATCAGCGCCATTGTTAACCTTATCGGGGCCGTTAGCATTTAATCCGATATGATCATAATGGGCCGAAAAAACCAGCACTTCATCTTTCAAATCGGTACCAGGAAGGAATCCCAGCACATCAACTGCTTTTACGTCTTTTTGCTCGCTTTGAAAAGCTGCTTTTACGCTTATTGCAACCGTTTGAGCCGAACTGGTTTTCAGGTCAGCATAAGACTTTCCTGTTGGTTTTAGTAGTTGGTCGGCCGCATCAGTAGTGATATTCAAAACCGGCGCAGTAGTACTATTTACAACAGGCTTTGCAGCATCAGTCTTAATACTTAAGCGTCCACCCAGGATCGAGCTGCCCATGCGTTGCAGCAGACCGGCAACATCTCCGTTAGCAGCCAGTATCAGCGCAGGGCCTTTGCTTTGCAGATTTTTTAGAACCGCCGTACGGGCAGCTGTCATCCGGTAGCTTGTATTAGGGGTTTTACCCGCTTCCGGTTTATCTTCGTTTACCCAAACTAATACTTTGCCGGACAGATCGGTACTGCCTATTTCGGCATCGGTACCATAGCCAACAAAAACAATTTCATTTGCATTGATCGCTTTATCACCAATATTTCCTCTGCCGGCAAAAAAGTCTTTACCGTTTGCCAGGTCCTGCCCATTGGCAGAAAGAGAAATATTAAGCTTGTTTTCAACCAAAGGCACATCCAGAAAATAAGATCCGTTTACCGGCGCCTGCAAACCCAGGTGTTTGAACTCTGCTTCAATATAATGCGCTGCTTTGTCGGCACCGGGTTTGCCTGTTTCGCGGCCTTCATAGGCATCGGATGCCAGAATGTTCAGGTGCTGTTGGGCATCCGCAGCGGTAATCAACTGCGCATATTTGTCGGGGTCAGTCGGCTTTTGGGCGCTGGCATAGGTTCCTATTACAAGCGCCATCATTCCTAAATAGATCTTTTTCATGTATTTGCGTTATTAATTGAGAATTTTGTTCGGATACGACATTAATCGTTTTTATTTCTGTCAGCAAGCCATTTTATTTACCCGGTTGGCGTGCCTGCCCCCCTCGAAGTCGGTTTCCAGGAAAGTGCCTACTATCTTTTCTGCCAATTCTATCGAAATAAACCGGGCCGGGATACATACAATGTTGGCATTATTATGCTGCCTGGCCAAAGCCGCCAATTCCTCGGTCCAGCAAATGGCAGCGCGGATGCCCTGGTGCTTGTTGGCAGTAATGGCCACGCCATTGGCGCTTCCGCAAACCAATATGCCAAAGTCAAAATCACCGCTTTCCACGGCGCTGGCTACCGGGTGTGCAAAATCAGGATAATCAACAGAATCGGCAGAATAGGTGCCAAAATCTTTTAAATCTGCATCAGCAAGCCAGTCGGCAATAGCTTCTTTATAGTCAAAACCAGCATGGTCCGAGCCTATGGCAATTTTTAATGAATTCATCGCTCAAATTTAGGATAATAGTTAAGCTACGAAGGTAAAGAATTTGTTAGAAAGCGCTTACGATCAGGAGTTCATAAACTCAGCATCTTTCTTCATCCTGCGTTTCTCTACTACTGCCGCAACAACAATACTGAGCTCATATAAAAGCAGCAGCGGTATAGCTACTACAATCATAGTTAAAGCATCGGGCGTTGGCGTAATAAACGCAGCGAGTATTAGAATGATCACCACCGCATAACGCCGGGTACGGCGCATAAATTTAGGCGTAAGGAGACCGATATAGGCCAGGATATAAACGATGATAGGCAACTGAAAGGCTAAACCTGAAGCCAGTGTCAACATCGTTACGGTCGACATGTAAGAATCTATACTGAACAGGTTATTAATACTGTCACTTACAGAATAGGTCGCCAAAAACTTAACCGCAAGGGGCGTCACAATAAAATAGCCGAACATAACACCCAATGCAAATAAGAACGAGGAATAAAACACGAATCCACTTGCGGCTCTGCGTTCTTTCTGGTGAAGCGCCGGCCTGATGAAACGCCAGATCTCAAATAATAGGTAAGGCATACCGATGGTAATGCCGATGATGATCGCAGAATTGATCTGCAAGGTAAACTGCCCCGCCAGTTCGGTACTGATCAGTTTCACCTGGAATGGAGCTACACAAAATTCGTCGGCGCTGATTGCCGGGAGCATACCGTGCAGCCAGTGGCTGAAATCGCACAGCAGGCGATAGGTGTAAAAATCGGAGCTGCCCGGTGCAAAGATGACCCCTTTAAAAATTTCTTTATAAAAAGTAAACGCAAAAATGGCAATAAGCAGGATAGCAGCAGCCGATCGGATCAGGTGCCAGCGCAATGCTTCGAGGTGTTCAAAGAACGACATTTCGCCCTCCTGAACCTGCTCTTTGCTTTTGCTTCTGAGGGAATTGATTATTTTATCACCTAGCTTGCTCATCGTTCTAAAGTAAATAGCATCCTGAATGCTCAGCATGCTATTTACGATTTAATTTTTTGTTACACTATTTTAAACCTTGTATTCGAAAGATTCCATGAATTTTGTGGTAAAATTACCTGCCCTGAAATTAGGATCCTTCAACAATTGCAAATGGAAAGGTATGGTTGTTTTGATACCCTCTATCACAAATTCGCTCAAGGCGCGTTCCATGGTGCTTAAAGCTTCCTCGCGGGTTTGGGCCACGCAAATTACTTTGGCTATCATCGAATCATAATTTGGCGGGATCACATAACCCGAATACACATGCGTATCTATGCGTACCCCGTGGCCACCCGGTGAGTGGAAATTAGTGATCTTACCCGGTGCCGGGCGGAAATTATTCGCCGGGTCCTCGGCATTGATCCGGCACTCGATGGCATGCATCGTTGGCTCGTAGTTTTTGCCCGATATCGGAATACCTGCTGCAACTTTGATCTGTTCTTTGATCAAATCAAAATTGATCACCTCTTCGGTAACCGGGTGTTCTACCTGGATGCGGGTATTCATCTCCATAAAGTAGAAGTTGCGATCCTTGTCAACCAAAAACTCAACCGTACCGGCCCCTTCATATTTTACAGCTTTTGCGCCTTTGATAGCGGCATCGCCCATTTTTTTGCGCAGCTTCTCGGTCATGAATGGCGAAGGCGATTCCTCCACCAGTTTCTGGTGCCGGCGTTGTATCGAGCAATCGCGTTCAGAAAGGTGGCAAACTTTGCCGTACTGGTCGCCCACAACCTGTATCTCGATGTGACGCGGATCAACCACGTATTTTTCGAGGTAAAGTCCGTCATTACCAAAGGCAGCTGCCGACTCGGCCCTGGCCGAATCCCAGGCGCCTTCAAATTCCGAGTCTTTCCAAACCTGACGCATACCCCTGCCACCACCACCGGCGGTAGCTTTTAAAATTACGGGATACCCTATTTTATTTGCAATGGCAATACCTTCTTTTACGTCGGTTAACAAACCTTCCGAACCGGGTATGGTTGGCACACCCGCTTTCTTCATGGTAGCCTTAGCCGAAGCCTTGTCGCCCATGGCGTTGATCTGATCGGCAGTGGCCCCGATAAACTTGATACCGTAATCAGCACATATCGACGAAAATTTGGCGTTTTCCGACAAAAACCCATAGCCCGGATGTATCGCATCGGCATTGGTTACTTCGGCTGCTGATATAATATTAGGGATACTTAGATAGGAATCGCGACTAGGCGGAGGCCCTATACACACTGCCTCATCGGCAAAGCGCACATGCAAACTATCTCTATCTATCGTTGAATATACAGCTACTGTTTTGATGCCCATTTCCTTGCACGTACGGATGACGCGGAGGGCTATTTCGCCACGGTTTGCTATTAATATTTTCTTAAACATTTCTTTTCCTTTTGGGAGTTGGCCGGTTTCCATTTTTGATCACTACGATTAATTCAATTAATAAAATAGCTCCTGCATAGGATAAAAATCAGCGTAATCTACTGGTTACCCGGTATTATTATTTACGCTGGTTCAACCAAAAATAAGGGTTGATCGTACTCAACTGGTGATGCATTATCAACCAGCACTTTTACAATACGGCCCGAAACCTCAGACTCGATCTCGTTGAATAATTTCATCGCCTCGATGATACAAAGCACCTGTCCTTCTTTAATTTCATCACCCGGATTTACAAAAAGTGGTTTATCCGGCGAAGCCGAACGATAGAAAGTGCCAATCATTGGCGACTTGATCGTTATGAATTTTGACATATCAGGTCCTGCCGCAACTGGTGCCGGTACTTCTGCCGCTGGTACGGCAGCCTGAGCTGCTGCTACCGGAGCCTGGGCGTAAACCGGTTCAACAGGGACAGACGCTGTAACGTAGGTAGGAGCCTGGTTGGTTTTTATCGTGATCTTAAAATCGTTTTGCTCGATCGAAACTTCATTTACCCCCGATTTTGCTACGAAGCGAATCAGGTCCTGAATCTGTTTAATATCCATAAGTTTGGAATTGGTTTTGGATAATGATTTAATCTAAGTTATAAGCAGGGATGCAAA
Organism: uncultured Mucilaginibacter sp.; assembly: GCA_903866915.1. GTDB lineage: Bacteria > Bacteroidota > Bacteroidia > Sphingobacteriales > Sphingobacteriaceae > Mucilaginibacter. The sequence goes on along the minus strand of CAIPPO010000054.1, from coordinate 12,589 downwards.
TATGCAAATCTGCCAAATTTTAATTTTTTAGGCTTGTTTTAAGTTTAATACTTAGCGACAACAAATAAACAAAACATTTTTTTAAAATACCCACTTAGTGGCATAAGCTTTTAATAAGCCCATTTCAAGTAGATCGAACCCCAGGTAAACCCGCCGCCAAAAGCAGCCAGAATCAGGTTATCGCCTTTCTTAAATTTATCTTCCCATTCCCAAAGACACAGCGGTATCGTGCCGTTGGTCGTGTTACCGTAACGCTCAATATTAATGATCACCTTATCGGCACTAACACCGGTACGGTTTGCCGTAGCATCAATGATGCGCTTATTGGCCTGGTGCGGAACCAGCCAGGCAATATCATCCGAGTTTAAATTATTGCGCTCCATCACCTCTGCCGCAACATCGGCCATATTGGTTACCGCAAATTTAAATACCGCCTGCCCTTCCTGGTAAGCAAAATGCTCGTTGGCATCAATGGTTGCGTGGGTTGCCGGCTTTAACGAGCCACCTGCTTTTTGATGCAAAAATGCTCTCCCCGACCCATCGCTTTTCAAAACAGAATCGATCACACCATAACCATCAGTATTAGGCTCCAGCAAAACGGCACCGCAACCATCACCAAAAATGATACAGGTAGCACGATCCTGATAATTGATAATCGATGACATTTTATCGCCGCCCACAACCAATACTTTGGTATGCTTACCGCTTTCAATGAACTGCGCACCCGTTGCCAGGCCGAAAATAAAACCCGAGCAAGCCGCCTGCAGGTCGTAACCCCAGGCGTTTTTCGCGCCTATTTTATCTGCCAGCACATTCGCCGTAGCCGGGAAAGGCATATCAGGCGTTGTGGTGCAAAAAATAATCAGTTCAATTTCATCGGCGGTAATGCCGCGTTTTTTGAGCAAGCCTTCAACGGCCGGAACAGCCAGATCTGAAGTTGCCAGGCCTTCGCCTTTGAGTATGCGCCGCTCTTTTATTCCTGTGCGGGAGGTGATCCACTCGTCGTTGGTATCTACGATGCTTTCCAGTTCGTGATTGGTTAACACATATTCCGGAACGTATCCATTGACGGCAGTAATAGCAGCATGAATTTTATTCATCTATACAGAAGTAGATTTACTGAAATGCTTGTTTTAATTTGTCGATCAGGCCACTTTGTGCCATATCCCTCGACAGGAGCACCATGTTTTTTATCGCTTCGGGGCTCGATATACCATGACCCACTACAACCGGAGCATTGATACCGAGGATGGGGCTGCCTCCGTATTGCTCATAATTGAAGCGGGCAAAAAATTCGTCGTTTATTCTCTTTTTCAGCGAGATCACATAAAATGATTCGGCCATTTTTAAGGCAACGTTCCCGGTAAAACCGTCGGCTACAAATACATCGGCAATATCACCGAACAGATCGCGTCCCTCAATATTGCCAACAAAGTTAAATTTTGAACAGCCCTTCATCAGCGGATAAGCCGACTGGCAAAGTATATTTCCTTTTTCTTCCTCTTCGCCGATATTTAACAGGGACACCCGCGGATTTGGAATGTTGTAAACCGCCTCGGCAAATAGGCTGCCGAGTATTCCAAATTGCAGCAGGTATTCGGGCTTGCAATCGGCGTTGGCGCCCACATCAAGCAGGATACCAAAACCACCAGAGAGTTTAGGAACATTGGTTGACATGGCAGGACGTAAAACACCTTCAATGGTTTTTACGCTCAGTACCGAACCAACCAGCATGGCACCGGTATTTCCGGCAGAAGAAAATGCGTCTATTTTGCCCTCTTTGAGCAGCTGAAACCCGACCGATATGCTCGAATCCTGTTTCTTTACGACAGCTTTGGCGGGGTGTTCGCCCATACCGATCACTTCGGTGGTATGTACGAAATCAAAATGAGCGGGATCGTAGTTATTTTCCTGAAGGATGGTTTCAGCAACCTCACGGTCGCCTATAAGCACAAGCTTCTGACTATCGGGCAGGGTTTGATGGGCCTTAATTGCCCCCAAAACTGCAGCCTTCGGGGCGAAATCACCGCCCATGATATCCAAGCCAATCTTCATTTCAGAAAATATAACTTAGGCCGATGGAGCGTTTTCGATCAGGATCTTTCCGTTGTAATACAGGTTACCGTCAACCGTATAAGCTCTGTGCGGTAAATGTACTGCGCCGGTAGCTTTGCAAGTGGTTAAAGTAGGAGCCTCAGCTTTGTAATGCGTTCTGCGTTTCGCTGTTCTCGATTTTGAAAATTTCCGTTTTGGATGTGGCATACTTCCTAAAATTATATCATTTAATCTTTTTCAAAACGTCCCACCGGGGGTCGTTCTTTTCATTCTGATCGTTATCGGGCGCAAGCGCCTTCAACCGATCGAGCATTTCCTTATCACAATAAGCAAAATTGCCCTCGTCGCTGCAAACCGATATCAACGGAACAGCTACATTCACATATTCATAGATCAGCCCGGCTATATTGATCTCGTGATCATTTTTACCCAGGATGATGATCTCTTCATCCTCATTAACCTCCTGCTCACCAAATTTGGCTATTTGCTGTTCCTGTATCGCTACCTGAAAAGGATAACCGGCAAGGCATTTATCACAGGTGGCGCCAATGGTACCGGTAATGTTAAAATTCAGGATCAGTAACGTTTCCTGTTTCTCCAGTTCCACCTTGCAAAGCAGGTCGGCCTGCTTCACCAGCGAATATTCAAACCCGGCTAAAAAAGCACTATCCACCACAAATTCGAAATCGTGCCTGCCCAATTTCAGGCCGGTATACGGAATCGAATATGTCTTAAGCGATTTCAATGAGCGATAATTAGCCCGCAAATGTAGGGAAAAATACCGAATGTGGAAAAAAATATTCAAATAAGGTGGGCGGAGGGTGCACCCTTTTGGCGGCTAAGGCTTGTGCAGTATAAGCGTACAGCCTGACCCGGAGGGGCACGCCTTGATCAGGTCAGTTAACTTTGCCTACTCCCGCCAAACCAAAAAAATCCTGTCTTTCAAAAACCAATCCTGAAAATCGTGTTCAAAAAGGCAGGTATCCGCTGCCATCCTGCACGCAGCGATGGGGGCTAATAGGTTTGGTGGAGGTTTAAGTCCGGCAGTTGAGATGGGTACGCAACGCTTTAGCCGGCGGTGCATACGCGCGCAGAGAGAGGGAATATTGATGTTACCCGATTATATATCAAATAGTGCAATATATTGCTCTTTCTGTTGCTATTTGCAATGCGTTTGCTTATTTTTGTATTAAATAGAGCACTATAATGCACTTTAAGAAATTAATTGCTATGGTAAAGCAAAGACGCGAGTCTTTGCTGGTTACGCAGGAAACACTTGCAGAGCTGTCGGGAGTTGGCCTGCGCACGGTTAAACAATTTGAAAGCGGAAAGGGAAACCCCACCCTGACCACCCTGCAAAAACTTGCCGATGCATTAGGGCTGGAAGTAACATTGAAAGTAAAGGCGACGCGTAATAACTCATGAGAAAGGCAGAAGTATTATTTAAAGACCAATTAGCGGGTTTGCTGGTACAGGATGATGAAGGCTGGTTTTCATTTACCTACCAGCCCGAATGGGTTGAGGATAGCAGTAAACCGGCTATCAGCCTTACGCTGCCAAAGCGCCATGAGGCGTTCAGCTCGGAATATTTATTTCCGTTTTTTTACAACATGCTGCCGGAGGGGTCAAACAAACAGGTCGTATGCCAGCTGAACAGGCTAGACAGGTACGATTATTTTGGTTTGCTGACCACAATTGCAAAAACTGATACCATTGGTGCGGTAACCGTCCATAAAACAGAAAGCGAATGAGTATATCTGATATAGCATTTTGTCCCGGAACATTAGCGCCCGGTTATGACACGTATAGCCGTACTTGCCAGGTTCGCGTATTTGATGGAAAAAAGGTAAGCCATATCCTGCCGTACTATTCCCCGGCCACAAATCCCGAAACGGATGAATTATTTGATGAAAACAGGAAGCGCATGTCCATTTCCGGCGTACAGGAAAAATTTTCCATATTGCTTGAAAAAAACAAATTAAGGCTGATCAATGAAGGCGAACGTGGAAGATACATTTTGAAGCCCATTCCCAATGCGGGCAGAAAGCCTGATCAAATGCCGGCTAACGAACACGTGACGATGCAGATCGCACGCCAGGTATACGGTATTGAAACGGCTGAAAATGCCTTGATATTTTTCAAAAATGGCGCACCAGCCTATATTACCAAACGTTTCGATTTTAAACCGGATGGAAGTAAAATGGCACAGGACGATTTTGCTTCATTAGCAGGCAGGACACCGCAGACGCATGGCGAACATTATAAATACAACGGCAATTATCTGGAGCTTTTTCAGCTATTGCAGAAATTTGTTCCGGCCTATAAACTTGAGGCGCCAAAGCTATTTAAGGTACTGGTATTTAATTACTTATTTTCAAACGGGGATGCCCATTTCAAAAACTTTTCATTACTGGAAACCTCTTTGGGGGATTACCGGTTAAGCCCGGCCTATGACTTATTAAATAGCCGCATTCACATAAATGATCAGGATTTCGCGCTTGATGATGGCTTGTTGCCTAAAAATTTGGCGCAGGGCAAGTTAGCACATCAATTCGGCGTTTTGGCTGAACAGGCAGGCATAGCTGAAAAGGTCTTTAACGATACCATGCAGTTGATGCTTTCCCAATCAGAAGCGGTAGCGCGTTTTACAAATTCATCCTTTCTGGATGAAACCACCAGGCGAAATTATTGGCAGGCCTATCAGGGGAGACTTATACAATTGCAGAAAACGTAAGGCCTTAAATTCCGGTTATTTTTCTGTCTAACCTGCTGCGAATATGCAGCGGATGGTAGGCGGGCCGTGTACTCGTGCCTGTTTTGAACACGATTTTCAGGATTTCATTTAGATAGACAGGATTTTTGAGGCTGAAGGGAAAATACTGTAAACCTATTCTGAAAGGATACAAACAAAAAAGCTCGAATCTATTTAGTGGATTTTTGAGCTTTTTTATCATTAATTTTTTAATTACTTTCGACCACCTATTTCAGGACTACCCAATTAAATAATGATGAAAAAATCGATACTTGTCCTGCTATTTTTAATAGCAGTCGGCGTCGCAAAGGCGCAAACAAATGATACCACAAAGCCTGCTATAAAAGATACCAGCAAAAAATTTATGCCTGTCGACGTTTTACCCAGTTTTCCCGGTGGTTTTGAAAAATTCGACGCGTATTTAGCAAAAAATGAAAATGCCGGGGCCAATGAGGGAAAGGTGAGGGTGTCTTTTGTAGTAGAAACCGACGGTAGCTTGTCTGAAATAAAAATCACAAAAAGTCTTTCTGAGGATGCCGATAAAGAAGCTATAAGATTAGTCAGCCTGATGCCAAAATGGAATCCCGGTATGCAAGGCGGGCACCCGGTACGTGTACGTTACGAACTACCAATTTTATTCCCGGCAAAATAAAATCAAATATCAGGTGAAATACTGCTAAAACTCATATCCCGCTATCCGAAGTGTTCCACTTCGGACCACTATGCCTGTAGCATCTGACTACACCATACACCAAAAATGCCGCCTTAAGCATATAGAGCGGCCTCCTAACCCCCAGGACATTAACTTTCATCACCATTCCCGGTCGCAAAACACCCAACCACCTCAAAATCAACCCCTAACCACCCAATACAAAAACCACCGTACACCCCTACACTCAAAAAGCGCATTTCGACGGGAAATACAGCTGTAGATCAGGCAATTAGGTGATGCAAAATATGCACGATCGGCGGAGGAATTAAAAGGCTGTAAAAGAGCACTTTAACAGCAGGTGCAAATAGTCACCGTGCATATTTGCGCATTTCGGGATGCAAGTAACTGGTGATGAGGGAATTGCGATTTCCGGTCGGCGTGGGTATTTTGAACACTTAAGCCGCTGAGGGTAAGGTACTTACAAAAACTGTTCAAATTAACCGGAAATGTGGGCGCCCAATTTGATGCGTTTTTAGGCTTAAAACGGCATTTTTAAAGCGTTTTAACCGCACTGGTACGCATTTTACGTGAACATTAAGCGATTTTACATCAATCCCTGTCCCGGCTCAGCTTGGTAATAACCAGCGTATTTTCGGTCAGTTCGGCCGTTTCGCGGCGGCGTTTAACGATGTGGATCGCAGCAAACAGCGCCTCGCGGAAGGATTCGTCTGACGCTTCGTTCTTCCCTGCGATATCATATGCTGTTCCGTGGTCGGGCGAGGTACGTACAAAGCTTAACCCCGCCGTATAATTTACCCCCGATTCAAAGGCGATCTGCTTAAAGGGGATCAGGCCCTGGTCGTGGTACATGGCCAGCACGGCATCAAATTTTTTGTAGGAATCGTTACCAAAAAAGCCATCCGCTGCATAGGGCCCGAAAGCCAGAATATTGGCTGCACGTGCATCATTGATGGCAGGTAAGATGATCTCCTGCTCTTCATTGCCTATCAAACCATTGTCGCCGGCATGGGGGTTTAGTCCCAACACGGCTATCCTTGGCTTTTGGATCCAGAAATCTTTTTTCAGACTCTCGTTCATCAGCTTCAGTTTGGCCAATATCTTTTCAGACGAAATAGATTTTGACACCTCAGCCAATGGTATATGGCCGGTAACTACGCCTACGTGCAAGTCATCGCTCACCAAAAACATCAGCACCTCGCTGGCGCCAGCGCGTTCCTGCAAATATTCAGTATGTCCGGGGAATCTGAAATCCTCGCGCTGTATATTATCTTTATTGATAGGGGCCGTAACCAGGGCATCAATTTCGCCGGCTACCAGGTCGTCAACCGCCCGCTGCAGCGAAAGAAAAGCATATTTACCACCTGTTTCGTTCACTTCGCCCAAGTCTATCTTTACATCCTCTTCCCAGCAATTGATCAGGTTAGCCTTGTTGTGCTGCACCTGTGAGGGGCTGTTGATCACAAAAAAATTAAGCTCGTTGCCAGGAATAGATTTGCGATGAAAGGAAGCCACCTTGGTATGGCCATAAACAATGGGCGTGCAGTAATCAAATATCTTCTGGTCCGACAGTGTTTTGATGATCACTTCCAGTCCTATACCATTCACATCACCTATACTGATACCTATTTTTAGTTTACTGCTCATTTTTTGATTATTTAGTCATTCGGCACTGGTCGATGGGCATTAGAATCCATGATCGCCATGCGCCAACCGCCTTGCGCACTCCCCACCCACAAAGATGCAAATAAAATATTTTACCTGTTACTGGCACAAATATGTATAATTTGCGCAAATATTTGAATCGGGCATGTCACTGGTACGGGCAAAAAAACATCTGGGGCAACACTTTCTGACGGATAAAAATATCGCCGCCAAAATTGTGAACAGTCTGCGCCCTGCCGAAAACAGCTACAGCGAAGTGCTTGAGGTGGGCCCCGGCATGGGCATCTTATCCGATTTTTTATTGCAGCGAACCGATCTGCAAACTTTTTTGATTGATATCGATACCGAGTCGTACGAGTTTCTTCAGAAAAAATACCCCCAAATGGCTGAGCGACTAATTAATGATGATTTCCTGGAGATGGATTTCGGCAAAATATTTCAGCGGCCTTTCGGTATCATCGGCAACTTCCCGTATAATATATCTTCGCAGATACTATTTAAAGTGCTCGATAACCGCCAGCAGGTGGTTGAGGTAGTTGGCATGTTTCAGAAAGAAGTGGCCGAACGCTGCGCAGCCAAACCCGGCAGCAAGGAGTACGGTATCCTGAGTGTTTTTTTGCAGGCCTATTATAAGGTTGAATATTTGTTTACCGTGAAGGCCGGTGTATTTAACCCCCCGCCCAAAGTGTTATCGGCCGTTATCCGTTTAACCCGTAACCAGACTGCCGATCTTGCCTGCGACGAAAAATTGTTCTGGCAGGTGGTAAAGGCCGGTTTCAACCAACGGAGGAAGACGCTGCGCAATGCCGTTTCATCCCTCATCAATAAAGAAAAAATGACCACAGAGCCTCTGCTGGACCTGCGCGCCGAGCGCTTGAGTGTAGCTGATTTTGTGGCGCTAACAAATAAGATCACAGAGAACCGATCATGAAAAAAAACATCCTCATAGTCGACGACCTGCATCCCCTGTTTATGGAAATGGTGGAAGCCCATGGCTATCACTGCGATTACAGGCCCGGCATCAAACCCGAAGAAGCCTATGAAATAATTGGCCAGTACGAGGGCCTGGCCATACGGTCGAAGTTTTTGGTGACACCAGCGGTTATCGATAAAGCGACCAAATTACAATTCATTTGCCGTTCGGGTGCCGGTATGGATAATATCGACGAGGCCTACGCCACGCAAAAAGGGATCATCCTCATCAATGCGCCGGAAGGCAACCGCGATGCCGTTGGTGAACATGCCATCGGTATGCTCCTGAGTTTGATGAATAACTTCCAACGTGCTGATGCCGAGATACGCGAGGGAAGCTGGGCGCGTGAAGCTAACCGGGGTATCGAACTAAAAGGAAAAATCGTAGGCATCATTGGTTACGGCCACATGGGCAGCAGCTTTGCCCAAAAGCTATCGGGTTTTGGCGTTAGTGTCATCGCCTATGATAAATACAAAACGGGGTTCAGCGACCAGTATGCACGCGAGGTAAGCATGGAAGAAATCGTTAAGCATTCGGATGTGCTAAGCCTGCATGTTCCCCTAACTTCCGAAACCCGGGGACTTGTAGACGATGAATACCTTTTTCATTTTAAAAAGCCGATATTTTTCATCAATACCTCGCGGGGCAATGTGGTAAAAACCCAGGCGGTACTTAAAGCCATTAAACAGGGAAAAATCCTTGCTGCTGGTCTCGACGTCCTGGAACAGGAAAAGTTTCCGATGCTGGCCGAACAGTCATGGTTTGAGGAGTTAAAGCAATCGGAAAAGGTATTGCTTAGTCCGCACGTTGCCGGCTGGACTTTCGAGTCTTATCGAAAATTAAGTGAGGTGATGGCCGAAAAGCTAATAAAACTGGCTTTGTGATAGGAGCGTCTGAGGAATTAATTCGCTCAAAAAATTTTGATATTCAAACTTAAATCATTTATCTTCGTTTTACTAAGACGCAAGACTATGCAGGCGGGTGCCCACATAGTCTTGTTTGTTTTTTAAGCGTCAACCGTCCTTCCTTGTACCAGGGGGACTGTTTTTTTTGGTATCTGTTTATAAACTAAAGAATTAATATTAGCGATTATGGCTGAGGTAGCATACTATACCAGGGATGGCCTGGATAGGTTAAAAGAAGAATTACAAAAATTGAAAACAAGCGGCCGCTCAAATATAGCCAAGGCGATAGCCGAGGCGCGCGATAAGGGCGATCTATCGGAAAATGCCGAATATGATGCAGCCAAGGAAGCACAGGGTCACCATGAGGCTAAAATAGCCCGTATGGAAGAATTGCTGGCCACCGCACGTTTACTGGATGAAAGCAAACTGGATAGCTCTAAAGTATTAGCGCTATCGAAAGTAAAAATAAAAAATACCAAAAACGGCACTACCATGACCTACCAATTGGTGTCCGAAAGCGAAGCCGACCTTAAATCGGGAAAAATATCAGTTTCCTCGCCAATAGCGAAAGGCTTACTCGGCAAAAAAGTTGGCGATACCATCGAGATCACAGTACCAGCCGGGAAAATTGAGTTTGAGGTTTTGGAGATAAGCAGGTAATGATTAGTGAATTAGTGAATGAGTGAGTGGTTTATTGTTCATTTTATTATTTTGGTACGAAAAAAGGGGTATTACTTGATCTAATGGTATAACACCTGAATTATTCACTAATTCTTTAATTAAAATGACAATATTTTCAAAAATCGTCGCCGGCGATATCCCGGCCTATAAAGTCGCAGAAACCAACGATTATCTGGCTTTTTTGGATATTAGTCCGCTTGCCGAAGGGCATGTTTTGGTGATCCCTAAACGAGAGGTTGATTATATATTCGACCTGGATGATGAGCTTTACACAGGTTTGCAAATATTTGCCAAAATAGTGGCTAAGGGTTTGCGCAATGCGATTCCATGCAAACGTATTGGCGTTGCAGTGATCGGCCTTGAAGTGCCTCATGCGCACATTCACCTGATCCCCATGAACAGCGTAAGTGATCTTAACTTTGCCCGCCCGAAAATGAACTTTACCCCCGAGCAGTTGCAAGCAACTGCAGAAAAAATTAGAGCTGCTTTGGTGATTTGATAATTTGAAGATGTTTGGTTAATCAGCCGTCCCCATTTTCAAATCACCAAATTTTCAAATCTTCAAATTTTTTTCTTTCCAATCCCACTCACCCTATCCGTATTGTCTTTTACGAAAGTTTCCCAACCCGAGTAGGATTTTTTTGCAGACCCTTTTCCTATACCTGTATTTATTTTTTGGAATGAATGACATACGGCTACCGCCAGGCCATCGGTAGCATCAAGAAATTCTGGGGTTTCTTTAAAACTGAGCAGCGTTTGCAGCATAGCTGCTACCTGTTCTTTTGTAGCGTTACCGTTGCCGGTTATCGCCTGTTTAATCTTTCGGGGCGAATATTCGGTAATGCTTACGTTGCGGGATAATGCTGCAGCCATCGCTATGCCTTGCGCCCGGCCAAGTTTCAACATTACCTGGATGTTTTTTCCATAAAAAGGAGCCTCAATAGCAAGGCAATCGGGATGGTATTGATCGATCAGACTGACGGTTTTTTCAAAAATACGCTGCAGTTTCAGCATATGGTCGTCTATGGCACCCATCTTCACCACACCCATGCTGATCAGCGCCATCTTATGCCCGGTTTCTTTGATCAGGCCATAACCCATCACCGCCGTACCTGGGTCGATACCTAAGATTATGCGTTCTTTTAAATCGGGTTGCTGCATGGTATTGGGGGACTTTACAGACTTACGAAGTTTTTAAAACTTTGTAAGTATGAGTAGTTGATTCTCCAAAACTAAACTTTCGGAAGGATATTTCGCAGCATACGCAGGTATTCATTTCGGGAAATCATCCTTGCTCCCATCGATTCCAGGTGTTCTGTATGCACCTGGCAATCAATCAGGGTAAATTCCCCGCTATGGCAAAGACTAATCAGGGCGGTTTTCGATGCGTTGCTCACGCGGCTAAACATACTTTCGCCGCAAAATATCTTGCCTACAGCTACACCATACAAGCCGCCCGCCAAATCGGTGTTATCCCAGATTTCTATTGAATGTGCATGGCCAGCCTGGTGCAATTGCTGATAGGCATTTTTCATATCGGAGGTGATCCACGTGCCGTCCTGGTCCTGGCGGGTCGTTACTGCGCAGGCATCGATCACCCGATCGAAACATTGGTTACGGGTAATACTGAATCGACCCGAACGCAAAACCTGGCGCATACTTTTTGCTATTTTCACCTCATCAGGGAAAAGCACGAAGCGCTCATGAGGCGAGTACCATAAGATAGGCGTCTCGTCACTATACCAGGGGAAAATGCCATTCTGATAGGCCAGCAAAAGGCGATCTACAGAAAGATCACCACCCACGGCAAGCAAACCGTCCTCTTCGGCAAGACCGGGATCGGGAAACAGCAAACGTTCATCGAGCCTGAAAATCACCAGGCAAATTTAAGCCTTCTTTTTAATGACCAGTTTTTTATTCTGGGCCCGGGCAACATTATCCATATATTCCTGCATCTCGTTGTATTTAATTGCCGGTATTACCTGATTATTCAATACAAATTTTGCGGTACCCACCACCTGGTTCTTATCCTTGTTGTAAACATAACTGGCATCAAAAGTACCATAGCTAAACTTAATACTGGTATTAGAAGGCAGGGTTTCAACCTCAAATCCGGGTGGCAGATCGATAGTAGTTATGCATGATTTTTGTAGCGGGAAATCAATAAAGAAATCGCTATTTCTTTTGTCAGTAGCCGGAGCTGTAAAGTTGCTGATCGGGAAAACTATTGGCCGGTAAAACTGCTTGTCGCCTGCCATGATATCGCAAAATTTATCATATTCCAGATTAAGTTGGATATGCTTTGTAAAAACGGTGTCTTTGCCTGGCTTATAGTCAAACACATCGGGTTGTTTGATATTGATATTCCTTAGCCAAAACTGCTTTTGTTCGTCCATTTTGACACCCTCCAATTCAAGAAACAACAAACGGTATTCGCCGGTTGCTGATACATTAACCTGAGCTTTCGCACTTCCGTCGGGCTGCAATTGGATATATACATCGCTGTTAAATTGATTGTATTTCGCCTGGCTTCGTGGTGTGTTGATCAGCTTACCGCCGTCTTCGGTTATCATCAGGCCGTTGCGGTTGAGGGTCGATTCATCCAGCGTACCAAAAGGTTGGTTATTTCCGGTACACTCCAGGAAAGTAGTGTCATTTTTAAATGGAATAACCAGTATTTCATGGTTAAAACTATTGTAAGGGAAATTAATATCGGCAGGCTGACCGTTCTTGCCTCTGTATATAACAACCCAATTTGACGGGATGTTCACCGCTTTTAAAAGCGCATACATATAATTAGAAAGTGCCTTGCAATCACCATATTTTTTTTGGTCGACAAAATTCGCATCAAAAGGTTTATACCCGCCAATACCTAAATTGATACTTAC
>CAIPPO010000053.1 GCA_903866915.1 uncultured Mucilaginibacter sp. | reverse complement strand
TAGCAGTAACTGTTCACCCTCTAAAGCAACAATTAAAAGGAAAAATAAACCCTCTTGCTCAAGCGTTTAAAAGGCCTGCTGATGGAATTTATTTAATTTACCCATAACAAAAATGATAATTGAGGATATGAAACGCATCCGTATTGCTACGGAAATTAACACGTGTTTTTACGCAAGTTTTTATGGGCTAAATTTCTCTAACGGGAGCGCTGATAGAAAAAATTAATTCCCCGATTGTGTTGTTTTGACGCAATGATTAGTTATCTTTCAGAAATCAATTTTAAACCGCACCAAATATGCTTAACCGAAGAAAATTCCTGATTGGCTCGGGGGCTGCAGCCCTGGGCGTATTAGCTTTACCGAAAGCAGTTTCGGCATTTATAGTGAATGCCACACCACACCCATTGGGTGTACAGCTTTTTACGCTATTCGGCGTAATTGAGGCTGATGTTAAAGGAAACCTCAAAAAAGTTGCCGATTTGGGTTATACTGAGATCGAATCGGCATTTAGCAAATTGCCCAATTATTATGGTCAGAGCCCTAAAGAATTTGCAGCAACTTGTAAAGATCTCGGACTTTCGTGGAAATCACACCATGTGCTGGGTGCTGCTTTTAAATTACCCAAAGGTTATAAAATGCCAAATGGCCCCGATGGCAAGCCAATGTCGCTACCGGCACACATGGCAAACCTGAAAGAGGACACCCAAAAACTAGTAGATGAAGCGGCTGAAGGCGGTATCAGTTACCTGGTGTGTGCGAATATACCAACCGGTACAATCGATGAAATTAAGGAAGCAACCGAAATATTGAACAAAGCCGGTGAAGCTTGTAAAAAAGTAAACATTCAGCTATGCTACCACAACCATGATATGGAGTTTAAAGAGGTGGAAGGCAAGATACCTTATCACTTACTCTTGTCGGGAACTGATTCAAAACTGGTAAAAATGGAACTTGACCTGGCCTGGGCTACAAAAGCTGGCATAAAACCAGTGGATTTATTCAAAACTCACCCTGGCCGGTTCCCGCTATTGCACGTAAAAGATATTAGCCAGGATTTTAAGACACTGGAACCAGTAGGGGAAGGTGTAGTTGATTTCAAAGACGTTTTTGCTCATGTGAAATTGGCGGGTGCTAAACACTATTTTGTTGAACATGATATGCCTGCCGACGCATTTGCCAGCCTTGGTACAAGTTACAAGAACCTTCGCGCGTTGGGTGTATAGCATATTGCGATCCTGATTGGCACCAGATTGATATTGCTTGCGAACAACTTTTTGGGCACAAAATTATATATAGGGTATTGATAGTCATCCGGCTGTCAATACCCTATTTTTGTTTTTCCGCAGCAATTATCAGGCGTAACATTTGCTGGCCTTCTAAATCAAACTTTAAATAAAAACTTACAAGTGGAATCTATTCTAAATATCTCAGACCTGGGCAAAACCTATCAAAGTGCGGGAAAAATTTTAACGGTGCTTGATCACATTTCATTTGCGGTTGAAACAGGTTCTACCAACGCTATAGTTGGCCCTTCTGGCAGCGGCAAAACAACACTGCTTGGTTTATGCGCAGGTCTCGACCGGCCAACTACCGGAGCTGTTGAATTGAATGGTATTGATCTCAGTATCTTAAGTGAAGATAAACGTGCCCATGTACGTAATCTATATGTTGGATTTATTTTTCAGAATTTTCAATTACTCCCCACTTTAACAGCACTTGAAAACATTATGGTACCGTTAGAGCTCCGTGGCGAAACAAATATACGTACCCGTGCCGTTGACTTGTTAGATAAAGTGGGACTAGCCGATCGGGGACACCACTATCCCGCCCAACTATCGGGCGGCGAGCAACAGCGTGTTTCGCTGGCAAGGGCATTTAGCAATCGACCGAAAATATTGTTTGCGGACGAGCCAACCGGAAACCTGGATGCCGAAACTGCTGAAAAAGTTATAAAGCTGATATTCGACCTGAATAAAGAGGCTGGCACAACCCTGGTATTGGTAACACATGACCTTGACCTGGCTGGAAAAACTCAACGCATCCTGAGGATAAAAGGCGGTAAACTGGTTTCTGATAATAAAACCAACGTCTAAATGGTCATGGAAAATAACTTGTCTAACGAAAAAAGAAGACTGAATATTCCCTGGCTTTTTGAAATGGCTTGGCGCGATAGTCGTAAAAATCGCTCTCGTTTATTACTTTTTGTGTCCTCCATTGTATTTGGTATCGCCGCACTGGTTGCTATTTACACCTTCGGAGTAAACTTAAAAAAGGATATTGACAACCAGGCAGCAACGCTCATTGGGGCGGACCTTTCGGTAAACACAGGCAAATTACCAGACGCTGCCACCCAAAAAATGCTCGATTCGCTTGGTGACCGACATTCACAGGAGCGCATGTTCGCATCGATGGTGCTCTTTCCGCGAACTCAAGGCACCAGACTTGCACAGGTACGGGCATTGGAGGGCGACTATCCCTATTACGGCAATTTTGAAACTATACCCGCTAATGCAGGTTTAAATTTCAGGGAAAACAAGGCGGCGCTAGTCGATCAAACCCTGATGTTGCAATACAATGTAAAAGTTGGCGACTCGGTGAAAGTTGGCAAGGTCACTTTCGTTATTGAAGGTGTATTAACAAAAGCGCCTGGGCAAACAAATATTGCTTCAGGTATTGCACCCATCGTTTATATACCGCTTAAATATCTTGATGAAACCGGCCTGATGCAAAAAGGCAGCAGAATAAATTACAGTTATTATTTCAAATACGATCATCCGGTTGATATTGAAAAGCTCACAAAAAAACTTGATCCGCGATTTGAAAAAGCGGGTCTTAATTATGATACGGTTGAGACCAGGAAAGAAAATACCGGGCGTGCCTTTGGCGACCTCACCAATTTCCTTTCCCTCGTCGGCTTTATCGCACTACTATTGGGTTGTGTTGGTGTAGCCAGCGCTATTCATATCTATATTCGGGAAAAGATTGCCTCTATCGCTATCATGCGTTGCCTGGGCGTTAAGGCTTATGAGGCATTTCTCATCTACCTCATTCAAATCGTTGGCATTGGTTTTATCGGTGCCATAGCAGGCTCGGCCCTTGGTACTTTCGTTCAGCATATACTACCTATCATATTCCGCGATTTCCTTCCCATCTCTGTCACTACCGACATATCATGGGGGGCAATAGGACAGGGAGTCATCTTAGGAGTAATTATTTCAGTACTGTTTGGTTTGCTTCCTTTGATAGCTATCCGCAATATCTCGCCGCTAAATACCCTGCGGATGTCGTACGAAAACATCAACCTACTGCGCGACCCATTTCGCTGGATGGTTTATGCCATTATTTTATTGTTTATAGCAACATTTACTCACCTGCAGATTGGTAATTGGTTAGGCAGTTTATTCTTCACAATTGGTATCGTTGTTGCTTTTCTTATCCTTACAATCATCGCCAGGCTTCTCATGTTCATAGTGCGCTTTATTATAAAAGCCACCTGGAGTTATCCGCTCCGGCAGGGATTTGCTAACCTGTACCGGCCAAACAACCAAACAATTATCCTTATTGTTTCTATTGGTTTAAGTACTTCCTTCATTTGCACACTGTTCTTTATCCAAAGCCTGCTCATTAAGCAGGTTACGATAGCTGCAAGTACCAACCAGGCGAATATGATCTTGTTTGACATCCAAACAAGTCAGGAAAAACCGCTTGCCAATTTCACTCAAAAACAACATCTGCCATTATTGCAACAGGTGCCTGTAGTTACCGTTCGCATCGAAAAAGTAAACGGTAAAACCGCGGCTCAAACCAAAAAAGATACCAGTATGCGGATGCGCGAACGCTTATTTGGTAATGAATTCCGGGTTACATATCGCGATACCTTAAGCCCGACGGAAAAAGTAATGCAGGGTGATTGGATCGGTAATACTCCTGCATCCGGAGAAATCCCGGTATCCATGGAAGAACGTTTTGCACAACGCAATAAACTCAAAGTTGGAGACAAATTAACTTTCAACGTACAAGGCATACCGATTAACACCAGGATAGCCAGTACCAGGCAAGTAAACTGGAACAAAATGCAAACTAATTTTCTTTTCGTTTTCCCAAAGGGCGTTTTGGAAGATGCACCTCAGTTTCATGTATTAATGACGCATGTACCCTCCAAAAAAGTGTCGGCTTCTTACCAGCAATCAGTTGTGCGTCAGTTTCCCAATGTTTCTATTATCGATCTGGGCTTTGTATTGAGTGTGTTGGAAGACCTGATGGATAAATTAGGCAGTATCATTAAATTTATGGCAATGTTCAGTATTGTAACTGCAATTGTTGTACTGGTCGCTTCTGTAAGGATCAGCAAATACCAGCGGGTACAAGAGAGTGTATTATTGCGAACTATGGGTGCCAGTCGGCGCCAGATTTTAGCAATAACCACGATCGAATACTTCTTTCTGGGTGCGTTATCGGCTGCAACGGGCATCCTGATCGCCGTGGTGGGAACCTGGCTTTTGGCGAGATATAATTTCGATATTGCCTTTAACATCGATCTTATGCCTGCTGTAGCTTTATTTTTAGGTATCACCGGTTTAACCATCCTTATTGGTCTGCTTAACAGTCGTGGGGTATTGAACAAACCACCGCTGGAAATTTTAAGGGGAGAGTAAAGTTGAATACGCGACTAAAAATTTGATTAATATAGCTGAAGTTTGATATGGATAAGATTAAAAAATTGGGGGTTATCGTTCTATTAGCAATATTTTCTGCTTGTGGCAATAAAACAACATCGGGAAATGCACAGGAAGTTTCCACAAAAACCGGAAACACACCCCAATCTAACAAGAAGAATATTTTATTTTTTGGCGACAGTTTAACTGCAGGTTATGGCCTGGACGACCCCGACCAAGCTTTCCCTGGTGTTATTCAACACGAGCTTGATTCGTTGAAATTGCACTATCAGGTAATCAATGCCGGACTTAGCGGAGAAACAACCGCCGGTGGCTTAGGCAGGATCGATTGGGTATTAAAACAAAAAGTAAGCATATTTATCCTGGAGCTTGGTGCCAACGACGGGTTGCGCGGTATACCAACAGACGAAACACTTAAAAACCTGCAAGCAATCATCGATAAAGTAAAAGCTAAATACCCCGATGCAAAGATTATTTTAGCCGGGATGCAGGTTCCCCCAAGTATGGGTGCCGATTATGCAAATTCGTTCAAAGCAGTTTTCCCAACATTGACTGAAAAAAACAAGATAGGACTTATTCCTTTCCTTTTGGATAATGTTGCCGGCATCCCAAAATTGAATCAAAAAGATGGTATCCATCCCACAGCAGAGGGTGCAAAAATTGTTGCAGGTAACGTTTGGCTGGTGTTGAAGGGAGATTTATGATTTCGAAATACGGAACTACAAATGCAGATTGATTTAGCATACACCGGTTAGCGCCAACCGCAAGTTGCTTTGCAAACAGTCCGTATCAATTCCCTGAAGCATCCTTCTGAGCCACATCCACTGAGCCGGATTTTTTATCAAACGCAATCGAAATCGTTGCTCTGAAAAGTGAGTTATCAAACCGGAAGATATTTTTATTGACATCAGCACCCTGGAAAATTAGTGTGAGGCTTGATTTTTTAGCCTGCCCCAGCAAATTGTCCAGGTCGCCGCCAAGTACCGAGCTATACGACAAAGCACGTTGGGTGTTACCGTTAGTTGTTTTGGCACCCTGGCCAACGAAAATCAATTCCTGATTATCTGGTATTCTGCTGCTTTTATACTGGTCAAAAACTTTACCGCTAAAACTTTGAGTGCCTAATGGTTTAAAACCTTTGGATAACAAAAAATCATGAACCTGGGTATTATTCATGCTGGTCATGTTTAATAAATCAGCAAAGGAAACGGTTTGGGCCCTGGCCGAAATTATTGCCAGCAATAGTACAAGTACTACAAAATATTTTTTCATCCTGATCAAATATAGGTTTAATCTGAAATTTATAATTGCTTGATGAAAACTTATTTCCAGACGTATTTGCACATCAGCTCTGTAATAATACAGCTCTAAACCGGACATTCATAACACTTTCGGCCGGTTCTGTAAAAAGTAACGAACCTACATCAAACAATTCCCCTCCAATAAACTCACTTTCGCCTCAAGTTAAATAGGTTGCGAACATTCTGAATCTATCAGCATATTTTAAAGAACATCAAAAGTGGTGCCATCTGCGATGTAATACCCCCTGGATATATCTGCCCATGATATTTTCGGCATCTCAGAGTGGTTCCCAGGGCATTTTATTACAATATCTGGTTATAAATGCTGCTTAGTAAAAAGCAAAGAATCCGGCAGTTTTTTAATCCGAAGGGTTCGGAAAGCGGACGCTTCCCCAATTTGAGCATGTACGTGTGCACCTCTTTATCTATATTATTGGAGCTAACGATATTTTAATTGTAATAAAATATTTACGGTAACAATTTCGCATACAAAGTGCTCTAATTTCAGTTAAATGGCATTTAATCATAAATTTGTCGTGTTGACATTTATATATAAATGCTGTCATAAAGCAGAACAATTAGTGTTTAACACAATTTTTAAAAAAAACTACTGTTGTAATACTAATAATATCAATGAAAGTTGAACAGCAAAATGCCAATCAGTTGATTAAGAACATTTTGCATAAGTTATGCGTATGAAAATATAAATATCCCGAATGGGGTATAAAGAGCTTGGGTTTCTATTAAACATGTTATCTGAGATTTAGTTGATTCAATATCATTGAGACTGATATTGATAGTGCGTTCCGGGGTGAGATACGGAACGCATTTTTTTTAAAACGCAGCTGCCTGAAAAGTGGATGACCAATAACGTTTTAAGAATGATAGACACCCAAGTATCAATTTTTTTTTCGAT
>CAIPPO010000052.1 GCA_903866915.1 uncultured Mucilaginibacter sp. | reverse complement strand
CGAATAAAAAGACAAAAACACTATATTTTTAATACTAATTCAAAAATATTTGTGTTTCTTTAATGTAAACGCAACGTTAACACAAGTTTTGTGAAATGGTGACAATAATATTACAAATGACTTTATAGCATTTTGAAAGTTAGTGTTACCTTTACACCGAAAAATATTAATAAAGTCTTCTCATAATTTAGGTTTATAATTGGTTAGTAAAGGCCCCTGCCCATCAGGGGCTTTACTGTTTTTATAGGTTTTTGATTTAAAAAAAAGCCACCAATTATGACGCTAAAAAGCAGCATCGCAATATCATAATCCTAAATTCTGGAAATCGTTGCCTATCTGATTACCGTTACATAGCCTGTAAGCACATGTAAACCATCATATTTGGGATCGATGATATAATAGTATACACCATAAGGCACTTGTTTACCATTTACGGTACCATCCCAGGCCTTTCCATACCCAACTGAGTGGAATATTTTTTGCCCGTTCCTGTCAAATACATCTACTGTCGCCTGTGAATAGGCAGACATGCCCTGTATTTCCCACAGGTCGTTTACCCCATCACCATTAGGTGTAAACGTATTGGGCACAGTAATGAGCGGCGATACAATGACATTCACCGTAGCCGTGCTTATACAACCACGTGAGTCTATTACCGTTAGTGTATAGGTCTGATCAATATTCCCGGTAATAGTTGGTTCAGCAACCGAGGTACTGCTAATATCAATATTGGGCGACCAAATGTAACTTACATTCGGATCGTTTACGGTTGGTATTAACGTTATAGTTCGGCCTTTCAAAACATAAACCGGCCCTTTGATACTTACCGCAGGTGGAGGCAGAAAGGTTACGCTTAATTTATCGGTTGGGATATAGCATGTTCCTGCATTGTTGGCCGTAAGCGTTAACACAACAGATCCGGCTGTAATATCGGCCGCGCTGGGATAATAAGTAGCATCTAACTGCGACGCATTGGGACTAAAAGTCCCTGTCCCTGATGAAGTCCAAACACCACCGCCGGCAATAGTTATTGTCCCTGCCAGTTTAGCTCCGCTCTGGGAGCAGATCGTTTGGTTATTACCTGCCGTTACTGCCTGCAATAACTGGAATTTGACGATAGTTTGATCTGTCGAGATAGCACAATTATCGGGCGTAGTTGAAGACAGGGTCAAAGTAACCCCGCCGGTTGTAACATCTTGTGCCGATGGTATATATTGGGCATTCAAACTGCTAGCGGCAGGCAAAAAAGTGCCCGAACCACTGCTTGACCATAGCCCGGTATGCGAAACGCTCGAAACAGTTCCTGTAATAGCAATTGGATTTGTTGAGGGACAGGTAGTGATCAGTTTCGACCCAACTGTAGCCAATGGCAATTGATCGACAACAACATTGATCGTTCCTACGGGGCTTGTACAGCCACTTACCGTGATCGTAAGCGAATATTGCCCGTTATTAACAAAGGTTGCATTTTTTATAGGCGGGTTCTGCAAATTTGATTTCCAACCGTTAGGGCCGGTCCACGAATAGGTTGCTCCCGGAACAGTTGGCGCTTGTAGCTGAATGTCGGTATTGGTACAAACCGGGGAATTTGAAGTAATAACCGGGGTTGCCGGTATTGGATTAACTGTAACTGTAAATGTAAAAGGAGTGCCGGGGCAACCAGCAACCGATGGCGTGATAGTGTACACCGCAGAAAGCGGCGCATTCGTTATATTGAATAATGTCTCGGTAATTGTAGATGAATTTTGCCCTGCAACGGCAGGATTACTTATCCCCGCAATTGCAGCCCTGCTCCAGGTAAAGGTTGCTGCTGGAAAATCGGAGGTTATAACATAACTTAATGCGGTACCCGAACAAACACTGGTACCCGGTGCACTGGTAACCGATGGCGCCGAAAAAGTGATTGTTGTGGTCGAATTGACGATATTACAATTATCCTTACTGGTAGAAGATAATGTAAGAATAACCGATCCCCCGGTCTGATCAGCAACCGATGGCAGGTATTGCGCATTCAAAACATTCGGTGCCGGCGAAAATGTACCAGTTCCGTTGCTGGACCATATGCCGGTTGTAGTACCTCCTGAAACCGAACCCGACAATTGCACCGAGGCTGTATTATTACAAACCTTTTGATCGGGCCCTGTCACAACGATAGGCGGCGGATCAATAACAACACTGGTTGTTACCGTCGGACCAGCGCAACCATTGATCGTTATGTACAAGCTGTAGGTACCGGCATTTGCCGCTGTAACGTTTGAAATAATTGGGTTTTGCTGAGTCGAAGTGAACCCATTTGGCCCCGACCAGTTGTAAACCGCATTCGTAATTGCCGGGCTCTGCAAGTTGATTGCTGTACCTGCGCAAACCGGTGAATTAGAGTTTGCAACTGGTGTGGGTACTGTAGGGTTTACAGAAGCGAGGTATACAAACTGCGGCCCGCTGCATCCCCCAAATTGCGAAGAAATCAGGTAAGGCACCTGGATGATGTTGCCGGTATTGTTGACAAGTGCTTCTGTAATAGTTGATGAGTTTTGACCGGATACAGCCGGATTACTGATGCCTGCTACCGCCGCCCGGCTCCAGACGAATGTCGTCCCCGCTACCTTGGATGTAATAGTATAGCTTTGGGGCACCCCATTGCATGCTGTCCCGGTTGGCGGACTGGTGATCGTCGTAATTGGATTAACGGTTACGATAAGATTAAATGTAAGACCACTGCAACTTGCCGTTTGATAATTAATAATATAGGTAACATCAATAGGGGCATTGGTTGAGTTAAGCAGGGTCTCCCCAATATTATTCGATGCCTGACCTGAAATCGCCGGATTAATAATACCTGCTATTACTACCCGGCTCCAGGTAAATGTTACACCTGCCGGATTGCTAAACACAATATTGTACCCAACAGGGATGCCGCTGCAAACCGACAAAGTTGCAGGGCTGATGACCGAAGGTGACGGATTAACTGTAATTACATAATTAAAAGGGGTACCGGTACATGTGCCAGATGATGGTGTAATAACGTAGGTAACATTTACGGGGTTAATGCCGGTATTTATAAGTGTTTCATTAATTACCGCAGTACTTTGACCATTTACTGCAGGGTTGCTGATATTAGCAACAGACGCCCGGCTCCAAACAAACGTAGCACCAGCAACATTGGAAGTAATGGTATAACTTTGAGCAGCACCGCTACAGGTAACCGCTGTTGAAGCGCTTGTTATGGCAGGCACAGGGTTGATCGTTACCGCCACCGGTGTTCTGGCGCTTGTACAGCCATTGACCACGGATTGCACATAATAAATAACAGAATTGGTCAAAAAAGTAGTTGTATAAGTGCTGTTAGTCGACAATAAATTACCGGTACCCACAGTTGGCGAATCATACCATTCGTATCCTCCGGCCGACCCCGTCGCGGTTAGCGTAGCTGTACTTCCATAACAGGCTGACACTGGTAATGCATTTGGTGCGGCCGGTGTTGCGTTAAGCGTTACGACAACTGCTGTTCTCTTACTGGTAAACCCGGCTACCGTGGTTTGAACATAATAGGTAGTATTAGCTATAATTGCCGGAGTTACCAGCGTTGGGCCCGTCGCTAAAAGATTTCCATTAGTGGCAGCATCGTACCACTGATAGGTACCGCCAGGAGCGGTAGCTGTCAGCGTCGCCACACTACCCGGGCAAACCTGGGTGCCTGCAGCTGTAGGTGCTGGAGGCAAGGCGCTGAAAGTAATGGTGACGGTGCGCGAAATCGACGAACAAGGCGCGGGTGGGTTGGCTGAAGTTAATGTTAATGTTGCTGAATTTTCACCCGGCCCCGGCGTGTAAATCGCATTCAATGCGTTTGGATTTGAGAACGACCCAGTTCCACCTGACCATGTTCCGGTACTTACAGCACCGCTAATTGTGCCTGCAAGGGTTACTGGTGTACCTACCGGCACATTCTGGTTAGGGCCTGCCGATATTAAAATGATTGGATTTACAACAACAGAGGTGCTAAAGGTGGCAGCAGGGCACAAACCTCCGGCAGCTATTGTATTGGTAACAGTATAGGTACCGGGTGTGGTTAAGGATGGATCGAATTGCCCTGTGGCGATATTACTAAACACAAATCCAGCTGGTGTGGCAGAAAAAACACCAGCGCTGGCGCCAGGCGCAAAAGTTGGCAGCGCGACATTTATTTGATTAGGACAATAGGGTCCGGCATATGAAAATTTAGCATTAGGCGAACTGGTAATCGTAATAACTTCTGTAGTGGTAACCGGACATACACCGTTACCCAGGAAGCTTACCGTGTAAACACCAGGCGTGCTGGCCGCTATGTTAATCTGGCCGGTTGTATTGCTTACAAAAACCAAACCAGCCGGCGCTGCGCTAAATACTCCACCCAGTGGATTATTGACCAGGGGCACCGGGTTTGTTGCCGTGGTGCAAAAGGTTGCCGAAGCATATTCAAATTGCGGACTGGCAACAGCTGTGACATTAACTGTAACCGCAGTACGAGCACTGGTGCAGGTAGTAGTTGCATCTACATAATAGGTAATTGTTGCAAAACGAGCCGGTGTTGTATAGGTCGGCCCGGTAAATATCGGACTTCCGCCGGCTGGTGCCGTATACCAGTTAAAAGTACCTGCTCCGATAGCAGTTAGTGTAGCGTGGCTGCCCGGGCAAATTGTAGTACCACTCACTGTAGGTGGAGCAGGAGGCGAACTGATAGTTACAGTAACCGGCGTCCGAACGCTGGCACATCCTGTCGAATTGATAGACTCAACATAGTATGTAGTATTTGCAACCAGGGCTGGGGTGTTGTAAACCGGACCAACCGCCAATTGGTTACCGCCGGTTAGGGCATCGAACCATGCGTAATTTCCGGAAGGCGAAGTTACGTTGAGGGTAGCTATACTACCCGGGCAGATCGCTACACCCGGCACTACAGGCGCCACTGGAGCTTGTATACTAACCGTAACCGGCGTCCTCGAGCTGATGCACCCTGCAACAGTAGACTGCACATAGTAGGTAGTGTTTACATTAAGGAGCGGGGTAACAAAGGTGGTGCCGGTAAAAAGCAGATTTCCTCCTGCAGCCGCGTCATACCATTCATAAACCCCTCCCGGTGCGGTTGCAGTCAGGGTTGCGCTGGTAGCCTGGCAAATGATCTGTCCGGAAGCAGAAGGGGGAGCTGGCGGCGTATTTAC
Organism: uncultured Mucilaginibacter sp.; assembly: GCA_903866915.1. Lineage (GTDB taxonomy): Bacteria > Bacteroidota > Bacteroidia > Sphingobacteriales > Sphingobacteriaceae > Mucilaginibacter. Next base: position 10,988 of record CAIPPO010000052.1, on the reverse strand, counting down.
ATTTACCTGGATCGGCGTAAGCGCACTACCACATCCGCTTACAGCCTGGGCATAGTAGGTAGTCGAACTATTGAGTATGGGTGTTGTAAATGATGGGCCAGTGGCAAGCAAAACACCTCCCACGGGAGCGCTATACCAATTGTATGGGCCTCCCGGCCCCGTTGGGGTAAGCACGGCGGATGAACCTGCACATATTGTTACCGGGCCGGCAAAAGTCGGTGGTGCCGGTATTGGATTAACTGTAACCACAACAGGAGTGCGGGCGCTTACGCAGGTATTTACAACTGATTCGACGTAATATGTTGTAGTTGTATTCAGCGCCGGAGTGGTAAAATCGGGACTTATAATAAGAGAAGCCCCCCCAACCGGGCCAGCAAACCAAAAAATCGTTCCTGTACCATTCGCATGAAGTGTCGCGGTGCTACCGGCGCAAATAGTCGTGCCCGGAGCAATAGGTGCAGCTGGCAGTGGCGTAACCGTTGCAACAACCGGTATGGGGGCGCTGGTACAGCCCGTCGGCCCTGTCAATACAACATAATACGTAGTGGTAACATTCAATGGCGGGGTAACAAAAGTACTAGTAGTTGCAACTGGTGTTCCGGTACCGTTACTATTGGTGTACCAGGCAAATGTACCAGTACCGGTTGCTACCAAAGTTGCGGGATTGCCCAAACAAACCGCAGCATTGGTTATTCCCGGATTAGGCTGCAAATTGACCGTAACAGCAGTACGCGGACCAGTACAGCCATTTAGGGTCGTTTGCACATAAAATATCGTGGGGTTTGTTGTAATGATGGGCGTTACAAACGTAGCTCCGGTTCCCAGAAAATTACCTCCGGCAGGTGCATCATACCATTGGTACGTACCCCCCGGGGCTGTTGCCGTCAGTGTTGCCGATGAGTTTTGGCAGGCTATTGTATTGGCAGCAGTAGGGGCAGCAGGTGGATTCCCGACGCCTATAGTTATATTTTGTTTAATTGGCAGACATCCCGGCGTCTTATCGCTTACCGTTACGGTATAAGTACCTGCTTTGTTAACACTGATACTACTGGTAACTTCACCAGTACTCCAAACATAGGTATAAGGCGCAGTTCCGGACGAAACGTTGGCTGTTAAAACAACGCTACCTCCCGAACAAATTGAGGGGCCAGAGGATGTTAGACTTACTTTTAAGGTACATTGACCAAATCCCCTGATAGCTGCAAACAGTAGCAGAAAAACGAGTAAGGTGTTCTTCATATAATCAATAGTCGAGCAGGAATAACACCCTGGCTAATTTGGCAGATCGGGTTAACTAATTTCGTTTAAATTTAAAAAAAAATCGGCAAATGAAAACCGATATCAATAATATATTAACATTCAATACTTTACGCAAACAACCATTTTAAATTTTTAGGCGCAAATAGCGAAGCTGGCTAAAAGTCGCCCATTTACATGGCAACCAACCAGGTTAACTTCTCGATTTAGCTTCGAAGCAGGCAATGGCATTGCAAAACAAGCAAGCTATTATCGTTCCTGCACCATTTCGTTGATTTAGCAATCAAACCTAAAAATCGCCCGCTTCGAATAAAATTTTCTGTTTACCAACTTTTTGTTAGTTTTGCCCTCCCACGGGGGATTAGCTCAGCTGGCTAGAGCGCTTGCATGGCATGCAAGAGGTCATCGGTTCGACTCCGATATTCTCCACATTGAAAATGAGGCTTTTAGATAAAATCTAAGAGCCTTTTTTATTTCCGGTTTAAACATAGTTTAAACATCGAGATTTTAGTAAATTTGAGTTTAAACAGTTTGAAATGAGTAACATAGCAAGTTATAATTCGGTCAAAACCGATAACATAAACGGTCATAATTCAGTTAAGAATTCGGCTATAAAAACACATTGTATCGTTTGTAATAGTGCATTTTTGAAGCCAAGAGCAGGTAAATTGTACTGCTCTAATAGTTGCAAGCAATTCGGTTACAACCACAAAGAGCTAATGGCAGTGGCATCTAAGCCGAACCTAGGAAAAAAAGACAAGACTATTAAAAAGTTCAGGATTGAGGACTACGCTAGGTTCAACGAGATGAGTGCCGATCTGAAGAGATTTAAAGATTTACTCAAAAAAAATGAGAAATTTCAGGAGCAACAGCGGGCTATAAATATTAAAGCTGAACTAGGTATCGCAGTTAACCAAGATTACGATCTATCTCATTTTTTACTCCAACTGAATAAAGACGAATTTTATGAGCTTCAATCCTATGAGTGGGACTATCAAGACTTGAAGCATTCAGAAGCGCCTAATTTATCACTCGAACAATGGAGTTTTTTTAAAGATTTATTCAAAAAATTAGATGAACAAGAACTTTTCAGGGTCATTTGTCAATTAAGTAAAGACTTTCTACAACAATTGAATCTTAGGTCACCTACGCCTGGGAGCTCGTATGACAATTTAAATGTAAAAAAGAAGTATATTAATCATTGCAATGAAATAGCAGAAGGTTTGATTCGATTTATATAACTAATACTCAACATGGATATTCCGGAGACCTTGACCAGTGCATTCCGTGCGCTCTCGAGCACCGATTTGTGTTAAAAGAAAAGAATAATCAAATTAACCGTCAATACGTTAACATGGTCAAAGTGTAACGGAATCACCTGTTCGACATTTCGGAATTAGGTGGTCAAGGCCTCCGTATTCTCCATTGTCATCACTAAACCCCGATGTAATACATAATACCCGCATCTCAAAGATTAATCAAATAACATTTTGATGAATCTGTTTAATTGGTTCCAGATGTGTTTTCCGTTACTTGTTTCTTTACATTTTTCACCTGGTAAGGCCGCGGCATTACCTTAGGCCCACAGGTTTGTTTTATCGCCTGACAGGCGATAAAAAGACAGCGTTAATTTCCCCTAATCAAAAATCCCCGTTTTTCCAGCCCAGGCCAAAAAAGGATGTCAGCCTGTTCATTCTTCTGATCAGCTTACGCTTTAATTTCGCTTTGACCTTTTCAAACCCATGCAGGTTTGCCAATGGCATATCGGGTATAGTGATGGTGCCGGTTTGTGAACTGATGGGCATTGGTGTTGGTCGCTTTTCGATCACTAAGATACTGTCGTAATAATGCAGGGAACTTACCGATGTGGTGAAGGAACTTACCGGCAAAGCAGCCTCTTTTGAATGGTAGGCATTCAGTTGATCAATAAAGTTTTTTGAATACTCAATAAAGCTTCCCTTCCGTTTGTATCCACCGCCGTATTCCTTCCAGTATGAGGTATGCAGGTCTTCGCACAGGTAAACGCCATCGGGTTTAACATGCCCAAAAAGCTCCTCGAACGAAACGATCTGCTGTAACATGGTATGCCCGCCATCGTCAATCAATATATCAAATGGAGGAACTTCTTTTATTACCTTTTTTAAAAAGTCGCGGTCGGATTGCGACCCGATCATAATCTTTATATTTTCTTCCTCAACCTGTTTACAATTAGGATTTATATCAATGCCGTAAATTTTTGCTTTATCACCAAAATATTTCTTCCACATTTGTAAACTTCCACCCTGGAACGTACCTATCTCCAACAAAACAATTTCCTTACCCCTGTATTTACTAAAATGCCGGTCATATACTTCAAAATAATGACTCCATTTATCAATTACACGCTTGTTGTTCTCGTTAAAATAAATTTCTAAATCGTTCATTGAGGTTTAATAAAAAAGTGAAAAAATAATTTCGGGTTTCTTAGTTACGGAATTGGGTATAACGGAGTTGATGTTACTTGTTGTTCTTCCGCATTTAGTGCATTGATAAGTTGCCATATTTTTTAAATTTTAATTTTTGAAGCACTAAAATAAGGAAAAGTTATCATATATGTCTTTAATGGGAATTCCTCCAGACTTATCAGTAAGCCCTCTCCTTTTTTCAAAGCTTCAATTTCAGTCGCAAATAAAACTGGCTTATTTACCCCACTCTTTTTGTTTGCTAACAAAGACTTTACGTCTTCTTTGGTTTTTACTTCTGGCATGACTTTAATATTTTAATTGTTGTTTAGGCTAATGCGATTGCTTTTTACAAAAAATGAAAGATCGTTACCCAACGGGTATTCGTGATCAAATCCCTGAAAGCGTAAGCGATAGTGTATATCTAATTTGCAAAAAAGAAATAGCAAATTGATATTTTACGACCTTTATTAATGATGTTGTAAAAAACAAAATTCAAACTTAGACAAAACTGAATGGCTAACAGATTGATTTACAAATAACTTATTCATATATTTAAGCCACCTAACAAGTGGCTTTTTTTATTGACCCTAAATTACGACCTAATGTCTTACACTTTAAATTTAGATGCTATTAAACAGAGTTTAAAAAGCAAAACATCCGCACACCTATTAGATATTTTAGCGTTCACACAAGATGATTATGACCCAGCTATAATACCTCTAATTGAGGAAATATTGATTGAGAGAGATATACCAAAAGAAAATATAGAGGACTCTAAAAACAGTTATACTAAACTTAAAGAAAATATAAACAGTCAACCTCCCCTAAGAAACAAAGCAGGGTTTTTTATAAGAATGTGTCAATATATAATAGATCATTTTATATTTTTTGGTATTTGCTATATTATTCAATTTGAACTTGCTAAAGTTAATTTACTTGATAATAGCGGTCGGTATGAAGCCTATTGTATGGGTGCATATTTATTATATTACGCAATCACTATAGGGTTATTTAGTGCAACAATTGGTATGTCAGTTGTTGGGATAATGGTCACAGATTATAATAAAAAAAACATTGATTTTTGGACTGGATTATTAAGGGGTATTTATATGATGTTGAATTATTTAATTTTACAAATAGGTCATCTATGGATGATTTGGGATAAGAATAAACAAACGCTTCCTGATAAATGGTCTAAAACATTTGTTGTTTATAGAAGATAAATAATTACTATCTATGACATTACCAAAATAAATTATGAAAACTAAACTATATGACAAACTATTTGTCATTGCATTTGTGCTATTGGTTTTAAATTTCTCTTGTTCACATAAGAGCGGAATTAAAACTAAAGATGCCTCAACATCTGATAGTGTTGTGACCACGACTTCATATTCCACACCGTCAAAGTATTCAAATAGCGATAAAGATGATGATGACCAATCCACAAGCTCTGATGAGGCAGAAGATAAATCACAAATTGAAGATGGCACCTATAGTGCTACAGTTGATTATAATAACCCCAATACCAATTATTCAGCAACCTATACCTTAGATGTTGAAGTGCAGGACGGGCAAGTGGTACAAATAGACTTCCCAAATGGCGGTTATTTGGACAATGACCATATAACTCCTGCCGATCTTGATGATGACGGCAATGCAAATGTCGAAGGGGAGGATGGTAAAACTTATGATGTACACATAGAAGTTCCTAATTAGTACGATGACATTAAACATTACAGAGAAAGAAGCGATCTCAACCCACCTATCTCAAATTAAAGAAACGGAACATTACACGATTTTCTCAGGGCTCATGGCGGCACTTAGGGATGCCCGAAAGGTTACTGGGAGAAATCAAGATAGCGGTGAAAAGATCGAGAAGGACAATTGTGGTTATGTCGGAAGTTGGTTAGGTAATATAGGTTACCTCGTATTACTTGATCAAATCGGTCGGACTTCAGAGTGATTGAATTGAAACTATAATAAAGAATATCTACCACCGTTTTTGAGCCTTAATTGGATATTCCGGAGACCTTGACCAGATCAAAGGATCGTTTGATGATGCTATGAAGGTTTTTTTCACTAAGGATAAAAATCCTGCTGAAAAGCGGGATAAGTAATAGTACTTAACATTCGCTGCGGTCACCGAATTACCACAATAAATGACACCAAGGCTGTGAATGGCAAAAGTGCGCTGTTATGGCGTAACTGTGTCATTTGCTTTGGTAGGCTGTGGTAAGCCTGGTGACGGCGTGATATAAGTTACGCCTAATTTTTTGTCACCAAATTACCACGATAATGCCTAAAAGCCTTAATGAGTGCAAATATGATTTGCAACAGAAAAATTCCAAAGAATTACTCAACATACTTAAAAGGGAACAATGGAATTATGACACTGAAACTATTGATTTTATAAAACAGGAGTTACTTCATAGAGGCATTTCCCAAAATGATGTTGAGTTCGCATCAGAAACTTATTTTAAGGCTGTAGAGAGAGAAAGGACTCAATCTAAATCAAGTAATACGAAATGGTTAAAATATGTGGCGCTCCTAATTGGATTAGCATTTACAAATGGCATTATAAAGACGTGCAATCGGAGTGCTAAATCCGAAAGCTGGGATAATCTAAAAAGTGAAATAATGGCAAATACCAGGATGTTCCCCGATAAAGAAAGCAGGGAAAAATTTTCAGACTGTGTCGTCGCTAAATTGAAAAATAAATATCCAAATGGAGCAACGGGTTTGACTCAAGATCAGGTCAATCAAGCATCCAGAGAATACGGCTCTGAATGTAGTGTAGAATTAAAAGGAGATGTAAAATTTCATCTGGATTGGAATCCAAACACGGAGAAACAAATGAGAGATTATTTAATGGGAAGCACCTTTCTTTCTACAATTGAAAACCCAGACACTAAAAGTAAATTTTGTGATTGCTTTTTAGCTAATCTTAAGCAGCGATACCCTAATGGATTAGACAAAATGGTATCACAGCAATTGGCTGATTCAATTTCATACGATTGCAAAAACCAGATGACTAAATAGATTTTGTCCCAACTGCTATATCGTTACCTTAATAAATACTCCTCAAATATATATACTCGATTTACTCCTTAACTCAAAAATACGAGTAGAGTAAGCTTTAGGTAAGATAACAATTTGACAAGTTACTCGAAACAAAGCACTAATTATTAGTAACTTATAATATTTTTGAGTAACGCGTAAGATTAAAACAGCTTATTTACAAAATAGCCCTTTACGGAATATTTTGCATTTTCATTATAATGATGTGATTTTTTATAGCCCAAATATGCTAATGCCTTTCCTATATTTATTGGACTGACTTTTAATTCAGGATGAAGCTTGCTTATTGCGCTCAAAATTTCAGTTGCAGTTAAGAAAATTGATGTCTGGCAATCGTCCCCTGGTGAATAATATCTGGGGATCAAATCATATTCTGCACCAGTTATTTGGAATTTTCGATTAGCTGCCTCATTTTCAATAATCTCTTCTGGCGTCAATTGATACTGAAAATTATCATTATAAAGAGTGTAAGCCTGCCGCCAAATGTTATCTATATCTATTTTTTCTTTGTAGGTGAAATCAATTTTGTCCTTTAATTCAAAACAAAGCCATCTCACAGATCCGGTTTCGTCTGTTAAAAATTCATCTTTATTAGTTGATGCTATAAAATTCGCTCTCCTAGGTAACAAAACTGCTTTTCTCTCGTAAGGCAAACGAACGTTGATCTTATCCTTGCTAATAAAACTTTTTAATGCATTTAGTTCAGTTTTGTTTAAAGTTGCCAATTCATCCATATTGATAATAAAGTTGGTGGCTAAAGTAATTAAACTATCCTTATCAGTATTAATATTTTCAGTGATATAAGCTTCTAATGCAGGCGGACATAGCCATCTACAAAACGTAGATTTCCCACTATTTTGTTGATCATGGACTAATACAAAAACTTGCTTATTAAAATAATCGTCTTGTAACGCACAAGCTATACATCGAACTAGCATTTTCTTAAAATGCTTTTTAAAACGCTCTGTATCCTTGACTGAGATAAAATCACATAATTTTAAAATATAATCCTCGTCAATCTCCCTATTCCATGCACCAAGACTTCTAAAATAGTCATCGAAAGGATTATATTTTTTTACATAATCGCTATACAGAAGAGAACCAAGATCGGAATGGGAAATATTAATATTCTTTTTCTTCAATTCTCGATAAATAGAATTTTCATTTAGTTCCTCAAACTTTTCTACGCTATCTTTTCTCTTAAATTCTATTTTTGTGCTAATAATGTTAAGCCTTAGATCAAAATTATCATTGAGGTATTCTTCTACCCGATCCCATGTTGAATAACCCTTTATATCATCTCTTTTTAAAGGACTGGGCGCCCAGGTATATGCACTTTTAACAGAAGCGGCAATTTCCTTTCTTGTAAAATCTCCAATGCAAAACCTAGCTACAATTTCTTTCAAAACGAAATCAATTTCAAGCTTTTTATCTCGGCATCTTTTAGCCAAATCGAAGACATATTGATTGCGGTTGCCTTCTCGAAATTCTTCTTTGGTATTCAACTCATTTATACATTCATTGAAAATATCTAAATAGTGGCTGTTCAAGCTCCAAATTTCGGATGACTTATTATTGTAAAGATCAGGGTCATAGGTTAGAAACATCAACCTGGTAATATCCTTGCAAGATCTATCAGCTGAAATATTATATTTTTCAAAAAAGTAATTAGACAACGACTCGTAATTATTCGAATGATCATTAATGGTGCCTTTGACTTTAACCATTATTTTTAGACCATTGCCTGAAGGGCTTACCATTGCAGCCATGCAAAAACGGTCTTTGCGAATTTTTGCCTTCATGCTTTCCAGATCGATTAACTTATCAAAATCCAAGCAAATAATCTGACTATATGATTTTAAATAGTCTAGTTTCCTTTGCTCACCAAAGCACCCAGAAGGCGTTATTGCAGGCAACTTTTTTTTTAAAGCTTCTTTGTTTTGAATATTGTTCGCATCCCGCAATTTTTCGATAATATTTAAGTAGCGATCTCCTGTTCTAATCCTTTCAATAATCTCGTCAAGCGTTATTTCTTCGCTACTCTTGTCGAGTAACGACTTAAAAAAGGAGACGCAAATGCGCTCTCCTGGCAGATTAAATTGTGCTTTCATAAATTATATATTAAAGCAACTTTGCGATTTCTGCCTTAGACTGTTTTCGGCCTTCATTTAGCCATTTTTCCAGATCGGATTTTCTGAAATAAAGCTTCTTCCCTCTTTTTATAAAAGGAATTGTTCTTTGAGAGGTAAAACTGTAAAGAGTTTGTTTTGCCAACTGCAAGAATTTTGCAGCTTCTTCGAGCGAAAAGAATTTTTCGCCTTCTTCCTGGTTGTTCATTTGTTGCTTTTGCAACGATTTGAAAAGTGCATCCTGAATCAAAACTTCAAGATCGTCTTTGTTGATAATAATTAGCTCTGCCATAACTTTAAAAAATTAGTTATGACAAAAGAACTAACCAACAATAAGAATTCAGGTTTACTTAACCGGTACTTAACCCAACTTTATTTATTGACTAGCCTTTTTTTCTCTTAATTGTAGATACGCAGACAAAAGCTTATTCAAACAATTTATGACAGGTGGATTGTATCCATTATTGAAGTTTTTTATACTCTTATCATGAAGTGGGAACCATTGATTTTCGTCACCCAGGGGGAAATTTAAAATTTCGGCCAGTTCGTTTACAATTTTTGTGATCCCGTCACCGCTTATATATTTTGCTTCATGTAAAGCGTATACAAGTCCAATAAATTCTGTTTTGTTTCCAAGCCATTTGATGCTGGAATTTTTGGAATGATTCTCTTCAACTTTTGGATATAATTCGGCAAACTTACTGTAGACGAAATTCTTGAAGTTTATACTGGAATATAACATAACCAAATCAGTCATAATTTTGTTAGCGGCACCTTCTGGAAGACTATCAATTTTCGAATTAAAAGTATCCTTGAAATTTTTGTTAATATGCCTATCAAGTTCGTCCTGAATTTCAAAGAAGAAACCGCTATAAGATCCAAGTTTTTCATAACGTGCCGTTAAATTTTGGTTGGCTTGTACCATAAGTTCATTGAAAACCATTTTTTTGTTTCGAGCCTCATTAATTTCAAAATCAAAATCCTGGATCATTTGCCCTAATGTAAGTTCGTAGGAATCGATAAATACTTTGTAATAATCTTCCATTATATTTAAGTTTTACAGAATAGCTTTGTTAGCTTCATCCAAAAAGCTATTACCAAAACTCTCAAGATATATTTGGGTCGTCTTTTCACTATCGTGTCCCATTGATTCGCTAATTATATTAATCGGGACACCACTTTGTTTCATTATTGTGGCGTAAGAGTGACGGGCTACATAGGTTGTAAGTTTTTCTTTTATGTTGGCTGCGGCCGCTATATCCTTTAAATCCTTGTTCACAATCTTTAAGACTTTGTCAATACGATAATCTATTGATTTAGCTGTGTTATGTGATTCATTAAGAATTGGAAATACATAACTATTAGATGAACAAGGATAGTTAGACCTATAATAATTCAAAATTTCTATTGTAGGCTCCAGCAAGCCGATATTGAAGTTTTCTTTTGTTTTTCGCCTTGTATAGCTAAGTTGATTATTTGCGATGTCATCCCATTTCAGAAATGCCATATCAACAAAATTCATTCCCCGGTTATAAAAGCTAAACAAAAAATAATTCCTTGAATGAAATTGGCTAGTGTTGTTATCGATTTCTAAAGCAATAATAGCCTTTATGTTTTGTTTCGAGATAGCTCGCTTTACCGTCTTTATCCGCCTGTATTTAGTGAAACTATTGTCCTTGAAAGGGTTGTAATCTTCACGTACTATTTCCTCATTCCGGGCATAACTTATGAGGGTTTTAAAAGTCCTCATATAAACGAATATTGAGTTTAACTTTACTCCCCTTGAAAGACAATCTGCCTCATAATTATTGATAAAACTAGCGTCAATTTCCATGAAGCCCAGGTCTTTGTTGGCGGAAAATTTCTCCAGGCTATTCTTGGTTGATTTGAAGATATTGGCGTATCCAATGCGATTTGAATTTTCAAGCCTGGCGATCACATGATCGAAATATTTGAATATTGATTTAAATTCAGAAGTTCGTTTCAGTCGCTTTCTTACTTGATCAGCTGTATATTCTCTATTTTGAATGTCTAAATTCAGAATAAGTTTATTTGCTTCTAATTTTTTTTGATCAAT
>CAIPPO010000051.1 GCA_903866915.1 uncultured Mucilaginibacter sp. | reverse complement strand
GCCTGTATCAATAATTATGCACTATTTACTTTAATTATGTCTTTTGTTGTAACTTAAATTCAGTAATCAGGTCTAATCTATAACAACTTATTTTCAATTTTGATTTGACTTTAATTTCAACATAACATCGCTTAAATCAAACTAATTTAATTGGTGTAATCAAAATATAAAATCGGTGTAATACCAACCATATGCTTGTAATAAAACTTATCTTCGAAAGTTTCCGTTTTGCGTTTGATGCACTTCGGCACAATAAGCTGCGTACAATGCTTTCCTTGCTGGGTGTAACCATCGGCATTTTTACGGTCATCAGCGTTTTCTCGGCGGTAGATACGCTCAGGGCCAACCTGCAAAAAAGCGTTAACAAGCTGGGTGGTAATAGTGTTTATGTTAATAAATGGCCCTGGTTAGGTGGCGAAGATTTTCCCTGGTGGAAATACCTGCAACGCCCCAACCCCAAATTGAAGGATTTTAATGAATTGCAAAAGCGCAGCCAGACTGCGGGTGCTATTTCCTATGAGATAAGCATGGGTGGCCGAACAATCAAATATATGGATCATACTGCCGAGGGGGTTGATATCAATGCAGTAACGCAGGATCATAATAAAGTTTCGGATTTCGATATCGCTGAGGGGCGATATTTCACTGATATTGATTCGCGCACGGGTGCGGCAGTTGCTCTTATAGGTTACGATATTGCAAACAATTTATTTCCTCAGGGCCACCCCCTTGATAAACAGATCAAATTAAAAGGGCGATATGTTACCGTAATTGGTGTATTTGCAAAAGAAGGAAAGGATATGTTCGGTAATTCAAATGATAAAACCGTGTTGATCCCCCTGAACTTCGCGAGGGATATGGTTGATGTGCAAAGCGATAATTACCAGCCTACTATTATTGTGAAGGGTAAAAAAGGGTTAACCGACCTTGATGTGGAAAGCGAGCTGGAAGGTTTGATGCGTTCCATCAGGCGAATAAAACCAGGCGAAGAGGATAATTTTTCGTTGAACAGGGCCACCCTTATTTCTAACAGACTGGATGAGGTATTTTCTTTCCTGCATGTTGCAGGCCTCATCATCGGTGGTTTTTCAATTCTGGTTGGGGGCTTTGGTATAGCCAATATCATGTTTGTTTCGGTTAAAGAGCGCACCAATATTATTGGTATACAAAAGTCTTTGGGTGCCAAAAATTATTTTATCCTGCTGCAATTTCTCATTGAAGCTATCATACTATGCCTGTTTGGTGGTATAGTTGGTCTCGGCCTGGTTTACCTGGGTACACTTGCGGTAAGTGCAATAGCTGATCTTAATATCGTACTGGATCTGAGCAATATCATTTTCGGTATGAGCATAGCCGTTGTTATTGGTATCATATCCGGCATCATCCCGGCCTATTCGGCTTCCCGCTTAGATCCTGTTGAGGCGATAAGGACTAATTAGAGGTAATTAGTTGTCCCGATAATTACCGGGACAACCGGAACAACTTTTTTACAATTAGTGACCTCACGCATAAGCTAAAATACCGGGATTTAATTACATTTGCTACCATTAAAATGTACGTCTATGTCGGAAAATGCATCATTAACAATAGGTGACAAAACTTACGATCTGCCTGTAATTGAAGGTACCGAGGGCGAGAAAGCCATCGATATTTCAAAACTTAGGGACCTGACCGGATTTGTTACGCTTGATATCGGTTATAAAAACACCGGAGCAACCCAAAGCGCTATAACTTTTTTGGATGGTGAATTAGGTATACTCAAATATCGCGGCTATCCCATCGAGCAATTGGCAGGAAAATCGAGTTTTATTGAAGTAGCGTATTTGCTCATCTATGGTGAATTGCCGACAGCCGCCCAATTGGATGAATTTCAAAAGCATATCAGCCGGCATACACTGGTGCACGAGGACATGAAGAAGTTTTTTGATGGCTTCCCTTCAAAAGCGCACCCGATGGGGCAATTGTCTTCATTGGTTTGTTCCCTTTCGGCATTTTACCCCGAATCACTAAAACCCAACCAAACTGAAGCAGAACTAGACTTGAGCATCATCAAAATGCTCGGTAAAATGGCAACTATCGTTTCCTGGATCTACAAAAAGTCGTTAGGGCATCCGTATATCTATCCTCAAAACAAATACGATTACGTAACCAACTTCCTGCACATGACCTTTGGTCAGCGTACCGAAGAGGTGGCTATTGACCCGGTAATTGTAAGCGCGATGAACACCTTGCTCATCTTGCACGCCGATCACGAACAAAACTGCTCAACGTCAACGGTAAGGATCGTAGGCTCTTCGCAGTCAAATATCTATGCCTCAGTTTCGGCGGGTATTTCAGCGTTATGGGGTCCGCTTCATGGCGGTGCCAACCAGGAAGTGATTGAAATGCTGGAGCGAATCAAAGAGGATGGGGGAGATACCGATAAATGGATCAAAAAAGCAAAAGACAAGAATGATCCTTTCCGCCTGATGGGCTTTGGTCACCGTGTTTACAAGAATTTTGATCCGCGTGCCCGTATCATTAAAAAAGCCTGCGACGATATCCTCGAAAAACTTGGTATCGACGATGAGGTGCTCGAAATAGCCAAACGATTGGAAGAACACGCACTAAAGGATCCCTATTTCATCGAAAGAAAGCTTTATCCGAATGTCGATTTCTACTCCGGTATCATTTACCGCGCTTTAGGCTTCCCTACCGACATGTTCACCGTGCTGTTTGCGCTCGGTCGTTTGCCGGGATGGATTGCCCAGTGGAAAGAAATGAAAGAACACAAAGAACCAATTGGCCGCCCACGCCAGATTTTTGTTGGCGCAACCGATAGGGATTACGTGGATATAGGAAATCGATAGTCAGGAAGTTATAGGAGAGAAAGACACGATTTTCAGGATTACAAGGATTTTCCAGATTATAAGCTTCCGCTTAAATCCTGCCAATCACTCAAATCCCAAAATCGTGTTCACCTTCGATTAGGACACGATTTTCAGGATTACAAGGATTTTCCAGTTTATAGGCTTCCGCTTAAATCCTGCCTATCATCTCAAATCCCAAAATCGTGTTCAAGGCTTCGATTAGGACACGATTTTCAGGATTCAAAGGATTTTCCGCTTCAAAGGTCTCCGCTTAAATCCTGCCTATCATCTCAAATCCCAAAATCGTTTCATTAATCGTGTCATAAAGAAACCCGCCCCGGATAACCGGGAACGGGTAATCAATCAATCATCTCTATGTTATAGTAATATTCTGATGCTATTTTGCATTGCCCTGATCGGACAATTTACTCCACATGACCCACCCCGCCAATTTAATGCCTGGGCGTTTTAGCCGCAATATGGATCGTTTTTTTTCCGCCTGAGAAGTGTTTCAAAATAAAAAACGCCGACCCATACAAGCTGGAAATTGGTTTATTAGCTTTGCTGTAAGAACGTTAGTCTAATTTACCTTTAGAACTATTAAATCCAAATATTATGTGTCAGATAATTTTTAGAAAAATTATCCGGAATATATTAACTTAAAGGAAAATTGATAAGCAGTGCATTTTTTGTTAAACAGGCATTTTATCAGCCAAAATTTGAAAATAAATCAATATTTGTCCTTTTGTAAGTGTTAAAATTACACTCCTGCTAATTTTACTTTAATGAAAACGTTTCCGGGAACGTTCCCGATATAATAAATGTACTTAGGACATGTTAAAATGATAAAAAAATATTTTTTCTGCGCGTTTTTGCTTTTTTTTCAGAATTTTTTGCTGTTTGGGCAGTTGAAAGTGAACTTCCTCATTAGTAAAATTCCTTCTGTCAATGACGTCGATATACACCTTTTTCTGGCCGGTGATTTTAATGGTTGGAACCCTGGCGACAAGGCATTTGAACTAACACCCGACAGTGCTTCCGGATACCACGTAACAGAAACTTTCAAGCACGGTAAATACCAGTTTAAAATTACCCGGGGCAGCTGGCTTAGTGTTGAATGTAATGCTGCAGGAGCGCCTGTTGACAACCGGGAGATAAAGCTTAGTCGCGATACCACCATCAGGCTAGTTATTGCGGGTTGGCAGGACAATTTTAAAGCAGCCGAAAAGAAGCATACCGCCAGCGCCAATGTTCATATCCTTAGTGATACTTTTCGCATGCCCCAGCTGGGCAGAACACGCCGTATTTGGATATATCTTCCGGCGAATTATGCTGCTTCGGGCAAAAAATACCCGGTTATCTATTTGCAGGACGGCCAAAACCTGTTCGATGATCTCACTTCAAGTTATGGCGAATGGGGGATCGACGAGATACTCGATAAACTACCTGCCAAAGATCAATGTATCCTAATTGGTATCGATCATGGCGGAGAAAACAGAATTACTGAGTATGATCCCTATGACACCAAATACGGCAAAGGCAGGGGCGATGACTATGTTGAATTTTTGGTAAAAACACTCAAACCTTATATCGACCAGCATTACCGTACCCGGCCCGATGCCCGCCATACTACGATCGTCGGTAGCTCAATGGGCGGTTTGATCTCGATGTATGCCATATTAAAATACCCGCATGTCTTTGGCAATGCCGGTATTTTTTCACCCGCATTCTGGCTGTCGCAGGCTATTTATTCTTATGCTGCTAGCCGTAAACTTCCAAAATACACTAACATTTATTTCGTTTGCGGTGATGCGGAAAGTGATGATATGGTAACCGATGTGCACAAAATGGTAAGCCTGCTCAGGGGCAAAGGCCTTAGCCCGCTCAACACCCCCGAAGTGATTGCCAAAGGCGCCAGGCATAATGAAAAACAATGGAACAGTGATTTTCCGGGGTTTTATAGTTGGGTCATTAAGTCATTGAGTCATTAAGACATTCATTATGTTGGGAATCTAAATGCGTCTTTTGGACTTCCGGACTAATTTAGAATTACAGATTGAGGCTGATTGCATTGGTTTCACAGATTATGAATGGGGGGTGATATATATCCTTCCCTATTCATATCTTTCAGACTCCCGGACTCCGGATAGCTATCTGGATGCGGACTTTCGGACTCCCACTCACTCGTTAACTAGTCCCCATCCTGGCTGCCGTAGAGGTACGTTTCGGTATTGCCAACAGGTTGATTCATGGCTTCGCCGCGGTTCAATTGCCACCAGAAACGCAGGCGCGGTTTTTCGCGGTTACCTATTTCGTTCATCGAATCCGCGTCATACAGCCGACCGTTAACCATTACATATTTTATCTTCTGGCTGTTGCGGATATCATCGAGCGGGTTATCATTCAGCACCACCAGGTCGGCCAGTTTTCCATTCTCCAGCGAGCCGATCTCTTTATCCATACCCAGGTAGGATGCGCCATTGATAGTAGCACAACGTATTGCCTGCAGAGGCGACATACCGCCCTGTGACAGCATCCATAATTCCCAGTGCGCACCAAGGCCCTGCAACTGCCCATGCGCACCAAGGTTTACTTTGGTGCCACCATCGGCTATTTGCTTTACGTATTTTGATATCTCGATATGGCCATAGTCGGCATATTCAGCCGTGGTGCGGCGCCTCGAACGGGCATCTATAATTGATTGAGGCGTAAAATTAAGCAGCCGTTCGTTTTTCCAAACCTCCGTGCGATCATACCAAAAGTTTTCGCCGAATAAGCCGCCGTAGGCAACAATCAGGGTAGGTGTATAGCCTGTTTTGCTGGCATTCCACAACGATTTTACGTCTTTATAAACCGGCACAACCGGGATCGCATGTTCAATGCCCGTATGCCCGTCGATGATCATGGTCATATTGGTAAAGAAAGTCGATCCACCCTCAGGTACTACTTCCATCTGCAATTCGCGTGCTGCTTCAATGATTTGCTGGCGCTGTTCGCGGCGTGGCTGGTTATAGCTTTTTACCGAAAATGCCCCCACCTCTTTTAGCCGGCGGATATGTGAGCGGGCATCGTCTATGTTGTTGATCACAGCTTTAAAGTCGCCATCAGCGCCATACAATATGGTGCCTGTTGAATATACCCGCGGACCAACCATTACGCCGGCTTTCAACATTTCCGACTGGCTAAACACCATTTCAGTATTGCTGGAGGGGTCGTGGGCGGTGGTAACGCCAAAGGCCAGGTTGGCAAAATAATTCCAGTCCTGCTGTGGCGAAATGCCATCCGGACTGGCATGCAGGTGCGCATGCACATCAACTATACCCGGCATAATGGTCTTGCCAGTTGCATCATAAACTTTAGCATCAGCGGGTATAGCCACTTCATTGTTTTTGCCAATGTTGACGATACGGTTCTTGTCGATCACGATGGTCGCATTCTCCAGTACTTCATCGCCTTTCATCGTAATGATGCGGGCATTTTTAAATACGATCGAGCCGGTTGGAACGTCGGTCTTCAGTTTTAAATTCAGATCGATACCAACCGTATCTAACACCAGTGTTTTATCGTTTGAGCCCGCTACAAAGGGGAATGCGCTCCGGATATCACGCACAAAATATTTTGGACCGAGTGTCCACAACAATTGCTGGCTGTCTTTGCTCCAATGCAGGTAAGTGCCCGCGTCGCGGGTTAGCTTGCTGAGCGGGATAGCTTTGTTGCCTGCCGACAACTCTTGCGGCGCACCCGAATACACCATGGGTGTCAGGTAACAATTGAACAGTTCGGTAAAAGCCATCCATTTGCCATCGGGGCTTGGAGCAAACTGAGTCGCATATTTTGAGGTATACAAAGTGCGCTGATTGGCGCCGGTAGTATCCATCACCCGGAAGGTTTTGTTTTCGCCCTCGCTGCTCTGGTAGTATATTTTTGAATCGTCGCCCGAAAATTGCGGCCAGATGCCATTATCAATGATCATTTTGGCTTTACCACCCGTTGCAGGAATGGTGTATATACCCGGATCTTTACCGAAAGAAAAGCCAAGGTCGTCATTCCCTTCACCTTTGCGGAAAACGATCTTATCGCCTTTGTTCGAAAACTTCGGCGCATAATAAAAACCCTTTTCAATGGTTAGCCGGCTAATGGTATGTGTCGCCAGATCGATGCGGTTGATAGCGCCTTTCAGTTCATCACTCCAGCTTACATAGATCAGTGACTTATTATCCGGACTAAAATCAGGCTCATATTCCAGATCATTCAGGGTGTCTATCCTAACCGGCAAACTATCGGGCAGCGTTTTGATATAAATATGACCGGCAGCATTGAAAGCCACTTTTTTACCATCCGGCGAGGTGGCCAGCTGGCGGATCATTTTTGCTTCGAACTGTTCCTGGTAAACCTTTTGCGGGAAATGCAGGGCCTCGGTAATTGATTGAACTGAACTCACCTCAAAAGGCACCTGTTCGGCATTCAGGCTGTTAATGTCGAGGTTCCAGATCTTGCCTTTGGCATAAAAGATGATATTTTTACTATTGGGTGTCCAGGCAAAATTGGGATATACACCAAAAATAGCCCAGGTTTCCTGCTGGTCTTTAGACAATTCGTTGTATACCGGCCATTCCTCCCCGGTAGCCAGGTTTTGCAGGTACAGCACCGATTTTAAGCGGACACGCTTTACAAAAGCAAGCAATTTGCCATCGGGTGATATTTGCGGACGGCAAGCGCCCCCGGCACCCCCGGCAACTTCTTCTATCTTGCCGGTTTCACGATTCAGGCGCCTGATGGCATAGATACCTTTATTGGGGTCTTTATTGTATTGAAAATCGGGCCCCCCGGTCATATCTTCGCTCCAGTACACAAATTTGCCATCAGGCGAAATGATGGGTTCGCCCGCATCCTGCTGGTCGTTTTTACGTTTGGTTAATTGAATACCTTCGCCGCCGTTAATATTATAGAGCCACATTTCACCCGCTCCCAGCGACCGTGTGCCGGTAAAATGTTTACGTGCCACCAGGTATTGCCCATCGGGCGACCAGGATGCGTTATTCAGCAGCCTGAAAGTTTCTTTGGTGATAGGGTGTTTATTAGTGCCATCGCTGTTCATCACCCATATATTATCGCCACCATCTTTGTCGCTGGTGTAAGAGATCAGTTTACCATCCGGACTGTACCGGGGCTGCACATCCCATGATTTACCGCTGGAAAGTGTGGTTGCTTTACCGCCTTTGATCGGGATGGTATAAATATCACCCAGCAGGTCGAACACAATATTCTCGCCATCCGGACTCACGTCCAGGTTCATCCAGGTGCCTTCATCCGTGGTGATGGTCACTTTTTTTGATGGCCCGGGAGGATTATCTACGTTCCATTTTTGGGCGACAAGAATATTGGTGGTAAAGCTTAGGATGAGCGCGGTCAGCAAATATTTCATGGTGTCAAAGTTAGGAATAATGCAGAATTATAAATGCGGAGTTCGAAGTGCCAAAAGCGGAATTTTTTAAGGAATGCGGAGTGAAGAATTGTAAATGCGGAGTACGAAGTGTCAAATGCGGAATGAAGAATTATAAATGCGGAGTGCGAAGTGTCAAATGCGGAATGATAAAATAGCGATGTCATTTCGAACGAGCAGAGGGGGTGGAAACGTGCGCAGGGGCGAGGAGAAAACTTATCAAATAGGCATGACGCGGATGAAAGGCGAAGAGTGAAAGGAATGCTGAGTGCGAAATGTCAATTGCGGAATTTTTTAAGGAATGCTGAGTGCGGAACGTCAATTTGATTTTAACTTGATATCAGTATAACAAATGGGAAATTGTAAATTCGGAACCTAAAATACTTGTCAATGAACGTTAGACAGTTGGTCTTTTTATTGTTAGTTTGTTATTCTTGCAAGGGTTATGCTGCCCGACAGGATACCGTTTACCAAAGAGGCGACTTTTTGATAGAATGCTGGGGCAAGACCAATATTGACTTAATCGTAAAAGGTAAAAAAATGCCGCACCTGACAAGTAGAGGGGATACGATATTTGAGGACTATAAATATTTGATTTTAGGTAATGACGATATTTGCACAGGGCGTATATTCAAACGATATCATTCCAAATACAAATTCGCTTCATTCCCAATCCTGAAATTTAAAGGCAAATTAGCGAAGCCCGATTTTAAAACGGATAAAGCGGCATATTGGTTCCGGACACAGATCAGAGATCAGTGCAAGCAAAAGGGGATCAATTTTGCAGGGCACTATACACTAGCGATGTGGGGCTGTGGGTCACCTTGCCAACAAATAGCAATAATTGATCGACGAGATGGGCGTATTTATTTCACCGAATTGCATGAAGTTAATAATGAGTTAGCATTCGAATTGAATTTTACCGCCAATAGCAAATTGATCATCGTAAATACCGATCTTCTTTTTGAGCACAAAGGATACGTTGATTATACGAGCTCTGGTAAATTGGTTTTTTTTGTATGGAATAACAACAAAACCAGGAGGTTGCCTGAATGACGATCGAGGAGATACTACGGCATTATTGGAAATTCGACAACTTCCGGCCCTTGCAGGAGGAGATCATCCAGTCGGTTTTGCTGGGGCGTGATACCCTGGCCTTGTTACCGACAGGTGGGGGTAAATCTGTCTGCTTCCAGGTGCCTGCACTTACCCGGCCGGGGGTATG
>CAIPPO010000050.1 GCA_903866915.1 uncultured Mucilaginibacter sp. | reverse complement strand
ATCCAGTAAATCAAAATGCTTAAACCGCAAATTTTATACCTATATATTCCTAATATTTACCGGCTATTACCCGGTAAAATTTTTCGGTATCCAAATATTTTTGAGCCAGATGGAGAATTTCTTCGGCAGTAATATTTTTCACCACATGGGTATAACGCTCGTAATAATCATAATCTAGTCCTGCAAAATAGATACTCTTGAACTTATCCGCATGCGAAAAAATATTCTCCAGACTACCCAACAAGGAGCCGAGCGTATAATTGCGAACGAGTGAAAGCTCTTCTTCCGGAACAAGTTCGGTTTTTAACAGGTTAACCTCTTTTTCTATTTCGTTTATGGCGTCCCGACACACGTCGGCACCCACTTCGGATGCGATAAAAAAGGCAGCCCCGTTTTCAAGCGAACTTAAGCCTGAACCAATGCCGTAAGTATAACCTTTATCCTCGCGTATATTTGCCATCAGACGCGATCCAAAATAACCGCCCAATATGGTATTCAGCACTTGAAAAGCAGGGAAATCCGGATGGGTACGATTAAACATCGGCAGCCCGAGCCTGATAGCCGACTGCAAAGCATCTGGCTTTTCGACAATGTACAGGTGTTGGGCAGCTGGTTCTAAATCTGGCTGACTTGTGTCGGCTATTGCTACATAGTTTTCCCATTCCTTTCCAAATTGTTGGTTGATGAGCCTTAGCGTCGATTTTTCCACTTTACCGGCAGCTATAATAGTGCAATTTGAAGGCTGGTACATTCGCTTGAAATGCGCTAGCATATCCTGGCTGGTTAATGTTTTGTAGTCTTCGAAATTAGCGCCTAACCCATAAGATGTATCGCCATAAATAGCCTTGTTAAAAGTGCGGCGGGCGATAACGTCATTTTTTTGCAAACTAACCTGCAACTTTTGCTGTTGGTTACGCACGAAAGTTTCTAATTCTTTCTCGGGGAATATCGAATCTGTGATTAGTTCTTTTAAGACGGGCAGTGTTTTCGCCAGATGCTTTGTCAGCGTGTATAGTACTACCTGTGAATTATCATAACCGTAATCGACCTGCAGGAAAGCGCCGTAAAAATCAACCTGATCGGCAATTTGTGCTGCAGAAAGTTTGGAGGTGCCCTCTGTCAGCATGGTATTTACAGCAACGTTCAGCAATGGCTTTGCCGGATTGAAACGCAGGTTATGAAAAATCCATTCGATGCGTACCAAATCCTGGTCGCCAGAATTGAACGAATAAACTTTGCAACCATTGTCCAGCTGAATAAGCTCAGGCCTGATTAAGCTTATGTTTGCTATATCCCTGAATTCGGGGGCGGTCTTTCTATCTGGAGTCATTTGTTGTGTCATTGGGTAATTGGAGTCATTAGGGAAATGAGTAGCATGGTAATTCGTCATTGGGCATCAAGTATTTTGGCATTGGGCTTGATTACCATTTGATCAGTAAAAAAATAGCCCGGTAACTTGTTGACCTAAACCTTCTCAGCCAAATAAACCAGCGTCGATGAATTTTCCTGTCGGAAGATTTTTTGAGCTTGAGCCTGGATATCAGCAGCGGTGACGCTATTGTATTTTTCGATTTCCATGTTCAGCATATCGGCATCGCCAAAAAGCTCGAACTGGGCAAGGTTCATAGCCTTATCCAGCAGTGACATTTCCGAAAAAACCATCGTCGATTCTGTTTTGTTCTTTACTTTGGTTAGCTCATTTACCGGTACCAGTTCATTTTTTAACTTATCCAGTTCCTCCCAAATTGCAGCTTCGGCCATTTCGATACTTACGTTTTCAAGAGGCTTTCCTTCAACAACAAACATTCCCGGATCGAAACTACCCATATTATAAGCATGTATCTCACTGAAAAGCTGCTTGTCTTTGACCAAAGTCCGGTGCAACCTGGATGAATTACCCCGTGACAAAATATCCGAAATGAGGTCGATCTCGTAATAACCTTCTTCCAAACGGCCGGGCATATGAAATGCTACATAAAGGCCGTTAAGCGGCACTTTACCGGTCATTGTTTCACGTCGTACTACGTTCTGTTTTGGCTCCAGCGGCAAACTACGCACATATTTTTCGCCTGCAGGAATGGGGCCAAACCATTTTTCAGCTAATAATTTCGCTCTATCGGTGCTGATATTTCCACCTATTACCATTATAGCATTTTGCGGGTTGTAGTGTTTTTTAAAGAATGCCTTAACATCTTCTATCCTGGCATCTTCGATATGCTTGATTTCTTTGCCAATTGTAGCCCAACGGTAAGGGTGTTTTTGATATACCAGCGGGCGAAGTTTAAGCCAAACATCACCATATGGCTGATTAAGATAGCGTTGTTTAAACTCCTCGATAACCACGTTGCGCTGCACCTCGAGACTCATTTCACTAAAAGCCAGACTAAGCATCCTGTCGCTTTCCAGCCAGAAAGCCGTCTCAATATTGGCTGCGGGCAGGGTGATGTAGTAATTAGTAATATCGTTGCTTGTGAAAGCGTTATTTTCACCGCCAACGCGCTGCAATGGCGCATCATATAGCGGTATATTTACCGAACCGCCAAACATCAGGTGTTCAAATAAATGCGCAAATCCGGTTTTGTCCGGATCTTCATCCCGTGCGCCAACATCGTACAAAATATTCAGTACGGCCATAGGCGTGGTGTAATCTTCATGCACCAACACCCGCAGGCCATTATCAAGTACAAACCGGTTAAATTTAACCATCGCAAATTTTTATATTAAAAACGGATAGCAAAGGTAATATTTTGTTTTATTGGTCATAGGTCGTTTGAGGTTTTAAGTCATTAATTCAACTGGCTGCAGGCTATATTAATAGCCAAAACAACAAAGTACAACTAATGCAGCAAACGCACGCAAACTTAATTCTTAATTAAATTTTATTGTAATTTTTCTTAAAAGTAGTATATTTGTCTTTGTTATCAACAGGTGTTGAATAATCGTTAACACTTGCCCTAAATCTCTTTATTAATTTTATTCTCGATGACACAATTGCAGTTGATCCAGCACCTTTCGAGCTTTGATACTTTCAAAGTAGTAAAGTTCCGCAGCAAATTGAAGGAACAAAGCTTCACGCTTAGCGAATTGGTGGATTTGACTTTTCACAGTGATGACAAGATCGCGCTCAAGGCTTCAAAAATATTACAGTACATTTTATTTAGATTCCCGGAAAACTATATCGATCAGGTCAGCTATCTGGTGGAGCAAGTAGGCGAGGTTGAATACAGGCCCTGTAAGAAACATTACGCTAAAATATTAGCTCACCTTACATCGCCAGGCATTCAGCGGGATATGCGCAACCAAATAAAAGAAATAAATTTCGAAAAGGTAGTTGAACTGGGCTTCAATTGGCTGCGCGACCCCAAAATGCTTACCACAGTAAGAGCCGGAGCGGCAGAAACATTATTCAATCTT
>CAIPPO010000049.1 GCA_903866915.1 uncultured Mucilaginibacter sp. | reverse complement strand
TTTGTGTTTTAACTAAATGTAGCTATTTTTATCGCATAAGGCATTAAAAGCAAGGCTACCATTCAAAAGCTAAGCGATGCTGCCAACTTTACGAATATTTAACAGCTGGTTAAAACAATTTGATAAAGTTGTTGTTGTAAACCGTTAAAGTTACTATTGAAAAGCAACAAGTAATATCCTAATTATTGCTTGCACCCATCCTAAATTTAAACTAGAAAACAGCCATGGAAAATCAATCCGGACAATCTAAAAAAAATTCAAATGTTATTTATTTTCTGATCGTTGTGGTCCTAGCATTGCTGGCTACCGATGTTTACCTGTTTTTGCAAAAGAACAAATCGGACACCAGGATCGTTTACCAGGAAGATGAAAAAAACAGGCTTAAAGTTGAGCTCGACAGTCTGGAGGCCCAAATCGAACAGGTAAGTACCGGCAAAGCAAAAATCACTGCCGAGTTGCGAGCCAAAAATGACTCGCTTGAAACCAGGATCAAAGTACTGCGTGTTCAGCTCGACAAAGGCAAGCTCACTAAAGCCGAGCTATCGAAAGCACAGGAAGACGTGAAACAACTGCGTTATTTTGTTGCCAACTACACAGCCCAGATCGAAGAGCTGAAAAAACAAAATACAAATCTTTCAATAGAAAGGGATACGTTGAAAAGCAACCTGGCAACCACTTCGCAAAAGGCCAGCAATCTGGAAGCTCAAAACAAAGACCTCGACAATAAAGTTCAAATTGCCAAAGCTTTGAAAGCTGGCAAGGTTGATATTGTGGTTTACAAAGTGAAAGGCAGCGGCAAAGAGGTTGAAGTGACCCGCGCAAGCCCCGCTAAAAAGATCAAGATTAACTTTACTGTAGCAAGCAATACGCTAGCAGATAAAGCATTACATGATGTGTATGTGCGCATCATTGATCCTACCGGAAACCTTATTATAGCAGGTGATTCTGGTAATTTTACTGCCGACGGCCAAAGTCTTCAGTATACCTACAAAACTTCCATCGATTTTAAAGATGACGGCAGTGTTTTTACTATTGATTGGGCAAGCCAAAGTAACCCGGCTTTCCAGAAAGGCACCTATACTGTTTATTTATATTCGGATAGTTCGACGATGGGTCAAGGCACATTCTCGCTGAAATAAAATACCCAGATGACATAAATTCATCCCGCCTGCTAAAATCAGGCGGGATTTTTTATGCCTCTTTAAACTGCCGAAGGAAGGCTGATATAAAAAGTAGTTCCTTCGTCCTTTGCCGTTTCAAACCAAACTTTTCCACTGGCATTTTCAATAGAATTCTTTACAAATGCCAGCCCCAAACCGGTACCCGAGCTCTTGGTAGTAAAATTTGGTTCAAATATCTTCTCGCGCAGATTCTCGGGTATCCCTTTGCCGTTGTCTTTTATACTAAGCAATATATTTTTTTCTGTAACCAGGTTATTGATATTGATAACGCCGGCGCGACCCTGTGGCAGTGCCTCGATCGCATTCTTCAACAAGTTGTTAAAACAACGTAGCAGTTGATCGCGGTCACCATTGATGATAAATGGTTTTGCCGGTACCTGGTAGTAAATTGCAATGTCATCCATCTGCTTAAAAACCACAACGGCCTGGGTAAGCACGTCAAATACATTGATCGGTTCAAGCTTTGTTTCCGGCATTTTTGCAAAAGCCGAGAATTCGGAAGCGATTGATGAAAGACTCTCGATCTGCTCTACAAACGATTTACTGAAACGCTCAAATTTTTCGTCGAATTTCGGATCCTTATCGCGCCATGATTTTTCCAGCAACTGAAGCCCCAGTTTTAACGGGGTTAACGGGTTTTTTATTTCGTGTGCTACCTGTTTGGCCATTTCCCGCCAGGCGCTTTCGCGTTCAGACTGGGCCAGTTTTTGCGCTCCCTGATCAAGAGCAGCTATCATATTGTTATATTCGTTGATCAGCGTACCTATTTCATCTTTGCGGTTCCATTTAATTGGTTCGTTCTTTTGTCCGTATTTGGTTTTGCTTAAAATAGACTGTATCACACTAAGTGGCCAGGTGATCTGACGGGCAATGATGATAGCAAGCAAACCAATTGCTACAAATATCAATGCGTAAACGTTAATCATAGCGTTTAGTAACGAGCCTACCCGCGACCGGTAATCTGCATCATTGGAAAAGTATGGCAATTCAAGATAGCCCACTTCCTTGCCTTTTGAATTGGTAACCGGCACATAACCAGCCTTATAATTCAGGTCGCCAATGATCTCGCTGTTTACCAATACCGATTTATGCAATTTATTTAAGCTAATGAAGGCCCTTCCGTTGATACGCGGAGCTATTAAACCGGCATCATATATCTTAGGCTGTGTTGATATCAGTTCCTCGCCGTCAATATTAAAGAGCGTCAGGTCAGCAGCATAAACACTGGCAAAATTGATAAAACGGGCTTTGAATTCGGCGCCATCATTGTCAGGGTCATCACCCAGTCCGCCTTTGCTAAAGGCATCCCCGATGCGTGTAACACGGTCGCTGATCGAATTGTCCTGCTGCTCGGCATACTGCTGCACGATCGAAAAATAGGTGATCATACCCACCATTACCAGGGTAATCACAACGGCAAACACAATGGAGAACTGGATCCTGGTTTTGTAAAGAACATGATCGATGTTGAACTTTAGTCGCCAATGGAAAAAATCACTTTCGATATACAATATTCGTATCCGCGCCCACAGCCACCTGATTAATAATACCAGCATACAAAAAACCAGGAAGATGATAAAGAAAAACGTAATTGAAGTGATGATATCAAATACAAGGTTTTTCTTTTTACTCACCACCAACAGTTCGTGCTTACCCGGTTGGTAAACCATGTGGTTATAACCAGCCCATATATCGATACCCGCATTCGAGGGCGCCAGGGTATTGGTGTAGGTAAATTGCTTTAGTTTGCCCTTAAACTCTGTATTTACAAGGCTGTAATCGTACTTGCCGTGTTGCCGCTTCAGTCTGTTATCACTGTAAAATGCATAGGAATAGTCGCTAAACTGGTCAGATGTACCAGCATCTATGTCTTCCACCAATAATTCAGGATATGCATTCTCCGTTTGACTATTACGGGAACTAAGTTGGATAACCAGGGTACCCAGTTTTTTATCACCCTGGCTCAACGGTATCAACGCAAAATAATTACTAAAGCCGAATGAGCTATTTACCCGGTAAAAATAGTCTGAAACCTTATTGGCCCTAAGCACTACAATATTTTTATAGTCGTGCAGGTCAACTTTCTTTTCACCCGGCAGCTGTTGATCATGGTCATTAAATAAATAAGCGCTTACAGCATATCTCGTCAGGTAAGGGAAATATGTTTTTTGAAAATAGCTGTCAAGATTTGATGTTGTTTGTACCGTATCAGCCAGGTATTTTTTGATGGCTTTATCCTTTTCGATATGTTCTTCGGCAAGCTTAAAAATATCATCTGCACGGGGATCGTCTGAGGTTTCCAGCTGAAGCAGGTACGCCTTTCTTTGAACATTTTCCCTGATTGATTCAAAATGATTGAGCTTGCTGGCCGAGATTGCCGAACATACAAAGATTATGCCTACAAGCGCTGCGGCATTCAGCTGGCTCTCCTTATAATAAATTGCATAGGCTCTGATCAAAACCCAGGCTGCAAACAGGATAAAGAACAAGGTGTATTCGCCCGACCTTAAAAAGGCTAAAACTGAAGCAACAATAACACCAAATAGCAATACTGCCAACTGATGCCTACGCGGCACATTCGATCTTACGGCCAATGCCAGGCTGAGTTCTACCAATACGTAAAAACTAAGGAACGCGAAACAAAGCATTAAGATGCCCAATATGCTGTACACCGACAGGTTAAGTACATTATTGACATCAAAATCAATTGTTGAAGAAACTACAAGCGTATAAAATAGCTGAAGGAACGAAACCGCTACAACCAGCAATACCAACAAAGCAAGGCTTACCACCAGGTATCCGGTTTTCTTTTCGATACCTACGTTGACTAATTTTTCACGATGCCGGTAAACGAAACCGGAAAACCAACCGAATGCCAAAATATTCAGACAGAAATCACCCAATGAAGGGAAGAAAACCCCATAGTGATACATTTGACCGGTAAACAAGGGTGGTTTGTACAACAGATCGGGAAGGTGTCCAAAAATGTTCAGCAGTCTGAAAAGTACTATAAATATGCCCAGGCTGAGTACAGCCAGATACGGATGTTTTGTATTTGCAAGATAGTTGCAACAGTTTTGAATAAAGAAGCACAATACGATCACGCATAAACTCCAGGCCACCGCTTCCTCATAAAAAAAACGTTGACTAACCTCGGCAGGCGCCAGTTTTACCGAAAACAGGTATTGGTTGTTTATGCTGTTTATTTCATAAATATTTTTGTCGTTGTATTCAGCAATATCGATGATATTGTCCTGAAGCAGGCTTTTGGCGAACGTATTGTGAAGGTACTGGTTTTGGAAGGGGTAGGCAGATTTAATCGGAATGAAGAATACGACATAAAAATCGCCTTGCGCTTTTTTAATAGTCTCATAATATCCGTTGGTAGTTTCGAGAAAAGAAAAACCTTCTTTTATCCGTTCCGGGTTATGCGGCACTACCTTGATACCACTCCAAAATGCCAGTCGTCCTCTTTTTACGGTTATAAGCCAAATATTCTGTTGGGCAGTAAAATCATTAATGAGGCCTATTGCTGCATTATCGTTGTTGTCGAGTAATTTGAGGTTGGCGAATGAGGCACTATCATCCAGCACTTTTTCAACCAGCGTTTCTTTTTTGTGCAGGTTATTTTCGAGCGTTTGCGCAGCTTGCAGCAGGACGTTTTTGGGTGTATATGTTTTCCTGACAACGATAGCTGTCAATAAAAAGCTGGCAAATAACAACGCCAGCATCAGCCTTATTTTTCCAGAGCTCGTCAATTTTTCAGAAGGTAGGTATAAAAATACGATAAAATAACAAAGCCATCTCTGTATTGTTGAGATGGCTTTTATTTTTTTATTGCAATGAAGCGCTACTGGTTGGAATTGCCCGGTCGACTTTTTTAACCAATCCCTGCAGCACATTTCCGGGCCCTACTTCGGTAAAGGAGCTTGCCCCATCCTCCAGCATGTGCGAAACAATCTGGGTCCAGCGAACTGGCCCTGTCAGCTGTTCAATCAGGTTCTTTTTGATCTCCTGTGGATCGGTGTGAGGTTTAGCATCAATATTTTGATATACCGGGCATACCGGAGCTTTGATCTCGGTGTGCGCGATAGCATGCTCAAGCTCCATTTTGGCCGAATTCATCAAAGGCGAATGGAAAGCACCGCCAACATTAAGTTTCAGCGCGCGTTTTGCACCAGCTGCCAGCAACTTTTCGCAAGCATAATCAATACCCGCAATGGTACCCGAAATTACGAGTTGACCGGGGCAATTATAGTTGGCCGGAACCACAACGTCAGTTGCTTCAAGGCAAATGTTTTCAACGGTATAATCATCCAGTCCAAGTATCGCGGCCATGGTTGATGGTTGTATTTCACAAGCCTTTTGCATCGCATTGGCACGGGCAGCCACCAGCCTTAATCCATCTTCAAAAGACAGCGCACCAGCAGATACGAGGGCAGAAAATTCGCCCAGGGAATGACCGGCAACCATGTCGGGTTGGAAATCATCGCTCAAAACTTTGGCAAGAATTACCGAATGAAGGAAAATTGCCGGCTGTGTAACTTTGGTTTGTTTAAGGTCTTCCTCGCTACCTTCAAACATAATGTCGGTAATTCGGAAACCCAAAATTTCATTGGCCTGTTCAAATAATTGACGGGCTTGTTCCGACTTTTCATAAAGTTCCCGGCCCATACCAGGAAACTGGGCGCCCTGCCCGGGGAAAATGTATGCTTTCAATTTAGTGATTGGTTAATTGTTTTTTAGTTATTAGGTTGTCCATGCCAGAATACGATTGGCTTTTTTTGTCAATTGATCAGCTTGAAATCAAATGCTAAATATTCGCTGTTATCTGATACCTGTTACCCAATACCAGAAACCTATTATCCGATACCTGATAACCGCTAACCCATCACCCCAACTTCGATGCGATCAAATTTAAAAACTCTGTCCGGGTTTTTTCTTTTAAAAATTCACCGGTAAAGGCGGAAGTTGTGGTGACCGAGTTTTGCTTTTGTACACCCCGCATACTCATGCACAAATGGCGGCATTCAATCACTATACCTACACCGAGTGGATTTAGCGTGTCTTGTATACAATCCCTGATCTCGTTCGTCAGGCGTTCCTGTACCTGCAAGCGGCGGGCAAATATATCAACTACCCGGGGTATTTTGCTTAAGCCAACAATATGCCCGTTCGGAATATAGGCTACGTGCGCCTTGCCAAAAAAGGGTAACATATGGTGTTCACACATCGAGTATACTTCAATGTCTTTTACAACCACCATCTGGCTGTATTCTTCCTTAAACATTGCCGACCGAAGGATCGCCTCTGCATTCAGATCATACCCCTGAGTCAGGAAAAGCATCGCTTTGGCAACACGCTCCGGTGTTTTTTCCAGACCTTCTCTATTTGGGTCTTCCCCCAGTTGCTCCAAAACGCCTTTGTAATGCGTCTTTAAGTTTTCAATCAGCGTATCATTGTACCGGTCAATTTTAAGGTATCCTTCAACCTCATCATCGTCCGGAATCATGTTATCTCTACTCATGTTCGTACATTAATTGCCAAAGTATTCAGCGAAATTGTTCTCCGT
This sequence comes from uncultured Mucilaginibacter sp., assembly GCA_903866915.1. Lineage (GTDB taxonomy): Bacteria > Bacteroidota > Bacteroidia > Sphingobacteriales > Sphingobacteriaceae > Mucilaginibacter. The sequence goes on along the minus strand of CAIPPO010000049.1, from coordinate 4,639 downwards.
TTCATAAAGTTTTACAGCGTGTAAAATAACGCCTTCGTGCGCTTCAATCGGATCTTTTAACTGCCTGAATATTTCGATACAGAGCAACTCGGTCGATGCCATTTTACCTTTCATAAACGGCACATCAAGGTTAATGTTTTTATGGTCGAGCGCTTCAATCACATAATCATTAATGATCACTTTGAGGTCCTTCAAATCCATCAGGTACCCCGTGGCGTGGGTGATCTCACCTTTAATCGTTACAAACAGATCATAGTTATGTCCATGCCAGTTAGGATTGGCACATTTACCAAATACCTCGGCGTTTTTTTCGGCGCTCCACTCTTCACGATACATGCGGTGCGCAGCGTTAAAATGTTCTTTCCGTGTTATGTAGATCATCATGCTAATAATTGCGGCAAATATACAAAACAAAAAACCGGGCTTTGTTTATCTTCGTTGTCAAAATAAAACCATTATGCGCATCCTGGTTGTTGCCGCTACCCCATTTGAAGTTGATGCACTGGACTTAAGTAGCAAGACTCCAAACATCGAACTCCTTATAACCGGCGTGGGCATGGTGGCTACCGCTTTTGTTTTGGGAAAGCACCTCGCTACCAATGCATACGATCTGGCCATCAACCTCGGTATAGCCGGCAGTTTCGATCGCAATATTGCTCTGGGTGAAGTTGTTGAAGTTACAGACGACAGATTTTCTGAATTGGGCGCTGAAGATGGCGACGACTTTCTCAGCATCGATCAATTGGGTTTTGGTGAAAGCACTTTTAATTCCACCTGCCAACTACCACCAGCTTTCGGGCTAAGACAAGCGAGGTCAATTACCGTCAACACGGTGCATGGCAATGAGGAGAGCATCAGAAAGATCGGTATATCAGCCCAATTGGAGAGTATGGAGGGTGCCGCATTTTTTTATGCATGCAAACAAGCTGGTTTACCCGCTATCCAAATCAGGGCAGTGTCAAATTACGTCGAAAGACGCAACCGCGATGCCTGGCAGATAGGTCTGGCCATTAAAAATCTAAATACCTTTGCTGCTCACCTTTTCGTGGAAGGAAACATGCTAAAGCAATGAAAACTTATATCGTAGATTCATTCACCAACGAAGCTTTTAAGGGAAACCCTGCAGGCGTATGTTTCCCCAAAAATGAAATCAGCAATGATAGCATGCTCAACATCGCCAAAGAGTTAGGCCTTTCAGAAACAGCCTTTGTTTGGGAAACCGAGAAAGACAACACCTATAAAATCAGGTATTTTTCACCAAAAAAAGAAATACCGCTATGTGGTCATGCTACACTGGCTTCAGCAAAAGTGTTGTTCAAAATTGATGGCGTTAAACATATTCATTTTATTACCGGAGAAAACCTTGATCTGTTTATAGCTCGTGAAAATGATGAGATCATCATGGAATTTCCGACCTATCAAACAATTGCAATTCAAAATCCTGTTGCTATATCAAATGCCCTCGGCTTAGCTGCAATAACAAATAGCGTTTACAGCGAAAAGAACAAAATAATTTTATTAGAAATTGATGACGCCGCCATTCTTTCGGCGCTAAAGCCTGATTTTAAAGCATTAGTCGATTCTTATTCAGGCATCAACGGTGTTTTGGTTACGGCACCATCCAATGTACCCGACTTCGATTATCACTATCGTTACTTCTGGCCCTGGGCAGGTACAGACGAAGATCCGGTAACTGGCGGCGTGCAAACTTTTTTAGCAAGGTACTGGGCCAAAAAGTTAGGTAAAACAAAAATGAATGCATACCAGTCGTCTATACGAAGCGGGATAATGGAAGTTGAATTGAAAGGTGACAAAGTTTTGCTGAAAAGCCAGGCTGTGATCATTTTTGAAGGAAATTTTGTCGCTTTCGACCAATAATATTAATCCAGCAACTATGTTAAATGAAAGTTTAAAGCAAATATTTATCAGGGATCTGAATAAATTGCACGACGAAATTAATGCCTATAATAACGAAAGCAACATCTGGATCATCCGGGATCATATCTCCAATTCGGCGGGGAACCTTTGCCTGCATTTAACAGGCAATATCAATCATTTTATCGGGGCGCAAATTGGGCAGACTGGCTATGTCAGGCATAGAAAGCTTGAGTTCACATTAAAAGATATTCCGCGGGCTGAATTAATTAGAAATATTGAAAGCACTATCAGGGTAGTTGATTCCGTCCTGGATCAAATAAGCGCTGAACAATTTGCCGCTGAATTTCCAATTCAGGTTTTTGGATTTCCAATGTCAACCGAATATTTTTTGATCCACCTGGCTACTCATCTTTCTTACCATTTAGGGCAAATTAACTACCACAGACGATTATTGGATCAATGAAACTAACCCTCGGCTTTTCTCCCTGCCCTAACGATACTTTTATTTTCGATGCGCTGATCCATCACAAGATCGACACGGAAGGGCTGGAATTTGAAGTATTTTATGATGACGTGGAAACCTTGAACCAAAAGGCTTTCCGTGGCGAACTGGATATCACCAAATTGAGTTATCATGCTTTTGCTTATGTTGTGGATCAATACGTTTTGCTGGATGCCGGCAGCGCACTGGGCTTCGGCGTGGGACCGTTGTTGATTTCGAAAAGCGAAATGCCGATTGCGGAACTGAATAATTCTGACCATAAAATTGGTATACCTGGTAAATACACTACCGCCAATTTTCTTTTAGGGTTAGCATTACCTAAGGCCGCTAACAAACAGGAGCTGGTTTTTTCCGAGATCGAAGATGCCTTGCTTGATGAAAAGATCGACGTGGGCCTCATTATTCACGAGAATCGCTTTACTTATCAGCTTAAGGGTTTAAAAAAGATCATCGACCTGGGCGATTACTGGGAAAAACTAACCGGTTGCGCTATTCCACTCGGTGGTATTGTCGCCAATCGCAAACTGGCACCTGAAGTTCAACAAAAGATTAACCGCGTTTTAAAGAAATCGGTGGAGTTTGCATTTGCCAATCCCAAATCCGGATTGGATTTCATCCGCCAGCATGCGCAGGAAATGAGCGAGGAAGTGATGTATAAACATATCGAACTTTACGTCAATAAATATTCTCTCGACCTGGGCGAAGAGGGACGTAAAGCTATCAACCTGCTTTTTACTACTGCGACGGAGAAAGGTATAATATCTGCAATAAAAGAAGAAATATTTTTAAAGTCGGAAGCCTAATATAACAGTTTATCATAAGGGTACCGATGCATGTGTATCGTTACCACTTTATCATATAGCAATTTTCTAAATTCCTCGACATTCTCTTTTTTGAGCGCTGAAATAAATATAGCCGGACTATTGTTTTTTCCCATCCAGCTTTGTTCAAAATCTTCGAGGGTTAATTGCGCAGCATGTTCCTCAGGGCTGGTTTGAACTGGTTTGTAAGCGTCTATCTTGTTAAATACGGTGATGGTTTGTTTATCTACCGCACCCAGTTCTTTTAAAGTTTCATTTACCGTGCGGATCTGATCCTCGAAATTAGGGTGCGATACATCAACAACATGCACCAAAATATCCGCCTCGCGTACTTCGTCCAGCGTAGATTTAAAGCACTCTACCAGATGATGCGGTAATTTCCGGATAAACCCAACAGTATCTGACAACAGGAATGGCAAATTTTCAATCACTACTTTGCGGACTGTGGTATCGAGTGTTGCAAATAGCTTATTCTCAGCAAACACTTCCGATTTCGAGATCATATTCATGATCGTTGATTTGCCCACGTTGGTATAACCTACCAAAGCAACCCGAACCAATTGGTTACGGTTTTTGCGTTGCGTTTCATTCTGACGATCGATCTGCTTAAGTTTTTCTTTTAAAAGCGATATTTTATTAAGGATCAAACGACGGTCGGTCTCAATCTGCGACTCACCCGGGCCACGCATCCCAATGCCACCCTTTTGCCGTTCGAGGTGGGTCCACATCCTGGTAAGCCTTGGTAATAAATATTGCAGTTGCGCCAGCTCAACCTGCGATTTAGCCTGTGCCGATTGTGCCCGTCCGGCAAAAATATCAAGTATCAGGTTGCTGCGATCAAGTATTTTTACCTGAAGTTCATTTTCAATATTCCTGAGCTGCGAAGGCGATAATTCATCATCAAATACAACGATATCAATTTCTTCCGAATCAACAAAAGCTTTGATCTCTTCCAGCTTACCAGTACCCACAAAAGTTGCCCGCTCTGGCCTTTGCATCTTTTGGGTAAAATGCCGAACGGTAAAACCTCCCGCCGTCTCAACCAAAAACTGTAATTCTTCCAGGTACTCTTTTTCCTGTTCCTCCGTTTCGTTTGGCGTAATGACACCAACCAGTATAACTTTTTCCTGCTTCTCAGCAGTATCATAAAATTTTTGCTTCATTCCTTATCAGCTTATCATTCAGGTTGCCAAGTTAGTTATTATGCTGTAATACAGCTAAAATAGAGTCGCCCAAACCATGGGAATTTTTTTGGAACCCCATTCCTATAACCCACATTATTCGGCTTTAGTTTTTGGCGAAACGTCAAATGGTACCACCACCTTGATACTGATATTGCGGCCCATGTTAAAAATACCAGGCTGTACCCCTGCTGGTACTACAGCGTTATCAAAATATTTCAACCTGCTCATATTCGATTGGTAGTTGACATTACCCA
>CAIPPO010000048.1 GCA_903866915.1 uncultured Mucilaginibacter sp. | reverse complement strand
GTTCGATACAAAAAAATCCAAAATCAACCGGTTACACTGAGGCCATTTTTCGGTGTTAATGCCCTCTGCAACAGGCGTTTTCCGGGTGAGAACAGGTGAGTTTTTGGTGTTTTATTGAACAGTACCTGGTGGTTGGAAGCGTGTACCGGTAACCAATTAACGGTGACTCAGCCAGCCATCCCAGTAGCTATCGTGACAACTTAATTCTTACCCGCCACCGGATCCTTTGCCATCATCGCATCGCGGATCAGTTTTACCGGTGCATTGCCATAGCTCAGGAATTTTTCGTTAAAATCCTTGAGTTTATACTGGTCGCCGGTTTTACTTTTCCAGTCGTCGCGCAGGTCCATTATTTCTTTATAACCGGTAAAATAGCTGTCCAGCTGCACACTGGTAACGCTTACACGGTTCCACTTGCCATCGGCCTCGGCTTGTTGCTGGAAGGCTTCGCGGGTAAGTAAGCTAATAGCACTTTGTTTTGGCATATTGAGGCAATGTACACTATAGTCCAGTATCGTATTACATACCGATCTTAAGTTCCATTTATACCACATGAGCCACATTTCGGGCGCATTATCACCAAACCCGGCGTCGAGCATCATTTGCTCGCTGTACACGGCCCAACCTTCTACCATGGCCGTATTGCCAAAAATAGATTTAATCAGGCTTGGTGATTTATTAGCATACACCAACTGAACATAATGGCCTGGAATTGCTTCATGAATGCAAAGAATCTGTAAGATATACTGGTTGTATTCGCGCAAATAGCTTTCGGCCTTTTCGGGCGACCATCCGGACAGACTGCCAACATTGAAATAGGAATTTTGTCCCGAATCATAAGGCCCCGGCGAACTCATAGATGCTCCGGCAACACCCGCCATATAGCCCGGTTCCTTACGAACTTCCAGCGGTTTCGTTGGATCGAGGGTGACCAAATCTTTTTGAGTGACGAAAGCTTTCAACTTAGGCAGTTCATTTACGATAGCCGCCTGAAATTCGTCGGGTTTAACATGCTTCACCGACAGGGTATCGATCATTTTGCCTATCAACTCCAAAGTATCAGTCGGCGTAGGTGTTTTCCCAAAGTATTTGGGCCATAGCTTGATACTTATTTTGGCCATTTCGTGATGGATAACGCGCTTACGGTCGACCGCAGCGTTATAAACCTGTTGTGCGGTTTTGGACGATTGTATTTCGTATTTGAATTTATCTTCATACAGGTCCTTCCCTAAACGGAAACTACGGGGATGGTCGTTTTTAAAATTTTTCAGGAAACCGGCATAGCCTTTTATCGCGTCAGCAGCCAGTTTTGCGCGGTCGAGCATCAGCTTTTTGGTAGCTTCAGGAATCGTAGTTTTTTTAAGCGAATCGGCAAAGTCGGTTTCAAATACGCCAACTCCGCCCTCGTGCTGCGCAACAGCCAGGTTGGTGAGATCAATAACGGGGTTTTTTAAGTCTTTCTCAGCCTCCTTGTAATAGGCCGGAATATTGGCCATTTTTTCATAAAAGTTAGTCAGTCGTTTAGGCAGGGGTGCATAATGCTCGTTAAGTATATAAGCGAACGAACCGATAACATTATAGGATGAAGGGTCCCATTCAAATTGTTTCAGCTGTTGCACCTGCCATTGCAAATAATTCATTTGATTTTGCAAAATGGCATAGTCCATTTTATTGGTTTGCAGGAAATTGGTTGGTGTAAACCGCCCCAGCGAATCCAATTGAACTTTGGCAAAATTCACCAGTTTATCGCGGTATTTTTTATCAGGCACCAGTAGAATGCTATCATATTTATGATAACCAACTCCCGTGGCCCAATCGGGGTTCAGTTTCCAGAATTCATCCAGGAAATGCTTCTCATATTCATTAAATGCGGCATCATCCACACTACCGGTGATAGGCGCCACCGAATCTTTTTTGCAGCCGCCCAGCAAACCCACCAGCAGCAGCATCAGGAAACTAATTTTTTTTATCACGATCTTACTTCGTTAACTTAATTAAAAAAACTCAAATGCACTATTTGCATAAACAAATTGCACAGGTATGAGTGCTCTTTGTGCCTAATCCTTCATTCCAAATTCCGCACTCAATTGATCCCGTTAATAAACTTTACGATATCCGGCACTAATTCGGCTTTGAGGGGCAAATCGGGTTTATTATACGTGGCCAGGTTCTGATCACGGTCAGCCGGGGCTTCTTTCAGAATATGGTTCATATTCGGGATAATGATCAGCTGCGCATCTGATTTGTTCTTTTTTAGTTTTTCGGCGTTGTCAACACTCACCTGCAGATCGGTATTTCCCTGGATAATGAGTGTAGGTACTTTAACCAAATGTATAATTCGCAGCGGCTCATACCTGAACCACGACATCAGGTAACGCTGTACGGTAGGCCTCGCAATAAACCACAGGCCCGGGTCGATGTTGTCGATGGTTTTACCCTTTTTCATGCTGTCAAGCAGAATTTTAAAATTATCCTGCATCGTTTGTGAACGGTTTTTAAGCTGATCGGTGAGAATTTTGTCTGCCCGGTCGCCCGCGCCAGCCAAAGATATATAACCCTTTACCGGCTCGTCCCTGCAAGCCAGCATGCCCACCAGCGACCCTTCGCTATGCCCAAGCACGATAACTTTGGAAAAGCGTTCATCTGCAGCAAGCATTTGGATCCATCCCACAGCATCATCTACATAATCGTCGAAGCGGGTATCAGCCTCTTTGATGGTTGTCTGGCTGGCACCTACACCGCGCTTATCATACCGCAACGTAGCGATTCCGTTTTTGCCTAATTCTTCTGCTAATTCACGATAGGCATTCGAATTAAGGTCCAACTTTGGACTATTTCCATTACGGTCTGTCGGGCCTGAACCAGCTATAATAATAACAACCGGGATTTTGCCAGAAGCATTTTTAGGCATAGTCAATGTACCCACAATAATACCCGTTGTAATTTTTTGTGTTATTGTCGATTCCACAAGCGAAGGATCGAATGGTTTATCTGCAAGCGGTTCGGGCTGTGCATTCGGTTTAAAAAGCAGACCGATAATCAAATTGTCTTTGTCAAGTGAAATACTCATTGACAAACTGGCGTTTTGAAACGCCGAGGTATAAAAAGCTATGGGCGACTGAAATTTGATAAAACTATTTTGCAGCAGTGTACCCAACTGCGATTTTAATTGCGATTCAGCAGTTTTCCATGCATCTGCTGTTAGAGCCGCTTTCATTTGTCCGCCAAACATTTTGTAAATGCTGTCGGGTTTGTTGCTGTTATATAATGATGTAAACTTACTGACGGCTGCAGCGTAGGCTGGAGGTTCTGATTGCGCCAGTGCCCCGGTTGATAAGACCGATAAGAACAGAAAAATAATTTTTCTCATGAAATAGTAATAGGTGAATCAAATTAAGTTTTGCCTCGAAATTACAATTATTTTGCTAACCATTTCGCAGCACTTTTTGTCGCATATAATCGAACATTCGAACCCGGCTGGTACTGAAATGTTTAATTAATTAAAATTATTAATAGTGACCTAAAATTACAGTTTGCAAACAGAGGTTTATTAATTTAATGTTAAAACCCAGCGAATATTTTTATAATTTTCTGCCATTAAGTTATTATATTGCGTCGGTTTTAAATAAAAAAATAGCGACCAAACCTTTACGCTCTATCGTTAATGAAACTGATTGCCGGATGCTTATTGACCGCTTTTCTTGCAATTGCCTTTTCGGCAGGCTGGGCACAAACAAGCTCTTCGGCCATCCACGGAAAAGTAACTGTAGAACAATCAGCTCCAGCTGAAGCAGCTACCATAATGCTGTTAAATGCGCGGGATTCGTCTGTTATAAATGGCACCATCAGCACAAAAGAGGGATTATTTAGTTTTCCGGGATTGCAAGCCGGCAATTACCTGATTTTTGTTACCTTATTGAATTACAATAAAAATTACGCAGGACCATTTCAGGTTACTGCCGGCTCCGACCTGAATGCAGGTCTGATCATGTTGAGTCGTAGCACTAAAAATCTGGCTGAAATAGTTATCTCCGGGAAAAAAGACTACGTAGAAGTGCGTCCGGATAGAACAGTGCTTAACGTCGACCAAAATATAATGGCTGCAGGCGCTTCTTTGTATGATGTGCTTGGTACTTCGCCCGGGGTGCGTGTCAATGATAATGAAATTCTGTACCGCGGAGGTCAAAAGGCATTGATTGCTATCGACGGGAAGCCAGTACAACTTTCGGGCGATGAACTGGTTAACTTTTTAAAGAGTCTGCAAAGCAGCAGTATCAGCAAGATTGAATTAGTCGATAACCCGGGAGGTAAATATGAGGCTTCGGCTGCCGGCGGGATGATCAATATCATCCTGAAAAAAAATAGCAATATTGGCTCCAACGCTTCTGTAAGCCAAACGGCAGCGGTTGGCGATAAATACAAAATGAGCACTTCTGTTAACTACAACCTGCGCACAGAAAAACTGAACCTTTTTGCCAGTTACAGTTTCCAGGACAATAAAGTGCCTCATACCATTAGCAACGACCGCACGATTAACCAGGGAGGGCAGTTATACGACTTCGGGCTAAATTATTTGGCAATGGTAACTACGGTAAGCAATAATTTCAGTATCGGTGCCGACTATAAGCTCGGAAAAGGGCAAACAATAGGCTTTTTGATTAATGGATTTGATAATAATATCACCTTCAATAAACAAAACAATACAAATGTCTCAACCAATGGTCAACTTGATTCCAGTATAAATACCCATTCAAATATTAAGCGTGATATCAATAACTTCAGCTATAACCTGAATTATACTGGTAACCTGGATAAAGAAGGAAATAGTGTGCTTACGTTTAACGGAGATTACACCGATTACAACCGCAGTTCGGCAGAGATACTTGAAAATGACTTTTACAATTCAGCCGGCCAGCAGAACAATACTCCAATTGATTATATGGACCGATCGCCTTCCCGCATCACCATAAAATCTGCCCGGCTTGATTTTAATCAGAAATTGTCAAAAGCAACTAGCCTTTCCATGGGTATAAAAAGCAGTAAAGTACAAAGTGATAACCAGATTAATTTTGAACAATTGATAGGAGGGATATATCAGCCGGTTGATGCCCTTACAGATCATTTTATTTACAATGAGCGGATCGATGCCGCTTACCTGCAAATGGAGACTAAATTTAATAAGACCAGTTTGTTTTTAGGATTACGGGGTGAGCGGACCTCTAATAGTGCATTTTCTGTAAATCCTTCACATCAGGCCGATAGCAGCTATCTTAATTTTTTTCCAACTATTCAAGTGAGCCAGGAACTTAGTAAGAACAATGAACTTACTATTTTCTACAGGCGCAACATCAATCGACCGAATTACCAGGACCTCAATCCTTTTGTGGGCTACGTCGACCAGTTTTATTACAGTACTGGAAATCCTTTCCTGAAACCCGATTACATAAATACCTATTCTATCTCTGACCTGCTCTTTAATACCTACCGTGTTGACCTGAGTTATATTAAAACCGACAATTATTTTAATACCATATTTCAGCAGAACGATGTAACCAAAGTATATATCAATACAAAATCTAACCTGGCTACACGGTATCAGTATGAGTTAAGTTTCAGTGTGCCGCTTGATATAACACCCTGGTGGAACGTTTCGGCTGACGTGAGCGTGTATCATGAGAAATTTGAGTATTTGGTAGATACTATACCCCAAAAGCAAACCAATGCTGCCGATATTTACCTCAGT
>CAIPPO010000047.1 GCA_903866915.1 uncultured Mucilaginibacter sp. | reverse complement strand
GCGCAAAAGCCTTGAGCGCTGAGTACTCGTGCCTGAGTGCCGGTGTTTTTAGTTAGACACGAGTACACAGCCCGCAGGCCAGCGCTGCATACTCGCGCCAGATGGGGGTTAGTCACGAGTATACAGCCCGTAACCCAACGCTTCATAACCCGCGAGTCAGAGGGCGGCAACATTGCGATAAAAAATACACAAAAGCTGAAAGGAATAAAATGAACCCAAATAAAGCAACTGTTCAACAATAGTATTATGAATATTATTAAGACAAACTGGCTCAATATTGTAGGTGTTTTTATAATCTGCCTGCTATATGTTTTTATTAGCTCATTATTAAAATCAGCGACAGTTGTGCAGGCAGTTTTTGGCGCTTTTCTTTTGGTATGCGCTTACGGGATGATGTTTTGGGGAGGGTTTATAATCGCGCTCCTAATATTAGACCTTCTTTTGATTGTCCAAAATCAAAATAACCTTAAAACAAAATTATTGATTGAATGGCTAATTATAAGTGGCCCATTTATCTATTGGACTATTAAATATGATGAGTGGATATTCCTGGTAGCTGTTATAACTTTCTTGATAACTCAGTTTTCGCGAGAAAAAGATATACTCGCAGCTAGTCGTTAAAATAAATACAATTGTAAGCCAGGCCACGCGTGTTTGCAACTCGTGGTAAGTTATAAAAAGCTTCCAGCTTAATGCATATATTCCAACGCCTTTCGTAAGGCTTCTTTTACACCAATTTTCAATTAAGCTTTTTTTCAGGGCCCTGTGCATACCGGCAGCCAACCCCGACAATCATCCTGTCAAGCTACGTTATCCGCCAGGTAATCCAGAGGTGCAGCCAGACATTTACTTTACACCATTATTAAGGTTTTTAATTTGATATGATGTTTAGGGTCAGCAAATAGCGTGACCCCTGTCATTGTTTTGGTGGAAAGTTATCGCCAATTTTAAATACAAAATTTAGTATGATGAAAACTATCGTCAGACTACCTCACTTAAACTGGCTTCCCAAAATTCTTTTAATTGGAATTTTGATGCTCTGTTCACTATTGGGTTTTGCATCGAAAAACACTGTCGGTTTAAAAAATCAAAAATTAAACGATACTTCGGTTGGTTCATTTATCCGGCAATACCTGGGTGATAGCAATCCGGTTATTTTATTAGCCTACCCAAAATCTGTCCGTCGCTTCTATAATACGTTTGGGATGGAGGCTGCCTGGGTATGCCAAAGCAACACCAGGCAAACCTGGCAAGCCATGATGTTGCTCGATTGCGTTTTGCAATATGGATTAACGCCCGGCGATTATCATCCCCGGGAGCTGCTCTACGATCCGCTGCATACAATGATCGAAGAACCTGCCAGGATCAGCAATGCGAAAAAAGCCAAATTCGACATTCTGCTTACTGATGCGCTTATTGCCTTAATGAATAATATGCATTATGGGAAACTGAACCCGCAATATTGGACAGATCTGTTAGACGACGGGCTGCTGCCTTCATTCCATGCCGAAAGTGCCTTATTAAGCGCCAGGCAGCAGGTTGAATTTATAAGGGCGATTGAGATGGCTCAACCACACGCAATACAATATACTGCCATGCAGGATAAATTGAGGCAGCTTCGGGGTGTTTACAAAGAAGACTGTTACGAAACCCCCGAAACCGAAGTAACCAAAATTGCCATTAATATGGAAAGGTTACGCTGGGCCGCAATTGACTCTGGCCTAAACATTCAGGTAAATATTCCTTCCTATACGCTCACTTTTGTCAGGCCCGAAACTACATTCGTTTTCAAGGTTGTTGTTGGAAAAACTACAGCACCAACACCCACACTAAATAGTAATATTACCTATCTTACCACTTTTCCGGAATGGAAAATAGCACAGCAAATTTTTGTGAACCAACTGTTGCCGAAAGCAAAGCATGATGCTGACTTTTTTGAAAACAATCATTATGCTGTTTACGACAGGTTAAATAATTATATTGCAATTAACCCTAAAACACTCGCTGCCATCGAAAAGAACCCCAACTTGTATTATGCGCGCCAATCTTTCGGTTGTGACAACGCAATGGGGCAGTTGGTATTCCATTTCCAAAACATGTATGATATTTACCTGCATGATACGCCCGAACAACAAATGTTCGACAATCAGGAACGGCCGCTAAGTCATACCTGCATTCGCGTCGAAAAAGCCTGGCAGTTGGCTGGTCTGGTCATAGCCTATGATGGCGACCAGTCAAAAATGATCCTGTTAAAAAAGGCAGTTGATAAAAAGCTTACCCGCAATATCTCATTAAGAAAGCCGGTTCCAATCAAGATCACTTATTTAACCTGCGAAGTTAAAGAAGGGCAGGTGATCAACTATAAGGATATCTACGATATGGATAAAAGCCTCGAATTTGCCCTATACCATAACCATGAAACATTGACCATTAAATTGTCGAATAAATGGAAAAGATTTTGGTAGCAACCGATCTCTCTGTCAATGCCAAAAACGCCGCTAAATATGGCTATTCACTCGCGGTAGATTTAAAAGCAAACCTGGTTTTGTGCAACGCTTTTATTGTTCCGGCCGAATTACCTGAAGCTGCTATGATTGCCTGGCCCAAATTTGAATATGACGAACTATTAAAAGTTAGCGAAAAAGAACTTAAAGCCCTGGAAGAAGCACTGCGAGCTATACAAAGTTCCGGAGATTTTGTGCCGGAAATTGAACGAATTAATGTTGATGGCAGCGTACTTAACGTGATAGCTGATCGGGTGAAAACGATGCAAATCGATCTCGTCATAGCCGGCGCCCATGAAAATACCTGGTTAAATAGCGCTATTATGGGCAACAATGCGCACCGGTTAATTGATGCGGCTACTTATCCTTTGTTGCTGGTGCCGGGTGTCGCAGCATACAAAACTATCCGGAAGTTGGCTTTTGCAACAGACCTGATACAGCCCAAAAAAGATCTTGAGGTCATTTATAGCCTATTGCCACTTTTAAAGCAGCTTAATGCCGAATTGTTGATTACGCATGTTTATGATGAAGGGGATCAGTCTGGTAAATTTAGAAAAGGTTTAGAAGGTTTCCTTTCCGAGCTTTCTAATAAAGCCAACTATCCGCATATTTATTACCGGATGGTAAAAAGCGCAAAGGCCGAAAAAGGACTTAATTGGCTTTGCCAATATGGTGATGTTGATATTTTAGTAATGGTTCACCGGGAGAAATCGATCCTGAGGCAGGTTTTCGAAGGCAGTCATACCCAGAAAATGATCGACAGTATTTCAATTCCGTTGCTGGTTTTGCCTGATCATAAGTTAATTGAAAGAACCAGGTTTTGGCACTGGTTTTCAAAATAAAAAACATAAACCTTGCCTCCCTATTCGCCGGGAAATTTTTAAGGCCATTCCAAAAAAATGACCAAAATCACTTTTTGTGCGTATTCGTGTCATTCTTTGCTATTTAATCATGCGCCATTTTTGATGCTGGTAAAATAAAGCATGAAAGATAGTTCTATTCTCCAAAAGCTACATTGCTATCATTGCGGCAACGACTGTGAGGCGGAATATTTAGGTTTTGACGATAAAGTATTTTGCTGCAACGGATGCCGCGAAGTATATTCGGTGCTGTCACAAAGCGGACTCGGTAATTACTATGCTTACAACCAGCACCCAGGTGCTACAAAAGATAAAATTAGCCCGCGTTTCGAATACCTTAAAGAGCCTGCAATCGCCAGGGACCTGATTGATTATACCGACGATAAATTTACAATCGTCACCTTTTACATCCCCGCTATCCATTGCAGTTCCTGTATCTGGCTGCTCGAACACCTTAACAAGCTCGATCCGGCAATTTACTATAGCAGGGTCGACTTTTTACGCAAACAAGTCAATATTAGATTTGATAATCAACTCAGCAGTTTATACAGCACGGTTCAGTTGCTTGACCGTATAGGGTATGAACCGCTCATCAGTTTGCAGGATGTTATTAAAAAGCAAACCGTCGGCAAAAAAGACAACCTGATTAAAAAAATAGCGGTAGCCGGTTTTTGCTTTGGGAACGTTATGTTGCTGAGTTTTCCTGAATACCTGGGGATTTCAAGCTACGAGCAATCTTTCCGGCAGTTTTTCGGCTTTTTAAATCTTGCTTTCTGCTTGCCAATCATACTTTATTGCGGAACCGATTACTTCAGATCGGCCTGGGCGAATCTGAAAAATAGGGTATTAAATATTGATTTTCCACTGGCCCTTGGTATAGCAGTACTTTTTTTACGAACGGCTTTTGAAGTTTTAACCCATAATGGTTCGGGTTTTGCCGATACCTGTTGTGGCCTGGTGTTTTTTCTGTTGATTGGAAAACTCGTCCAGCGGAAAACTTACTACCACCTTTCTTTTGAACGCGACTACCGTTCGTTTTTCCCTGTAGCTGTGCAGGTTACAGATGTAAAAGGAACCGAACATTCCGTCCCGCTTGCTGAAATAAAAGTTGGGCAACGCATATTGATCAGAAATAATGAGATCATTCCGGCAGATGCTATCCTGTTGAAGGGCGACGCGAAAGTTGATTTCAGCTTTGTTACCGGCGAATCTGTACCCGTAAACAAAGTGCTGGGAGAGGTAGTCTATGCCGGTGGCAGGCAAACCGGTGAAGCTATTGAACTGGAAGTGGTTAAGCCGGTATCGCAAAGTTACCTGACCCGGCTTTGGAACAATGAAGCCTTTACCCGTACGCAGGAAAACCGCACAAAAACTTTCAGCGAAAAAGTAAGTAAATATTTTACCATAGTGCTGCTGCTGGTGGCTTTCGGATCACTGTTTTTCTGGTTACCGACTGATTTTCACCGGGCGCTTGCTGCATTCACCGCTGTACTCATCATAGCCTGCCCGTGTGCATTGGCTTTAAGTACGCCTTTCACCATGTCGGCAGCATTGAGTATTTTAGATAAAAACCTGTTTTACCTTAAGAACACGGCAGTTGTTGAGCAGCTTGCCCATATAGATACCATCGTGTTTGATAAAACAGGCACCATTACCATCGCTGGTGCAGACAAGATCACGCTGCATGGTGCGGTAAATCCCTATCAAAAGCAATTGCTGTATTCAACCTGTGCTAATTCTGCACACCCCTTAAGCCGGCTAATTTGCCAGTATTGGGAAGGCACAAGCAGGTTGGGAACGCATTCCTATTCCGAAATTCCCGGAATGGGTATAAGCGCGGGAATTGATAGTCACCTGGTTGAAGTAGGAAGCCGGCTTTTTATTAAAGGAGGATTTGCAGCTAAATCGGCTGCTGATGGTACTGAAGTTTACCTGCAGATCGATCATCAATATATCGGGTATTTCAGCATCCGGCAGCAATACCGCGAAGGGCTGGAAATTATAAACGAACTCAGCAATAAATACAATGTATTCCTGCTGTCTGGTGATCATGGGCATGAACGTGATGCACTTTCAACAATTTTCAATCCCGACCTCATGTTTTTCGAACGTTCTCCGCAGGACAAGCTTGACTTCATCAAAAATCTGCAAAGCAGGGGTCGTAAGGTAATGATGATCGGCGATGGATTAAACGATGCAGGTGCCCTTAAACAAAGCGACCTGGGTATAGCAATCACTGATAATGTCAATAATTTTTCGCCCGGCAGCGACGCCATTCTCGATGGCCGGGCACTCAGCCGTTTGCCACAGTTTTTCAAATTCTCAAAAAATACGGTAAGCGTTATTTATTGCTCGTTTTGTATCTCACTATCCTATAATGTTGTAGGATTGAGTTATGCCGTAAGCGGCAGGCTATCTCCGCTCATAGCAGCTATACTGATGCCGCTGAGCACGGTCACTATTATTTCATTTACAAGCATTGCTACCCATTTGGCGGCAAAAAGGAGGAAACTATGAGTATCATTTATTTTTTGATTGGCTGCAGTGTGCTGCTTGCACTCCTGTTTCTGGGTGCCTTTTTCTGGGCTCAGCGCAGCGGGCAGAACGACGACCTGTACACACCATCGATGCGCATTTTATTGGATGATGAACCGGAGGAAGAAGAAAAAAAGTGATGAGCGTCATGTTTTCAGCAAACCGTCGTCATTCTGTCACCTAACTGTCATGGATAATTTTACAGCAATAATAAATATCAAACACAACTTAAAATTTTATGCAACCGGAAAAATTTTATTACGATAACAAGATCGTTCGAAACTTTGGTATCGCATCAGTCATCTGGGGTATTATTGGTATGCTGGTCGGACTGTTGATAGCCGTTCAGCTATATAGCCCAGCCGTGAATATGCATAGCCAGTACACCACTTTCGGACGTATCAGGCCATTGCATACCAATGCAGTGATTTTTGCATTTGTAGGTAACGCCATTTTTATGGGTATCTACTATTCGCTGCAGCGATTGATGAAAGCCCGTATGTTTAGTGACGTGCTCTCTAAAATTCACTTTTGGGGATGGCAGTTGATCATTGTTTCGGCAGTAATTACATTGCCCCTGGGTTTTACTACTTCGCACGAATATGCGGAGTTAGAATGGCCGATAGATATTTTGATAACTATCGTATGGGTGGTTTTTGGTATCAATATGTTCGGTACCATCATCAAACGGCGCGAACGACATATTTACGTTGCAGTTTGGTTTTATATCGCAACATTCGTTACCATCGCTGTATTGCATATTGTTAACTCGGTTGAAATTCCGGTTACTTTCTGGAAAAGCTATATGGTTTATGCCGGTGTGCAGGATGCCCTGGTACAATGGTGGTACGGACACAATGCGGTTGCATTTTTCCTCACCACGCCATACCTGGGTATGATGTATTATTTTCTTCCCAAAATGGCCAACAGGCCCATCTATTCTTATAAACTGAGTATTCTGCATTTCTGGGCGCTGATATTTATCTATATCTGGGCTGGTCCTCACCATTTGTTGTACACAACTTTACCAGGTTGGGCTCAATCATTGGGTGTTGTATTTTCAATTATGCTGATTGCACCAAGCTGGGGCGGTATGATCAATGGTTTGCTTACCCTGCGTGGCGCCTGGGACAAAGTGCGCGACGATGTTACCTTAAAATTTATGGTGGTTGGTTTGACAGCTTACGGCCTGGCTACATTCGAAGGCCCTATGCTTTCATTAAAGCAAGTAAATGCTATCGGTCACTTTACAGACTGGATCATTGCTCACGTACACGTAGGGGCATTGGGCTGGAACGGATTCTTAACCTTCGCCATCTTATACTGGGTTATCCCACGTATCTATAAAACTGAACTTTACTCTAAGAAATGGGCATCGTTCCATTTCTGGATCGGTACGCTTGGTATCCTGTTTTATGCCGTACCGATGTATTGGGCCGGTTTCACCCAGGGTTTGATGTGGAAAGAGTTTACTCCCGAAGGTTTACTTAAATATCCAAATTTCCTCGAAACTACCCTGCGTATTATACCAATGTATATCATGCGTTCAGTAGGTGGTGCTATGTATTTAACCGGTGTTATTGTAATGGCCGCGAATTTATATAGAACTGCACGTCAGGGTAAACTGGTAGCCAATGAAGCCGCTGAAGCCATGCCGCTTGAAAAGATCAACCCGCAGGCAAGTACCGAACGCTGGCACCGCAGGCTGGAAACCAAGCCTATCCTGTTTATGGTTATAGCGCTGGTTGTTATTCTGATAGGAACTTTTGTAGAGTTGATGCCAACGCTAACCATATCTTCTAATATCCCTACGATTGCCAGTGTCAAACCTTATACACCACTTGAGTTGCAGGGACGCGACCTGTACATCAGGGAAGGTTGTTCAAACTGCCACTCACAAACAATCAGGCCTTTCAGGTCAGAAACTGAGCGTTATGGCGAATACAGCAAAGCTGGTGAATTTGTATACGATCACCCGTTCTTATGGGGTTCAAAACGTATCGGTCCGGATCTGCAACGTGAAGGCGGCAAATACGGCAACTCATGGCACTATAATCACCTGATGGATCCGAGGCTGATGTCTCCGGGGAGTATCATGCCTGAGTATAGCTGGTTGATCTCTCAAAAATTGGATACTTCAACTACTGCTGCCAAAATAAGGGCAATGCAAACAATTGGTGTACCGTATCCAATCGGCTATGATAAGATTGCCAACCAGGATTTGGTTAAACAAGCCCATGGTATTGCCGACAATCTGGCTACAGACCATATCAAGGTTAACAGTAACAAAGAGATCGTAGCGATCATAGCTTATCTGCAACGCCTCGGTACCGACATTAAAGCAAACAAAACAGCAAATAATCAATAAAACGATGTTTAAACAATTTACAGAACATATTGACGGTAACCAGGCTTACCTGATGTTTTCTCTATTCATATTCCTTGTATTCTTTATCGTAGTAACGTTTTTGCTTCTGCGCCTGCGCAAGCAGCATGTAGATTACATGAGTGATATTCCATTGAACGACTGTACCAAAAACGACATTAAAACTTTAGAACCATGAAACCATTACGATTAATTTTCCTATCACTTTTGGTATTGGGTGTACAACCGGCCTTCGCCGAAGATAGCTTACTATCGCCCGAAACGATGAATTATATCGGTTATGGTACGGTTATCGTAGCACTCATCGTGGTTATTATTTCGATGCTACTGGTATTAAGAGCTGTAAAGCTGGTAACCACGGCGCTGTCTGATGCCGCAAACCCCGCTTTTGCAACGCTAACTAAAGAGGAAAAGCTTGCCCAGAGAAAAGCTGCCAAAAACGACAAGTGGATCAAGCTGTTATCGCTTAAACCACTATCCGAAGAGCATACATTGGTGATGGAGGGTGAGTATGATGGCATCAAAGAATTGGATAATCCGACACCTGCCTGGTTCATGTACCTTTTCTATGCAACTATTGCCTTTGGTATCGGCTATTTGCTGGTGTACCATGTATTTAAAACAGCACCATTGCAGTACGAAGAATATAGTATTGAAGTTGCCCAGGCAGCGAAAGCAAAAGCTGCCCTGCTGGCAAAGACCGGTGCCGCCGTTGATGAAAAAACAGTTAAACTGTCTACTGATGCTGGCGTACTTGCATCCGGTAAACAGGTATTTGCTACCCGCTGTTCACCTTGCCACGGTATGGCCGGACAGGGTATTATAGGGCCAAACCTGACTGACGATTTCTGGCTGCATGGCAACAAAATTTCCGACATTTTTAAAACCATCAAATATGGTATCAATACGATGCCTAGCTGGGAGAAGTTATTGTCTCCAAAAGAGATGTCAGATGTTTCAAACTATGTAAAATCATTGCATGGCACTAATCCGCCAAATCCTAAAGCACCGCAAGGTGTTAAAGTAACTGACTAATGCGTCGCATTAGTCAGTTACACTGATGTTCTGAAATATAATACTATTTAGATAAAAGGATGTTCCAACTTGAATCAACAGATCAGCCGCAGACGGAGAATGGAAAACGAAGATGGATGTATCCTGTTATTCGAAAAGGCAAGTTATACCGGTATCGCAACTGGCTGAGCTATTTCTATCTGATTTTTTTCTTTGCTGGGCCCTATCTTCGGATTAACGGCCAGCCCTTGCTGCTTATTAACGTAATGGAACGGCATTTTGTCCTGTTCGGCCAGACTTTCTGGCCGCAGGACTTCTTTCTGTTTGTGCTGGCGATGCTGGCTGCCATGGTGAGCATTATGTTTTTTACCATGGCCTTCGGCCGGGTGTTTTGCGGCTGGATATGTCCGCAGACTGTTTTTATGGAATTGGTTTTCCGTAAAATAGAAATATGGATAGAAGGTGACGCAAAAAGTCGCCGCAAGCTGGATGAAGGCCCGCTTACACAGGAAAAGTGGTTAAAAAAGACTGCAAAGCACACGCTTTTCGTAATCGTTTCTTTTCTGATTGCCAACACTTTCCTGGCCTACATGATCGGGAGTGAAAATCTTATTAAAATAATAACCGAGCCGGTAAATCTGCATTGGGTTGGTTTTTTTAGTATCTGGTTGTTTACGCTGGTTTTTTATATCGTTTACAGTCGTATCCGCGAGCTGGTTTGCACAGTTATTTGCCCTTACGGCAGGTTACAGGGTGTGCTGACCGATAAGCATACCCTGCAGATTGCCTATAACTACAAGAGGGGAGAGCCACGCGGAAAAATATCCCATAAAGATCCGACCCCTAAAGGCGATTGCGTCGACTGCGGACTATGTGTTGATGTTTGTCCAACCGGTATTGATATCCGTAACGGATCGCAGTTAGAATGTGTTAACTGTACCATGTGCATCGATGTATGTAACGAGGTAATGGAAAAAACCCATCGCGAGCGTAATTTGATCGGTTTCTATTCAGAATCGATGATTCTGGAAAATAAAAGGCCAACTATTACGACCCGCATGAAGACCTACAGCGTTATCATCGTAGTATTGTTTTCTGTGCTGGCCTATTTTGTATACCAACGAAAAGATATTGACGTTACCGTACTGCGTTCGGCGGGAATGCTTTACCAGCAGCAACCCGATCACTATATCAGTAATTTGTACAATGCTGATATTATCAATAAAACTGACAAAGTACAGCATATTCAGTTAGTTGCGCTTGATCCTTCGGTGAAGATCAAATACATCCAGGCGCCGGGCGAACTGGGTAAAGAAAGCTCTACCAAAATTGTTTTCTTCCTGATGATACCTGAGCGTAACATTCATGCACTCAAAACCGATGTTACCATAAATATAATTGATCATGACAAGGTGTTAAATTCAATTAGCACCACATTTGTAGGGCCGTACGATGAAAATTAAATTAAATTGGGGAGGCTGGCTTATACTAGGTATGGGTGCCTTTATGTTGTATATTTCGGCAATGGGCGTTTATATGTTCTGCCAGTCGTCTGACGATTATGATCACCAGTATTATGAAAAAGGCCTGGCTTACGACTCAGTTTATAACCAGGAAAAACAAGTGGTGACCGATAAGGTGCAGCCCATACTTAAAGTTGAGCAAGTCAACCTGCATATCAATTTTATTGCTCCGGCTAATGGCAGCATACAATTTGAGCGCCTTGCTGATCCCAGCCTCGACAGGGTGGTTGCCTTTAACAGCGATACTAAAAATGAAGTAATTATACCCCTTGATAAATTTAAAACCGGGCGCTGGGATCTGAGCCTTGCCTGGGTTAATAACGGAAAAAAATACCTTTACCAGAAGCAGATCAGGGTGAAATGAGCGCCAATGCCATCGCATTTTATATTGGCCTTTTTGGCAGCATACATTGCATAGGCATGTGCGGACCGCTTGCGTTTGCGATACCTGTTGTTGACGCGGGGCGGGGTCGTTTCCTGTTTGATAAATTCATTTACCAAATAGGCCGCATCGTAAGTTATAGTTTGCTTGGCCTATTAATAGGCATTATAGGCCGGCAAATATGGTTGCTGGGTTTACAGCAGGGTGTAAGTATAGCCAGCGGAATATTGATATTGATGGCGGCATTTTCAAGGCTTTTTAAATTGTCATTTTCCAGATCAGCAACGGGCGGTAAGGCTTTCGCAATGATCAACCGGGCACTGGTTTATGCTGTTAAACACCGTTGGGGTCATTTATTTATAGGAATGCTTAATGGGCTGCTTCCTTGCGGCTTTGTTTACCTGGCACTCGTAGGGGCTATCAATACACCATCTGCAGGCCTTGCCATGACTTACATGTTTTGCTTCGGGCTGGGAACCTTGCCACTGATGCTGCTGGCAACGGTGGGTTCAGGATTTATGAGCATTAATATTCGCAGAAAAATGAATAGGGTAGTACCTTATTTTATGCTTTTCCTTGGTGCATGGTTCGTGTTGCGCGGTTTATCGCTTGACATACCTTACCTAAGCCCTGCTATCCGGGCAGCTCAGGCATTTTGCCGTTAACCATTTGTGATTTAAATCATTTTCATGTCTGACGGTGGTCATGTTTTGCCAGTAAACTAAAACTCAACTTTGCAATAGATCAAATAAGATATCATGGCAAGTTTTCACCACCACACAACTTTAAATCTTGTGCACGATGATCGCATTACAGCAGCGCATCATAATTTGTTGGATAGATTTAACACTTTTGCCGATGGCCAAAAGCAACACAAAACTATCCTGTTCTTTCTGGCATTAGCCGTTCAGGGTATATTTTTCTTACCCCTGCCTGCCATTCTGAGTTTTTATTACGACGCGCCAGGTACAATTATATTTATCACGATGGCTTGCTTTTTTACCAATATCATTGCTTTTATGGGTGGTGCAGGTATCCGTACCGTGTTGCTCTTATCCATAATAAGCATTGCAATTCAATTATTAACGGCACTTATTGTTATCATTTAATATATCATCTAACAGATCAAAAAGAGACGGCGGAACGCCGTCTCTTTTTTTAATCTACCCAAAATAAAAACATGTCTCATACCTTCCATATCCCCGTATTAGGACTAGCTTATTCCATTGATACACCTTTAAAAGTTGCCAGATTTGGTATAGCTTCAACTGTTTCAATTGTTGACGACGAGCTGATTGAACGCATGCGTAAATATCATGCTGAACAAAATAAGCTTCATTACGTTCCCATTTCGAAATCGGCACCCAATTATCGGGCAACCAGGATAACCGCCTATTTGAATTTAATGAACGATCTGGTTAATGAGCAGTTTAGTCGCCTCAGGAACGAGCCGATATTGCCGGGTAGTGAGATTGAGCGCTATTTTAACCTTTTGCCCGAGAATTCATCCCTTAAACAGGGTTACGACCTGCTTGCCGATTATGAAGATCGCGACCGGAAAAGTCTGTTTGAAAAAGTGCTGCGCCAAAAAATGACCAGAGGTGCTATCGACGTTAACATTATGGCTAAAGTTGATGCCATGAATTATGACAAAGAAGGTAATTATACCGGTGACGAAAATACTGATGCCCTGGCTGCCCTGCGAGGTTTTGCTGAAAGCAACCTGGAGTCGTCGGTAGTTATTTCTGCCGGCATGAACCCGAAACTGTTCAGTTATATTGAATCATTTAAAGATTTTTTCCCCGACGAAAATGGCAATTTGCGTAAAAAGGTAATATTAAAAGTAAGTAATTATCGTTCGGCATTGATACAGGCAAAATTTCTGGCTAAAAAGGGAATATGGGTCTCTGAATTCAGGATCGAATCGGGCTTAAACTGTGGTGGACATGCATTTGCTACCGATGGCTTTTTATTGGGTCCTATATTGGAAGAATTTAAATCGGAAAGAGAGAAAATGCGGCTCGAATTATTCGGTATGTACAAAGCCGCTCTTGAAGTCAAAGGATTTACGAATCCACCCTTGCCTCTGCAAAAGATCAGCGTACAGGGTGGCATCGGTACCGCAAACGAAAACAAATTTTTACTCACTTATTACCAGTTGGATGGCACCGGTTGGGGCAGTCCGTTTTTACTGGTGCCAGAAGCCACCAATGTCGACCAGGTTACGCTTAACCAGCTCGCGTCAGCCACAACTGACGACTATTACCTTAGTTCGGTTTCGCCGCTGGGTATACTGTTCAATAATTTTAAAAAGAGCAGCGCTTCGGCACTTCAGCAGGCAAGGGTGTTAAAGGGACGTCCGGGCAGCCCATGTACAAAAAAGTACCTGGCTAATAATACCGAATTTACCGAAAAACCCATCTGTACTGCATCACGCCAGTATCAGGAACTAAAGATCAAACAATTGGCAACGCTTGAGTTGTCGGCGGAGGAGTACAAAGAGCAATTTGATGCCGTTACCGGGAAAACCTGCTTGTGCGAAGGGCTTACTGCAACGGTTTACATCCAGAATGGCATTTTAAAACCTAAAGAAAATACGGCGGTTGCTATATGCCCTGGTCCTAATCTTGCCTATTTCTCGGGTATCTACTCGATGCAGGAAATGGTAAACCACATTTATGGAAAGATAGACTTGCTGAAAGACTCGGCCAGGAGTAATATTTTTATCAATGAGCTGAATCTGTATGTCGATTACCTTACCAAAGAATTGTCGAGATACCAGGATACAATGAACGATAAGAAAGCTAAGTATTTTGAAGGCTTTAAATCGCAATTGAATCAGGGCATCGCCTACTACAAACAACTGTTGCCACGCATGACCGATTATAGCATGAATTACCTCGATAAAATGTTGGATGAATTGGTGGCCACCGAATTGAAGGTAAGCCTGATTGAGATCGGGGCTACCGTTCAATAATGGTTTTTAAGCAGCAATAAGAAATTATTTATTTGATTTTGTTGAGTAGGGCCGGATAGTTTTATCCGGCCATGCTGAACAATTGCGTTGCAGGCTGATCGGCCCAGAGGCGGGCATCAAGCGCCATGCAAATATTTCTCAGGAAGTTTTTACCAAGCGGGGTTACGCTGAGGTGGTCGGCATCAATTTCAATCAATTCATCGTCGGCAAGTGATTGCATTCGTGCCAGACCTTCTTCAAGCACCGGGGAATATTGATTTTGAAAATTCCAATGGGTTTCGCCTTTGCACATAATATCCAGGATATGCCTCCTGATAAGCATATCCTCGTCTGTAAGGAAATGGCCCTTAACCACCGGCAGCTCATTGTTATTGATTGATAGGATGTATTCTTCAACGCTTTTAACATTCTGTGCATAAGCGTCCCAGGTATCACTGATAGATGACACACCCAATCCTACCATCAGCCTTGTATATTGATGGGTATAGCCCATAAAATTACGGTGCAGAGTTTTATTCTTTTCTGCCTTTAACAGGCTGTCACCGGGCAGCGAGAAGTGGTCCATGCCAATATCATGGAAGCCTAAATCAGCAAGCATCCGGCGTCCCAACTCATATAAAGATCTTTTTTCGGAAACAGATGGCAAATGCTTTTCAGTGAACATACGCTGACCTGGTTTTACCCAGGGCACATGTGCATAGCTGTAAAAAGCAATACGATCTGGCATTAATAAGCCAACTTTCTCTATGGTATCTGATAAACTTTCAAGCGATTGTAATGGCAAACCATAAACCAGATCGTAATTGATAGAAGTATAGCCAATGGCTCGTGCCTGATCTGTTACTTCCTTTACGTCCCGAAAAGTTTGTATGCGATTGATGATGAACTGTACACGCGGATCAAAATCCTGTATACCCAAACTAACACGCCTGAAGCCAAGATCATATAAAGTTTTGAGGTGTTCGGCGCTGGTGTTTGCAGGATGCCCTTCGAAACCAAAATCGGCATGTTCATGTACGATGGCATTTTCAAGAATGCCATTGATCAAAACACCGAGGTTTTCCGGGCTGAAGAATGTTGGCGTACCACCACCCAGGTGTATCTCGCGAATAACCGGCTTATCAGCAAACATTGCCCTGTACATTGCCCATTCCTTTAATACGGCTCTGATGTACGGCTCTTCAACTTTATGGTTTTTGGTGATGCGGGTATTACAGCCGCAATAGGTACACAGGCTCTCGCAGTATGGCAGGTGGATATAAACACTGATGCCATCTGATGTGTTTGTAGCGTCAAAAGCACCCTTAACCGCACTGCGCCATTTGCCCTTGTCGAAGGGTTCTTTGCTCCAATAGGGCACGGTAGGGTAGCTGGTATACCGCGGTGCAGCAACATTATATTTATCGGTCAGGCTGGTTAAATTGCTCATGGTAATAAGTGCGTGTTTTGTTTTGGCAATTTGCCGATAGGGGTAAGTTTTTTTAAATAATCCTTGTCACCTGTGAATTCTTCCGAAGCAATTTGCTCCTTGCGCCAAAGGTCAAGGTTAATGATCGTTTGATTGGCTATTTCCTGCAATGCTTCCTTCGTCAGGTAGGCCTGGTGGGGTGTAACCAGCACGTTAGGGTTATCGATCAGCTTTTTCATCAGATCGTCTTTTTGGTTATCGTCAAGGTGATCCTCGAAAAATAAACCTTTTTCAAATTCATATACGTCGAGCCCGAGGTAACCAATTTTGCCCGATTCCAGCGCATTGATAATATCAATAGTTTTGATCAAACCTCCCCGTGCTGTATTGATAATCATTACACCGTCTTTCATCTGTGCGATGGTTGAACGGTTGATCATTCCCCGGGTCTCGTTAGTTAATGGGGCATGTAACGAAATTATATCCGACTCGGCTAAAAGCTGTTTTAATTCGATCAGCGGAACATGATCGTGCTCTGTTTTTGGATTGATGTCAAAACCGATGACTTTGCAACCAAAACCTTTAAAAATTGCTGCAGTAGCCAGGCCTATATGCCCCATGCCAATAATTCCAACGGTTTTTCCGTGCAAATTAAAGCCGATAAGTTCATCGTTCCGGAAATTGAAGTTTCGACCATGGTCTGTTGCTACAATCAGCTTACGGTCAAGTGCCAGTACTAATGCAATGGTATGTTCGGCAATAGCCTGTGGGGAATAAACCGGGACATTGGCAATTTTAATCCCTCTTTTTTGAGCAACAAGCTGATCAATATGATCAGTGCCTGTAGACCGGGTACTAATGTATTTAACACCCAGATCTGCCAGTTTGTTGATTACCGGAGCTGAGGCATCATCATTGGTAAATATCACTACAGCATCTTTCCCCTCCGCGAAAGCAGCAGTTTCAAGATCCAGGGGGTTGGATATCAGCGTGATGTCATGCTTTTTTTGATTTGCCCTGGCTAGGAATTCCTTTTCAAACGGCTTAATGCTATAGGCTATTACCTTCATTCAACTGTATATATGTAACAAAAATACTGTTGAGGGGTAGGTATGGGTATGAGCAATATCAACCAAAAAAGTGATCTTCGTCAGTTTTTCATTTTAGCCAGACGGTTCAGGTCGAGTATATGGATATGACTTCCTTTTTTCTCAATCAGTTTTTCGTCCTTAAAATCACTTAATGTTCGGCTTACGGTTTCGGTGGCCATGCCTGCCATCGATGCCAGCTCATCGCGCGAGATCTTAAACTGCGATGGATCGGTAAATTGTTTGCTGAGCCTGACAAGCACCTGTGCCAAACGTTTACGTACCGAATTGTAAGCAAGCTCGATCAGCTGAACCTCTTTTTCGCGAATATTGTTGGCCAGTATTTTTATGAATTGCAGTGTAATATCCGGATATTTGTTTACCAAGTTAATAATGGCATCTTTAGGTAACATGCAAACCGCCGCATCCTCAACTGCTTCGGCAGTTTCGGTAAAGGGCTCATCGAGCAGCAGGGCATGTACACCCAGGTAGTCGTCGGGTTTATAAAGCCCCATCATTAGTTCACGGCCATCTTCAGCTAATTTAAAGGTTCTGATGGCGCCTTCTATCACCAGGTATAAGCCCTGCGGATGATCGCCCTCGTAATACAAAACCTGTTTTTTCTTTATCTGGCGTATTTTTCGGCCAGATATCATAGTTTTTAACTCGCTTGTTCCCTGTCCGTTACCGCCAGAAAGGCTCTCGAGGCTTGCCAGCGACTTACTGAAATATTCTTCCTGTTTACGTTTTTTATCCAGACGGCTTTCTATCGCGTTCAATAATTCAATATCATCAAAAGGCTTGGTCAGGTAATCATCGGCACCCATTTCCATACCTTTTCTAAAATCAACCCGCTCGGCTTTGGCCGTAAGGAAGATGAAAGGTATCGAGGTGGTTTCCGGATTTTTGCTCAGCATATATAGCACGCCGTAGCCGTCAAGCTCAGGCATCATAATATCACATAAGATCACGTTGGGTTTTTGCTGGTAGGCCAGATCGACACCCGTTTTTCCGTTTTCAGCCTGGTAAACCTGATACCCCGCCAGCTCCAGTATTTCTGCTGTGCTTTCGCGGATATCAGTATTGTCTTCGATAATGAGTATAGTTTTCATATGACTACAATGGGAAAGAAATGGTGAAAGAAGTTCCTTTATTTACTTTACTCTGGAATTTTACTGTACCCTTCATTAGCCGGGCATAACGCGTAACAATGTTCAAACCCAAACCGGTGCCGGGTATGCTGCCGGTATTATGCGCTCTGAAAAACGCTTCAAATAAATGCTTCTGGTCGCTTTCAGGTATACCTATGCCATCATCTTTGATAGTAATGATCAATTGTTTATCGGTGATTTCAGAGTTAAATTCAATGAATGTATTCTCGCCTGAGTATTTGATGGCGTTACCGATCAAATTAAGGATGCAGTTTTTGAGGAGTGTTGCATCCAGCTTTACCGTGCTGCCCGTACCTGTGTGCTGGTAAACGATCACCTGCTTTTGCTTGGCGATCATTTGCATTTCCTCGATAATCTCCTCGGCAAATTTTACAATATCAAAAGTTGCAAACTGAGGCTCAACCTTACCAGCCTCCAGCTTTTCTAATGATAGGAAGTCGTTCAGTATAGAGGTAAGGTTGCTTACCGCATTTTTTACCTTAGCAATGTGTTTAATGATATTGGCGTTTTCGTGCGGTGCGGCATATTTTTCGATCAGCACAGCCGAAAGTTGTATGGTACTGAGTGGTGTCCTGAACTCATGCGAGGCCATGGATACAAAGCGGCTCTTTAATTGCCCCAATTCCTTTTCTTTCTCTAACGAAAGGCTGACCTCTTCTTTAGCAGCTTGCAGCGCCAATACCGTTTCTTTAAGTGACCGGGTGCGCTCTTCAACAACCTCTTCCAGTTGGGTAGCATAATCACGCAGCTTTTCTTCGGCTTCTTTTTCGCGACTCATATCATGGATAAAGCCGGTATAGATCTTCCGTCCAGAATATTGTACCTCGCTGACAGCCAGTCTGAAAGGGAATACCGAACCGTCTTTTCGCATCCCCTGCACTTCGCGGCCGATACCGATAATATGGGCTTCGTGGGTGCGCTGGTAGCGGGCGATATAGCCATCATGACTCTCACGATCAGGCGACGGCATTAGCACCGAGACATTTTTCCCGATCACCTCGCCGGGTGTATATTGAAACAACGTACAGGCCGCCGGATTGATGGATTCAATGCTCCCGCGGTCATCAATAGTAATGATGCCATCGATGGCATTTTCAATAATTGCTTTAAGTAACGCAGCACCTTCCATACAAAATGATATTCATCACAAATGTCAAAGTTGCGATAAATAATTAAAATGTCCGGCGATATAGAAAAAAGTGATGGTGGTCACATTTCCCTTCGTTGGTGTCATCACCACGAAGCTTATCAGCATGGTTTTAAGGATTGATGATAGGTGGTTTTGTTGGTGGGGGCAGGAGCCAGTATACGGTTTAAGGCACGGGAGGTCTGAATTCCCCCTGGAATTATATTTAATAAAGGGGTAAAGCAAATACTGGTCGCTGTTAGTGATAAAGTTTAGTTAATACCCTAAGCGCAATACTTAAGGCACTTTATTTTTTTTGGGATGTTTTTACAAACGATCTATTCCAGCCTGAACAATTTCTTTGGAATTCGCGAAAGCAACTAACTCATTATTTGCAATCATAACATCTCCATTTTGGTCTTTAACTAACGAGCCCTGATTTAACCAATCTGGTTCATTGTTACTCACGTAAGCAAGAAAAACAGTCTCGTTTGTTGAATCATGTTTTGCTGGTTCAAGGGTAATCCAATATTCATACCCTTTATAATGGTGTTTTTGTACTTTGGCTTCTGCGAGTTGGGGCTTTACAGATACTTTCATTGTTCATAGGTAATAATTACAACTTATTAGTATTAACTGATGTTGTGTAACTTTATTGTGCGGAAAGTCACGTTTTCCTTTCGTTGGTGTCCCTCCCCAACGAAACCGGCGATCAGGTGAGATAGATTAATAATGGAATTCCTTGCTGTTGATGAGCAGTGGCTATAGTGTTTTAGCGTATGCAGGGTTATTTCCTGATCAAAATCATACATAAGGCTACAGCCGCAAAGGGGGCACCTAATATAATGGCTAGTATTACGTAGGATAACCTGCTGCCAATGTTTAAATCCCAGCCAAAACCATTTTCTCGCCGTGTAAATAGCGTACCTTGTTTTTTATTATCGGGCTTTTCCATATGATTTATTTTTCATTTCCCCCCCCCCTTCGTTGGTGTCCCCACCAACGAAAGCGTGTGCATGCGGGGAAATTAGTAGCAGGGTAGGTATTTGCAGTTGACAGGTGAAATATTGGTGTTAGATCACATCATGATTTACATACCGGGTTTTTTCGCAATGCCGATCACATCAACATCTTCAAGATATAAAGACTTAACCATGTCTTTTACGGTTTCTTTGTACTTCTTAAAATGCGGTGTTTGTATATGAGCCTGATAGGCAGTTGAATCGGCGTAAATCTCAAATATGGTGATATGTGATGCATCTTTTTTGTCTGATACGGCATAGTAACTTAAAACGCCAGGTTCAACAGCCATGGCAGTGGTCATTTGTTCTTTTAATGCAGATTGATACTTATCCAGTTGCGCCGGGTCAACTGTAATTTTTGCTATCCGGTA
Source organism: uncultured Mucilaginibacter sp. (assembly GCA_903866915.1). GTDB lineage: Bacteria > Bacteroidota > Bacteroidia > Sphingobacteriales > Sphingobacteriaceae > Mucilaginibacter. The sequence continues at coordinate 24,823 of CAIPPO010000047.1, read as the reverse complement.
AATTTTATGGTCTTGTGCCATGCTTTTTGAGTTTAAGATCAGTAGGGTTAATATAGCGGAAATCGTGTATGCTATGGTTTTTTTGGTGATCATTTTGTTTTTTGGTTTCGATTTAGCGTTTGGTTTAGATTGCGGTATGCTTAGGGATATTTTCTTTTCCCCCTTCGTTGGTGTCCCCAGGAGACTATATACGTGTTAGATCATGAAAACTAACCGCCTGTCTTTTTGGGCGAAGTTTCCTTTGTCATTGTCCGAAGAGATTTATCAATCCCTTTTTGTGATTGCAGCATTTTTTCTTGCGATATGCTTTGGCGTTGCAATTCTGTGCTTATCGATTTCAGGGTTGGTGAATCAACTTTGTAATAAGTAGCTATAGAATAGCAGGCCGTTGTTAATATTGCAAATAAGGTAATTATACCTAAGCCTAATTGATACTTAAAGTTATTCCTGATTGTTGCGTTCAAATTGATATTTGAAACAGTTAAACGATACTCGTTAAGATATTGCAATCCTGAATATGTTAGTCGAGCCTGTACCTTAATTTCTGGTTGATTGGTATAGTTTTCGGGTTGCGTTTCAAATGTTATATGTCCATTTGATTGCATCTCTTTACAAAACCTTAAAATTCTCTCATTAATGCTAATAATCGATTCATTTGGGTCTGCATTTTTTTGCCGCTTAAACCAACCACAGAGTACGTGGGCTATTTCCACCTTTCTATCAATCTCCCACGGTTCTAAATATTCTAGTGTTTTTAAATAGCTATCATTCATAAAAAAAGCTACCGTTTAGGTAGCCATAAATCTATGAATAATTTTATTGGTCAAATAATATCCTTTAAAGCGACGCTCATTTTTTCTACGATAATTTCTGGGATTGTAATTCATTTCATATCACGTGCCATGTTGGTGGGTTCCTCATACTAGTGATGTTTTAGGGTTTATTGGTGTGGTTTGAGGTACCTGTGATATGACTGGACATGTTGGTGGCGACACCACCATGAGGGGCGTGGTACATAAAAAAACTATGCATTTCTCTTGCGCATCTCCGAAATTCTACCTAAAATTGCTAAAAATATTAGCAATTTGTGATACCCGAAAGCAGGAAAGATACCATTGCACGTTTGCAGCAAAATATTTTGCTATGGCAGGGCTTTAAACCGCCGCAGGCAGCGCAGGAGCAGGCCTTTGGCCTGGGTGCGCTCGAGGCTGCTTTCCCTAACGGGGTTTTCCCTACAGGTGCCATACACGAGTTTCTGGTGCCTGGGCCCGAGTCGGCTGCAGCATCGGGGGGCTTTATTGGCGGCTTGCTGGCCAAACTGATGGGGCAGCAGGGTATTTGTCTTTGGATAGGTGTATCGCGCAAGCTTTTTGCACCGGCATTAAAGCGTTTCGGTGTCGAGCCCGACCGTATCATATTCGTCGACCTGCAAAACGAGAAGCAGGTGCTATGGGCCGCCGAAGAGGCGCTTAAATGCGGGGGCCTTGCCGCCGTAGTGGCCGAATTGCGTGAACTGACATTCGCCCAGTCGCGGCGCCTGCAGCTGGCGGTTGAAACAAGCAGGGTAACGGGCTTCATCCTGCGCAGCGATCTGCAAAAAGTAAGCAGTACCACATGCGTGGCCCGCTGGCAAATTGCATCCATGCCCAGCCAGGCCGGAATGGATATACCCGTGGTAGGTTTCCCGCGCTGGCAGGTTGAATTGTTAAAAGTGCGCAACGGTAACCCCGGTGTATTTCGTATTGGCTGGTCGGCTGATGGTTTTGTGCCGATAGCGCAGGATATTGCCGGTGCCCGGGAGCATTTATCTACATTAAAAGCGGGGTGATATGTTGCGGCGATTTGTTTCTATATGGTTCCGGCACTTAAGTACGGACTGGCTCAGTATCCACCGGCCATTCTTTAAAGATAAGCCTTTGGTCTTTGCCGAAGCCGACCATGGCCGCATGCTCATCAGGGCCACCAACACCCTGGCCGAAGCCGAGGGCATCGTACATGGCATGGCTGTAGCCGATGCCCGTGCCGTAGTACCCGGATTGCAGGTGATGGACGAAAAGCCCGGTCGCAATGAGCGCCTGCTGAAGGCCATAGGCGAGTGGTGCATACGCTATTCGCCCATCGTGGCGGTCGACCTGCCCGAGGGACTCATCCTGGATGCCGGGGGCTGTACCCACCTTTGGGGTGGCGAGAAGAAATATCTGAAAGAGATCATCACCCGTTTGAATGCCAAGGGCTATGATGTGCGGGTATCCATTGCAGATACCATCGGGGCGGCATGGGCCAATGCCCGCTTCGGGAAGCTAACACCTGTTATTGAGCCCGGTGCACAGTATCAAATGCTTAAAGTACTGCCCTCTGCCGCGCTGAGGCTGGAGCCCGATGTGCTGGAACGCCTGCATAAACTGGGCCTGTATACTATTGGCAGTTTTATGGATATGCCGCGCACGGTGTTGCGCAGGCGTTTTGGCTATGGCCTGTTGCAGCGCATGGATCAGGCTTTGGGCCGGGAGGAGGAAGTAATGGAGCTATTGCGCCCCGTGGAAACCTATGAAGCGCGCCTGCCCTGCCTGGAACCGGTACGCACCCGCACGGCGATAGAGATTGGCATCAAAACGTTACTGGAGACGCTTTGTGCCGATTTAAAAAGAGACGGACAAGGCCTGCGTGCCGCAGTTTTAAAATATTACCGGCTGGATGGGAGGGTGCTGCAAATTGATATTGGTACCAATAGGCCAACGTATCATATCAGTCATTTATTCAAGCTTTTTGAACTGAAGATAGCCCAGGTTGAGCCCGGCCTTGGGATAGAGCTTTTTATATTGACGGCAACAAAAACCGAAGAGGCCCCGCTGATACAGGAAGCTTTATGGGCCGGTAAACCCGGACTGGAAGATGATGCCGTTGCCGAACTGCTGGACCGCCTGGCGGGTAAAGTGGGCCCCCGGGCCATACACCGCTACCTGCCCGATGAACATTTTTGGCCCGAGCGGTCGATAAAGCTGGCGGCATCGCTCAAAGAAAAGCCGGGCATTATGTGGCCCACTGCAAGACCACGACCAACACAGTTGCTTGCACGGCCCGAGCGGATAGATACCATTGCCGTTATACCCGATTACCCGCCTAAGGTATTTGTTTACAAGGGCGAGCGTCACCGGATAAAATGCGCCGATGGCCCTGAACGTATTGAGCGCGAATGGTGGCTGGATGAAGGCGAGCACCGCGATTATTATATTGTGGAAGATGAAAAGGGTAACCGGTACTGGCTGTTCAGGTCGGGACATTATGACGGGCAGGCCTACCAATGGTTTATACACGGTTTTTTTGCATGAAGGGGGGACAGGATGAGCTATACCGAGTTACAGGTGACAACCAATTTTACGTTTCTGCGCGGTGCATCGCATCCCGGCGAAATGGTGGAGCAGGCCGAAGTATACGGCTACCGCAAAATAGCCATTACCGACCGGAACAGCTTTGCCGGACTGGTGCGTGCGCATGTGGCTACCCGTAAAAAGGATATCGAAATTATACCTGCCTGCCGCCTCGACTTGCTGGATGGCCCCAGCCTGCTGGCCTACCCAACCGATAAGGATGCTTATGGGCGTTTATCGGCCCTGCTTACCCTCGGCAATATGCGGGCTGAAAAGGGCGACTGCCACCTGTACCGTGCCGATGTTTATGCCCATGCCAAAGGGATCAAATTTATTGCGGTGCCCCCATCGGTATTAAATGAGCGGTTTGAGCTAGAGGATTCCTTCAAGATAGCATTGAAAGAATACCGCGAGGCATTGGGCCGCGAGCTTTACCTGGCTGGCTGCCGGTATTATCATGGTGATGATCAGAAAAGATTGTACCGCTTATCGCAGTTGTCGGCTCAATATGATGTGCCTATGGTGGCCACCAATGATGTGCATTATCACGAGCCGGGCCGGCGGCAGTTGCAGGATATACTCACCTGCGTTCGCGAAAAATGCAATATCCATAATGCGGGCTTCAAGCTGCACCCCAATGCCGAGCGTTACCTGAAGCCGATGGAAGAAATGCAGCGGCTGTTTGAGCAATATCCGGATGCTATAAAATATACGCAGGAGATAGCCGAGGCCTGCCAGTTTTCGCTGGATACTTTACAGTATGTTTACCCGGAAGAGCTAACAACCGAGGGAAGGACACCACAGGAAGAGTTAAGCATGCTTACCTGGCAGGGCGCCCATGAACGCTTTGGCGATACCATCCCCAAAAAAATAAGTAATACCATAAAAGATGAGCTGGAGTTTATTGAACGCAAGGGCTATGCTTCCTATTTTCTAACGGTTCATGATTATGTGCATTTTGCCCGAAGCCGGGATATCCTGTGCCAGGGAAGGGGCTCGGCGGCAAATTCGGTGGTATGTTATTGTTTGGGAATTACTTCGGTCGATCCATCAAAATTTAAACTGCTGTTTGCCCGCTTCATGTCGGATGCCCGTAACGAACCACCCGATATTGATGTCGATTTTGAGCATGAGCGCCGCGAAGAGGTGATCCAATATATCTACAACAAATATGGGCGCGACCGCTCAGGTATCATTGCTACCGTTACCCAGGAACGGCAAAAGGGTGCCATAAGAGATGTGGGTAAAGCCATGGGTTTATCTGTAGATACCATCAAACGCTTGTCGGGAGCCATTTGGCAATACACCGATGAGTGGTTTGAGGGTAAATTACTGGCCGAACAAGGTTTAAACCCCGATAATGCACACCTGAAAAAAGCACTGGAGCTTACGGGGCAGTTACTGGGTTTCCCCCGGCAGTTGGGCCAGCATACCGGTGGCTTTGTGATCACCCAGGGAAAAGTATCCGAACTATGCCCCCTGATCAATGCCCGTATGGCCGAGCGTACTAACCTGGAGTGGAACAAAGACGATATTGAGGCTCTTGGTTTTTTTAAGGTTGATGTTTTGGGACTGGGCATGTTAACCTGTATCCGCAAGGGCTTCGACCTGGTAAAAGCGCATTACGGTATAGCGCATACCCTGGCCAATGTGCCGCAGGACGATCCCAAAGTTTATAAAATGTTTTGCGATGCCGATACGCTGGGTGTGTTCCAGATCGAGAGCCGGGCGCAGATGTCGATGCTGCCGCGGTTAAAACCCAACTGCTTTTACGACCTGGTGATAGAAGTGGCCATTGTACGCCCGGGCCCTATACAGGGCCAGATGGTGCATCCCTACCTGCGCCGCCGCAATGGCGAGGAGCCCGAAGAATATCCGAAGGATGAACTGCGGGATGTATTGGGGCGCACCAGGGGAGTACCCTTGTTTCAGGAACAGGCCATGGAGGTGGCTATTGTTGCCGCCCGCTTTACCCCAACCGAAGCGGATGAATTGAGGCGCAGTATGGCAACCTTTAAAGCCAATGGCAAACTGCATCAGCTGGAGAAGAAACTGGTTGATGGCATGGTAGCCAATGGTTATGAGGAAGAATTTTCGAGGCGGATATTTAAGCAGTTGCAGGGTTTTGAGGGCTATGGATTCCCCGAGAGTCATGCAGCCAGTTTTGCATTGCTGGTATATGTTTCGGGCTATATCAAATATTATTATCCCGATGTATTTGCCTGCGCCTTGCTGAATAGTCAGCCGATGGGTTTTTACCAGCCGGCACAGATTGTGATCGATGCACGTAAGCATGGCGTAGAGGTAAGGCCGGTTGATGTAAACTTTTCGGTTTGGGACAATACCCTCGAAGAACGTGCTGGAAAGTATTATGCGATGCGCTTAGGTTTCAGGCAGGTAAAAGGTATAAGGGAGGAAGATATACAGCTATTGATCACTCAAAGATCAGCCCCTTATACTTCGATACAGCAATTGAGTGATGCAGGCATATCGCAGGCAACTATTGAAAGGCTGGGCGATGCCGATGCATTTGGTTCGATGCAGCTTAACCGCCGCGAGGCCCTGTGGCAGGTGACCGCAATGGCTGATAAGCCTGAAGCATTGTTTAAAGGACAGCGGTCCGAAAGCGCATTTGAGCCTCAGATCAGTCTGCCTTTAATGAGCGATGCCGAGCACGTGGTGCAGGATTATGCGATGACCGGCTTATCCTTGAAAAAACACCCGGTAAGTTTTGTGCGCGAAAAATTAAGCCTGTTGCATGTACGCGCTGCGAATGAACTTGATAAGATAGCAGATGGTACACCATTAAAAATAGCCGGGCTCATCACCGTACGGCAAAGACCCGGAACTGCAAAAGGTGTTTGTTTTATTACAATTGAAGATGAAACGGGGTTTGCCAATCTGGTGGCTTTTCAGGGTATTTTTGATCAGTACCGGAAAGAGATATTACAATCCACCTTACTCATGGTTGAGGGCAAATTGCAGCGCGAGGAAAAGGTTATCCATGTGATCATCAAACGCTGTTATAACCTCACCAGCTTACTTAATGGTATAACGAAAGACAAATATCAGCCGGTGCTTACCTTATCGCGCAGCGATGAAACCAGTATTCCCCCTAATATCGAAGATGCCATCAAGCAGCCAAAGCAGGTTTACTACAAGGGAAGGAATTTCAGGTAAAGTAACGAGTGAATAATCAGCTATACCTTTCGCGAAGCAGGTCCATCATAAATACATTCACGGCCCATTGATCGGTAATGGGTTTATTGGTATGGGGTAAATGCACCATATAAGGGTAGGCACCAAATTCGGGTGTTATCGTTATGATTTCGTCTGGTGATTGCTTTTTAAGCCTATCAACAATACGATCCCACCATTGGATGTGTGCATCTAATGCTCCCTTCCATTCGGGCACGCGCGGATCGGGCACCTGGGGTCCTTCGGGGTAACCTACCCGCGAATGGATATGCCCGGTACGTTCAATAGCCAGGGCAACCGCTTCCGGCTGATCGTCGAGGTAAGTTTCGGCAACGTTAACCCAGTGGGAGATATCTAAAGATAGGTGCAGATCGGGTATCTTCTGCAAATACTGATACGTAATATGCGCCGCAAAACTGAATTTACCCCGATGGGTTTCGTGAAACACCGGAACGCCTGTACTTTTAGCATATTCACCAGCAATGTCTATCAATAGTTTATTTTGCTCGAACGTGAAAAAATCCCGGCCCGTTTGGGTATTGATCTTTAAAGCGGGGTATGGCCTGATCTTCTCGAACCAGCCCGAGTATTCGTCTGCATGACGGATGATATCCGGATCCCTGGTACTGTGGTGCTGCGGAATAATGGGTAATCCAATTTTTTCGGCATTGTTCCAGGCGTCATCCAAATCACTCACCGGAGCGTCATTATGAATGCCAAATTCAATACCATCGTAACCGGCGTTTTTAACTTTTTGAACAAAGTCTTTCCAGTTCAGATCACTACTTCCCCATCTAGGGCAGAAAAAACGTAACATGATTTTAGGATTTAGATAGGATTTAACCGTTGATAAAAATATTGATTTTTCTGATTGATTTAAACGGCAGAATAACTTTAAAGTTCAATAAAATGTATTATGCAGCCCGTGAAAATAATTATCAGGACACAAAAAAGCCCGGCAAACATTCGCCGGGCTTTTAACAGGCAATGCCTGAATATTAATGTGAAGTGATCAGGTTGCTAAGTGGCACAATAAACATGGAAACTACCCTGTCGCGTTTAAACTTTTCGTTACTGCTGTAAGTTTTGCCACCGGCTGTTACAAAGCAGGAGTTGATACTTGCATCAAATTTTGCTTCAACATATTTGCGGTTATCTACGGTAGTAAGTGTTACCGATTTGATAAAATACAAATTTTTCTTATCGTCCTCGGGTATTTTAGCAATGGCAGATTCAATGGCATCGTTATCGATCAAACTGTCGGGTATTGATGATATGGCAACATCCTGAATGTTCAATTCAACGATCTCGTCCCTGCCAACGTTGATACCGCCGATAAGGTAGGAGCCATTGAAACTGGTATTCGAATTGATCTTTGCACTATAAACATTACCATCATTGATAGCTGCAACTACCGGTGGTTTATGATTTTTGGTAATGGCTTTCAGCGTTCTGAAAGAATAAGAGGAATCTTTTGAATTATAGGAAACTATGTTGCCGGGTATCATAAACAGGTCGTAAGAAAAACCGGAAATATCATTCAGGAACTTGCGGGCTTTGTATGACCTTGGAAGGTCTTCGACAATAACCTCAGGCTCGGCTTTCTTAGCGTTGTTGGTATTATTTATTGCTCCAAAGGCAGTAGGGTAATTCGCATCAGAACCTGGTTGCGCACTTTGCTGATTTACCGGGTTGTCGCCTTTTCCTTTATTGACCGAAAAATGCGGTCCATCGATGAGTTGTACATCATTGTTACTATGACAGGAATACATGAACGCGAGTGCAGGAATAATGATCAGGAAGGGTTTTTTCATTGTTGTTTTTTTAAAATGGTTTTTTTGGCAGAATCTAAAATCGCAATAAATAAAGCTATAAGCCGGTCGAAAAAGTATTCCTGAATTTATTGAATGGGAAAATACCCTAACGACCCAGCATATTTTGGAACTAAATTTCAATAATCATACCATTTGGTTACTATTGACTCCTAAAACAAATAGGTATTTATCGCACCCGATATGAATAAATGTTTCACATAATTACAAATTTTTAGCTTTTTGTTTGTAAAAATAAAGCACTCTGGCATAATTTATTATCACCGGTTATCTAAACCTAATTCATTTGCCCGGGCTAACTTTAACATTTGCGAAAATAAAAGGGCAAAGTGGGAAGAGTTGTTGGGGAAATTTTTGCCGTTTACGGCCCGGATTTCCGGGTTAGCATCATGGGGACAGGTTGTCGGGTTCATCCAAACAATATTACTATTCCCATGATAATAAGATATAATTAGTTCATTTCTTGAAGGAATAATAAAAGCTTGCTATCTTGTAATTCCAATTATAAGCCATCAAAAAAATTCAAATGGCTGCATGACACTTTACTATGAAACTTTTTAGTTTACCCGGAGGGGCTATTTTACAACATGGATCAGCTTTTTACCAGCTGGATATGGAATGGGACGAACTAGTTAACCGGGCAAACCTTTATAAATTCCTCGTTGGATTTATTGGCCGAAAACAACCAATAGCTGCTGAGGCAGCTGCCGGGGCAATAGATACATTACTTTTAGCACCCATCGGGCAGCAGGAGGTATGGGCAGCAGGGGTAACTTATTTACGCAGCCGCGAAGCACGGATGGAGGAATCGGCCAATTCTGGCGCTGCCGACCTTTACGATAAAGTTTACGCAGCCGAACGTCCGGAGCTTTTCTTTAAGTCGTTGCCGCATCGCGTTGCGGGTCACAACCAGCAAGTATATATCCGTCGCGACTCGATCTGGAACGTCCCGGAACCTGAAATGACACTTTTTATCAATTCGGAAGGCGATATACAGGGCTACACGGTTGGAAACGATTTGAGTTCGCGAAGTATCGAGGGCGAGAATGCCTTATACCTGCCCCAGGCAAAAATTTTTGAAAGAAGCGCCGCCTTAGGCCCCTGTTTATTTATTCCCGAAGAATCCCCTGATCCGCAAACGGCTATTAAAATGTCGATAGAACGAGGTGGAAAAGTGGTTTATGCTGATGAAACAGCAATCGGCCGGATGAAACGTTCATTTACCGAATTGACCCATTATCTTTTCCGTGAATGCGATTTTCCGCATGGTTGTTTCCTGATGACTGGCACATGCCTGGTCCCGCCCAATGATTTTACCTTGCAGGAAGGCGATATCGTTTCAATAACGATAGATCAAATCGGTACCCTGGTAAATCATATTGCCTATAAACCAATGACAAAAAAATAGATATGAAAAAGTATTTCCCCGTCTTTATCTCGATGTTGCTTTGCATAACGACCGCTTCGGCCCAGAAATTTAATGGGCTCGACCTTAATATGGGCAACCTATACCGTACTTCGGACGCAAAAACCCGTTCAATAAGTCCCGAAAATTTTAATGGCGAAAAAGGCAAAGGCGGAATGGCTACCACCGGAACCGGAGCCGGGCCTTCGCGTGAGCTGGGACAAAAATGGAAAGTAAGTCCGAGTGTTGTTATTAAACATGGAACGACTTTTACTATCGCCGAAATTGATGGCTCCGGAGCAATACAACATATCTGGATGACACCGACTGGCAACTGGCGCTATGCTATTATCCGTTTTTATTGGGATGATGAAACCTCCCCATCTGTTGAAGCCCCGGTTGGAGATTTTTTTTGCATGGGATGGGGGAAATATGCACCTGTAACCTCACAGGCTGTTGTAGTTAACCCCGGTAGCGGATTAAACTGTTACTGGCCCATGCCATTTCACAAAAAATGCCGCATAACCATGGAAAATATCGATAATGTAGATATGGTGCTGTATTACCAGGTTGATTATACACTGACAGATGTGCCAAAAGACGCAGGGTATTTTCATGCCCAGTTCAGGAGAGTCAATCCGTTGCCTTTTAAAAAAGACTATGTGTTAGTTGACAGCATTAGGGGTAAAGGCCATTATGTTGGTACCTACCTGGCTTATGGCTCAAACAAGAATGGCTGGTGGGGCGAAGGCGAGATAAAGTTTTTTATGGATGGCGATACGGAGTTCCCAACAATAAACGGTACCGGAACCGAAGACTATTTTAACGGCGCCTATGACTTTGATTCCCAATCAAAAAATAAAGCCGGGGTAGAGGAAAGCCGTTATACTGAATTTAGCGGGCCCTATACCGGTTTACCGCAAGTGATCAGGGGCGACGGACACTATGAAATAGCCCAGCGTTTTGGTTTATACCGCTGGCATATTTTGGATCCGGTACGTTTTGAAAAAGATTTAAAAGTAACCATCCAGGACCTTGGCTGGCATGCTGATGGCAGGTATTTACCTTTGCAGGATGATATAGCTTCGGTAGCGTTTTGGTACCAGGTTGAACCACACAACCCGTTCCCAAAATTACCGGCAAAAGACCAATTAGAGGTAAATTGATATGAACAAAAAATTTATTGTTTGTATATCGGCAGTGCTATTGCTGTTTGAAGCCTGTTCGCATCAACCGAACACAACGGCAGCCGCTGGTTTCAAAAAAGGAACATTTGGCTATGACCTGGCTTTTCTGCAAAAACGAGATAGTTTACTGATACTTAAAAGTAATGATGGTTCGGCAAGCGTCATCATATCACCCAAATATCAGGGCAAAGTTTTTACATCCACAGCGGCTGGTGATACCGGAAGAAGCTTTGGTTGGATAAACTATAAGGCTTTTGATGCAACAGTTGATTCGCATATGAACGCCTACGGCGGGGAGGATCGGCTTTGGTTGGGGCCCGAGGGTAGTAAATTCGCTTTGTTTTTTAAACCGGGCTCCCAAATGGTGTTTTCAAACTGGCATACACCAGCGGCTTTTGATCACGAACGATGGAACGTAAAAAATAGTGATGACCAAAAAGTCGAACTCACTAAAAATATGCAGTTAGTGAATTATGCGGGGACAGCGCTGAATTTAAAGCTTGACAGGAATGTATCAATACTGAGCCGTTTGGAAATTGAAAGTGACCTGGGTATGAAAATAGACAGTAGCGTCAAGTCGGTGGGTATAAATACAGAAAACAGTATCACAAATACAGGTAGAGATGCCTGGACCGGCAAAACCGGTGTCCCTTGTCTATGGAACCTGGATATGTTTACCCCGTCGCCGGGTGTGCGTATTATCATTCCTTATGATGAATCGGCCGGTGGTAAAATTGCAACAACAGATTATTTTGGACAAATCCCTCCCGATCGGGTGTCTGCTGAACAGGGCGAACTTTATTTTAAGGCAGATGGAAAATCAAGGGGCAAATTAGGAATGCCCGCCAGCCGGACCAAAGGTGTAGCAGGCAGTTACGATCGGATCAATAATGTTTTAACGATTATTACTTTTGATGTAGATCGTAAAGCGATCTACTTAAACCAGGAATGGACGCCCAACAAAGATCCTTTAATTGGCGACGCAGTGAACGCCTACAATGATGGCCCTCTTGCCGATGGTAAACAGATGGGGCCTTTTTATGAATTGGAAAGTGTGTCACCGGGCGCCTTTCTACAGCCAGGCGCAAGTTTAATGCATCGCCATCGTATTTTCCATTTTACCGGGTCGAAGGCAGGGCTTGACAGGATCGCTTTGAAAACGCTGGGCGTTTCAGTCAGCATGAATTAAATCGATATTAATACTTCCACCTGAAACAGATAAAAAAGTACTGATTTACCCGCCCAAAGCCAATAACCTAATTCCCCGATTTCCGTATAACTGCGATATCTATTTTTAGATTTTAACAGAATATGCACGCTCAAATCACAGAATTAGTTAAGGTTGCCGGGACCTATCGCCTGGTGCCAAATGACATTGCTCAAAACAATGCAGAAAAGGTATTAGACTATATCGACGATTTGAATCTTGAGCGAAATATCCGTTTCAGACCAACGCAATCCGGAAGCTTGTTTATGGCCTGGAATATTGGCGATTGGGAATATGATATGGAATGTTTAAAAAATGGATATATAATTTTCACATTTACAAAAAATGGATACGAACGGGCAAGTGGTTGTGTGCTGTTTGATGATTTTATTCCACAGTTTGAGAAATATTTGATGATGTTATAATTACACAGCTTTTAAAGCAGGCCTCGGATCTTCACTACTGATATACATATCGGGCTGACCAAGACGATCAGCATACCATTGTAGCGCAGCTGCAACAAGCGGACGCAAATAATCCCTGATATTGACCGTTTCAAATACAATATGCCCATCATTGTATTTACTGTAGAATTGTAACTCAGCCGGATTGGGTTCAAAATTAACTTCTTCCAGCTTCCTGATAGAAATACGCAGCATTGATTTAACATCCCGGATCACATCACCGGCTTCAGTCTGAATTACATAAAAGTTAGTGGGCAGCATTTATTATAATTATATTCCTAACACTTGTCAAAAAATGTACCATTCTGGAATAAAACATTTGCACAGTTACACTGTTACTTTTTTGGATTTACTTTTTATTAAATAGCTATCTTAGAGATAGTCACACTGATTAATTAAAGTGTGAAGAATCTGGGTTTTTTATTCATTTAATTGATCAACTAAATTCAAACACTTTGATTGAGTAATGGGCCATTTAGCGATGGAGAAATTAATTTCAAAACAATTTTTAATCTGTTGTTACGAGCCAAAAATTAGTTTTTTAAATTTGTTATTGTCATAACATTATATTATTTTTAATTAATGGTTGTAGTTGGATAGTAATAGTTATATTTTTTTAACTCATTGTGTAAAACAGCCTGACTAAAGCTTAACCGATTAAAAAACTATTTCTCAACAACCTGATTGATTTTTTATCGTTGTCCTATAACCTATTGACAGAATGAGTTAACCCCATTTTAGTCGGCTTATTGATGATTTTAAGACTTTTATTAGAGAAAATTTTGAGCGTATGGTACTAATGGTAACTGTCGACAATGCGAAGTTTATAAAATGACATAATAGGCAGATTTTTAATAAAATCTAACTGATGGTAAAGACGGTAAAATATTTGTTAAATACTGTTAACGATGAAAAGTTGGTAACAATTGAGCCGGTGTTTGAAGAAATTACCGGAGGCGACTTATTCCCAACGGGTCGCTATATTGTTCGATCAAATGATGTTTTAATGGGTGAAATCCGCCTTGATGGCGATAGGTTCGATTGGGCCGGGGAAACTGATCCCGGATTCGAAAATATATTCCGGATAGCACAGTTTATCCGTGAATACCAGGAGCCTGAACTTGCCGAATTTATCGATTGAAATCCCATCCTGCGATTTTATAAATGAAACCTTTTGCTTAGCAGTTTTTACAATAAAACTTTTTAATCTTTTTTAAAAAGTTTCAGCATTTACTTGTAAAAGTAAAATTGTATTTGCACTTTGGTGAACTAAATTAAATCCTAAAATGACGACTGAAGCTTCTCCGAGATTTATATCGCTCGACGTTTTTCGTGGAATGACGATTTGTTTCATGATCATTGTCAACACGCCCGGTAGTAACGGAGCTTTCTGGCCGCTGAATCATGCTGCCTGGAATGGCTTTACGCCAACCGATCTGGTATTCCCATCTTTTCTCTTTGCTGTTGGTAATGCGATGAGCTTTACGATGAAAAAATACCAGCAAATTGGTAATGGGGCAGTCCTTTCAAAAATATTCAGGCGAACGCTTCTCATATTTTTACTGGGTTACTTGTTATACTGGTTCCCATTCTTCGATATTCATAATGGACACTGGGATATAAGACCTATTGCCGGAACACGTATTTTAGGCGTGTTACAACGAATAGCACTATGCTATTGCTTCGGTTCATTGATCGTTCATTATTTTTCGCGCAATGTGGTTTTCCTTTTGTCAGCATTTTTTCTGTTAGGTTATTGGATCATCCTTTTGATTTTTGGCGATACGGTACATCCTTTTGGTATGTTAACCAATGCGGGCACTTACCTTGACAAAGCCATTATGGGCGATTCTCATATGTACCACGGTGAAGGAGTAGCATTCGACCCCGAAGGCATTTTAAGTACCTTACCTGCTATTGTAAATGTTATTGTGGGTTATTTTGCAGGAAAGTTTATTCAGGAAAAGGGCAAGAGCTTCGAAACCATTGCTAAGTTACTGCTGGTAGGCTGTCTGTTTATCTTTATCTCGATCTGCTGGGATGCTATTTTCCCTATCAATAAAAAGCTTTGGACCAGTTCGTTCGTTATGATAACAACAGGTATTGACCTGGTGATCATATCCGTGCTGATCTATGTTGTAGAGATCCGTAAATGGAATTTCCTGGGTTGGACATCATTTTTCCTGCCGGTAGGAAAGAATCCTTTGTTTGTATACCTGGTGTCTGAAACCATTTTGACCATCCTTGCCTGGGTAAAATTAGGGTCAAAATCAGTACCTGAATGGGTGGATAGTTTTTGGCAATTTGTGGCACATGGGAAGGTGGGCTCCCTGCTGTTTGCTATTTCGGTAATGCTCACCTGCTGGTTGGTAGGGTATATCCTCGACAAGCGAAAAATTTATATACGGGTTTAACTAATCAATGATAAATCAACTAAATCAATCTCACGAAGAGCCCCGGTAACGGGGCTTTTTTTGTTTGTGCAATCCATAAGTAATTAGTTTACGTAGTTTATTACGGCATTTTCAGCCTTTTGCAAAAACTATGTTGGAGAATATTGCTTATAATTATACAAATTAAAAATATGCCATTTATTGCTTCTGTATCTAAGGTCGACCTTCCATTTAAAACTCCTCAGACTGAGGTAAAAGAACAAGCCCGTATTGCTTTTACTTCGCGCTCGCCACACATGGAACGTTTGATGGACGTATTCGATAATACCCAGATCAAAACGCGCAACTTTTGTAAACCGCTTAAATACTACACCGGTCCGTCGACATTTGAAGAGCGGAATGCTGCTTACCTCGAAACGTCACTGAAATTTTCGATCGAAGCAATAGCAAACTGCCTGGCTGCGGCCGGAATTGACAAAGGGGCGATTACTGACCTGATATTTGTATCGACCACCGGGTTAGCTACACCCAGCCTTGATGCCATGATCATTAATGCGATGCGCCTTAACCCGCATATCAATCGACTGCCTGTTTTTGGCCTCGGCTGTGCAGGGGGCGTGTCTGGCGTGGCAAAGGCTAATACCATTGCCCAGGCAAACCCTGATGCGGTGGTGCTGCTTGTGGCAGCAGAGCTTTGTTCTCTTACGGTTTTGCGCGATGATTACAGTACCAGTAATTTTGTAGGATCGAGCTTGTTTTCAGATGGCATCGCCGCATGCCTTATTCTGGGCGATCATCATCAGGGTAATCAGAAAGTTAAATACAGGTCGTCAAGCAGCAAACTTTATTATGATTCGCTTGAAGTAATGGGTTGGGATTTTACAAACCATGGTTTTAAGGTGCTCTTCTCAAAAGATATTCCCGAATTTATCAACCAAAATGTGCGAAATGATATTGAACATTTTCTGGCGAAGCAAAACCTGGGATTAGCTGATATCAGGAATTTTATCTTCCATCCGGGTGGTAAAAAAGTTTTGGAGGCTTACAAAGATGCACTGGCGGTGGAAGGGGATTTTCTCGAAAATTCACGCACCATCATGAATAATTACGGTAATATGTCCAGCGTGACCGTACTGTATGTACTGGAGCGATATATGAACCATGGGTTTGAGGACGGCTATGGTTTGATGATGGCTATGGGCCCTGGTTTTTCGAGCGAGATGGTTTTATTGGAAATGACTAATTAACTGATACGGCAGGGTTCGCCGGCGTATTTACTGCCGGTGCCAATACAGAGTTCAAAGCATGTACTTTTATCTATTTATAACCTTTCTGGTCATTCAGCGCCTGGCTGAGCTATTCCGCTCGGCAAGGAATGAAAAATGGTTGATATCACAGGGTGCAATACAATATGGCAGCAATCACTATCCCTGGATGATAGCCTTGCACAGCCTTTTTATTTTGTCGCTGGTAGTTGAATACTATTTTTCACAGGGCAAAATTATTAGTTATACTTTCCTTTTTTTGTTTATAGCGCTTTTGCTGTTCAAGTATTGGATATTAAACTCGCTTGGGCGATATTGGAGTACGAAGATTTATCGGATACCCGGATCAGTACCTGTTAACGAGGGGCCCTACCGTTTGTTCAGGCACCCTAATTATGTTGACGTGGTATGCGAAATAGCCGTCATCCCGCTAGTATTTCACCTGTACTATACTGCTGTAATATTTTCGATTTTAAACGGTGTGATGCTGATGGTGAGAATCAAAGTTGAGAATGACGTTTGGGCACAGTAAACAAAAAAATCCCCGGCCATTCACTACCGGGGATTTAACCATTCTTCAAACCAATTAAAAGTATTAATCTCTTATTTATTAACCACGTACTTGTACGCACCTAAAGCGCTAAAGGTTATAGCGTTTTTGAAAATTTTTAAAAACCTTTTGCCTTGCTTTAAAGGCATTTATAATCCTTTTTTATTTTTGCTTTTTGAATTTGATTAATAATGCTATATTTGCGCCTCTTTTAGGAGAAAAGAATATTATGAAAAAAGATCTGCATCCCAAGAATTATAGATTAGTTGTATTTAAAGACATGTCAAACGACTATGCTTTTTTAACTAAATCCTGTATAGACACCCGTGAGTCCATGAAATGGGAAGACGGTAACGAATACCCACTAGTGAAGCTTGAAATTTCACACACATCTCATCCGTTTTATACTGGAAAGATGAAACTGGTAGATACTGCCGGACGTATCGACAAATTCCGCAGCCGTTACAACAAGAAGTAATTGGTTCGTTGATAAATTATTTAAAGGTCTCCCGATACATCGGGGGACTTTTTTTATTTTTGTACCATGGCTATTATCCTTTTTGACGATAACGCACACCAAACGCTTCTGCCTTTAACCTTTACCCGCCCGGTTGGCGATCTGCGCATTGGTATATTGACAATCGCTGAAAAGTGGGCCAAACACATTGGGCTCGATTTTTCCTGGCATACGCAAAGCTATCTAAGCGAGAAATTTCCTTTAAAACCGGAAGAGAAAAATTTATTCATCAATGGTTCAGTTTGTCCGGATGAGCAATTGCTGGAGGCTATCTATGCGCTGCATGGAGAAGAAGCCCTTACATTTGGCGAAAAACTTATTGCTGTAAAGCTATCAGCAGTTGGTGCAAAGAATTTTGACGCAGAAACTCAGTTCGATAGCTTTGTAGCGTACCAGGGCACACCGGTAATTATCACGTATCCCGAAGATATTTTTAAAAACAACGATACCGAACTTCGTAAGGATTTCAATCTGCTTACCAAAGGCCGTACGAGCAGCCCGATCAACAGCAGCAATGTGATTATCGGTGATGATTTTTTTGCCGAAGAAGGTGCCATTGCCGATTGTTCAACTTTCAATACCACCAGGGGGCCGATTTATCTTGGCAAAGAAACCGAAGTTTGGGAAGGGACACATATTCGTGGCGGTTTTGCACTTTGCCATAATTCGCAGGTGAAGATGGGTGCAAAAATATACGGTGCCACAACAGTGGGGCCTTTTTCCCGGGTTGGTGGCGAGATCAATAATGCAGTTATTTGGGGGTACTCTTCCAAGGGCCATGAAGGGTACCTGGGTAATTCGGTGCTGGGCGAGTGGTGTAATATAGGCGCCGATAGCAATAACTCCAATCTGAAGAATAATTATGCTGAGGTAAAGTTATGGGATTACGGCGTTGAACGGTTTCGGCGCACAGGATTGCAATTTTGCGGCTTGATCATGGCCGATCATGCTAAGTGTGCTATCAATACCATGTTTAATACCGGCACAGTAGTGGGGGTGGGGGCAAACATATTTGGCGCAGGCTTCCCCCGGAATTTTATTCCTGATTTTTCATGGGGCGGTGCGCAGGGCTATGAAATTTACACCCTCAAAAAAATGTTTGAAACAACTGAAAAAGTTTTTGATCGACGCGAGCACCGGCTCTTTAATCAAAACGAACAGGATATATTAAAGGCAGTATTCGATTTAACCGAACCCTACCGAAGATTTTGATTGTAAAATTAAACCTAATACAACAATCCCGATAGTTATCGGGACAACCAACATAACCAACACAAGAAAAATGAGAAAGAAAATTGTTGCCGGAAACTGGAAAATGAATTTAGACTATGAAGAAGGTCTGACCTTATTTTCTGAGGTAGTTAATATGGTAAATGATGAAATAACCGGTCAGCAGCATGTAATTGTATGCAGCCCGTTTATCCACCTGCACAGCCTCGTTACATTGGGCAAAGCATCCACGAAATTATCGGTAGGAGCCCAAAATGCCCACCAGGCAGAATCGGGAGCTTATACAGGCGAGATTTCTGCTAAAATGATACGTTCAGTAGGTGCCGAATACGTGATCCTGGGTCACTCAGAACGCCGTCAGTATTTTGGCGAAACTAATGAGCTGCTTGCCAAAAAAGTAGATATAGCTTTGAAGCATGCCCTGGTTCCAATTTTTTGTATTGGCGAAACATTGCAGGAACGTGAAGCCGAAATCCATTTTGATGTGATCAAAAGACAATTGACAGCCGGCATTTTTCATCTTGATGCATCGGAGTTTGCCAAATTGGTTATCGCCTATGAACCTGTTTGGGCTATCGGTACGGGCGTTACTGCCAGCTCGGCTCAGGCACAGGAGATCCATATATTCATTCGTAACGAAATAGCTGCAAAATATGGGCAAAGTATAGCCGATGGAACGACGATACTTTACGGCGGAAGTTGTAATCCGAAAAATGCAGCTGAGCTTTTTGGCCAGGCTGATATCGATGGCGGCCTGATCGGCGGTGCATCATTGAAGTCGCGCGATTTTGTAGACATTGCAAGGGTATTTAATTGATCTGGGCACCCGCTATAGGCCGTTTGAAGAGCAATTGAAAATAGTATACTACGATAATGCAAATTTGAAATAAAATACGCCCGTGGCAGATCAAAAACGCAGATGATAAAGCTGCTCAAAATATTGCTTCCGCCTTTTGTGGCATTTTTGTTGTATTACCTGGCTGTGCGATATAGTCCTTATTATGTTACGCTCAAAGCCGATGCAATGGGTGATGGTAATATACAGAGCTTTATGTCGTTTTACCGTTACATGCTGCCCCTGATATTTGCAACCGGAATTTTGACACAGCTGCTCCTATTTATTCCGCTTTGGGATAAAGTGCGCCATAAGCCCGGCAGGGTAAAATTGATCGCTTTTTTAGGTTGTTTTTTCGTCTGTTTTGTTTTGGGGTCGCTGGTAGCATATGCCATTTGGGATGGTTTATCTGAGATGCATTTTTATAAACTCTGTATTTTTTTAACCGGAGTGCAGCTGATCTATTGGATCATCAATATTGCGATTACCCAAATATTGGAAAATAAACTGAAGCAAACTGGCAATAAAACTGTAGAAAACCAATAGCATGAATTATTTAGAATTGCATTTTACCCTTGTGGAGGCAGCCGACTATCAGCAAGACCTGCTGATCAACGAATTGGCTGATATTGGTTTCGACACTTTTGAAGAAGCTGAATTTGGATTTAAAGCTTTTATAGCTGAATCTGTTTTTGACAAACAGTTACTGGATGATAAACTTGCGCCTTTTAGGTCGGATTTTAATTTCAGTTACGAATTTAATCTCATCCCCCAGCAAAATTGGAACGAAGTATGGGAAAGTAATTTTGAACCAATTAATATCAGGAATAAAGTTTGGGTACGGGCAACCTTTCACCAGCCAAAACCTGAATTTCCTTTCGAGATCGTAATAGACCCCAAAATGGCTTTTGGTACCGGACACCATGAGACAACGTCGATGATGATGGAATTAATGCTGGATACAGAATTTGAAGGCAAGAAAGTATTGGATATGGGCTGTGGCACAGGTATCCTTGCGATACTGGCCGAAAAATTGGGAGCCAAAGACATTGTCGCCGTCGATAACGACCTGGCCTGTTATGATAGTACACTGGAAAATGCGCGCCTGAATAATTGCGATCATTTCAGGGTTTTTTGCGGATCAAAAGAGGCTATTCCAATTGAACAATATGATATTGTACTGGCCAATATCAATCGCAATATCCTGCTCGACCAAATTGATCGCTATGCATGGGTTTTGAAATCGGGCGGTGAACTTTACCTGAGTGGTTTTTATGAACTGCCCGACCTGGAAATTATTAAAATTGAAGCTGCACATTATAACCTGGTTTATTTCGCCCATCAAAAAAGCAAAGACTGGGTTGCAGCCAAGTTTGTAAAATTGTAAAACAAAATAACTCTGATGTTATAGTCTCCAGGTTAATTTGGGGAGCAGAACTGCCTCAGGATACGTTGGGCAGATAAACGAACTGAGCTTAATTACCGGGTTATTTTACTTTTCTTTGCGCCAATTTAAAACTTAATGAGAATTCATTTTATTGCGATAGGTGGTAGTGCGATGCACAACCTGGCTATAGCACTTGCGAAAAAAGGTTGGCATATCAGTGGGTCAGATGATGTGTTTTTTGAGCCCTCTGTATCCCGACTTTCGGCAAATGGCTTGCTTCCCGAAAAAGATGGCTGGTTTCCGGAAAAGATCGTACCAGAGATAGACGCAATTATTCTGGGGATGCATGCGCGTGCCGATAACCGCGAATTGTTGAAGGCGATTGAGCTTGGCCTGAGAATATATTCATATCCTGAATATATTTACGAATACTCAAAGAATAAGTTGCGGGTTGTGATAGGGGGGAGCCACGGTAAAACTACTATTACATCAATGATCCTGCACGTGTTAAAAGATGCGGGTAAAGATTTCGATTACCTGGTTGGGGCACAGCTCGAAGGGTTTGATAATATGGTTAGGCTAAGTGACGCAGCACCGGTTATTATTATCGAGGGCGACGAGTACCTTTCCTCAGCTATTGACAGGCGACCAAAATTTCACCTTTATCACGCTAATATTGGTGTCATCAGTGGCATTGCCTGGGATCATATCAATGTTTTTCCAACTTTCGAAAACTATATAAACCAGTTTAGCCTGTTTATTAAAACATTCGGGCAAGGGGGTAAACTTATCTATTCGAAATCGGATGAGGTTGTAGCTGGTGTCGTTACTAATGATAATTCAAACGTTCAAAAAATACCTTATTCATTGCCGGCATATCATATTAATAATGGTATTACATATATTATAACAGGCACTACCGAATATCCTTTACAGGTGTTCGGTGAACATAATTTACTGAACCTGGAAGCCGCCCGCCTGGTTTGTGAAAACCTGGGTATAGCTGCTCCTGATTTTTATAAAAGCATAGCAACATTTAAGGGTGCCGCACGCCGCCTGGAGCTGGTCGGGAGGAACGAAAATACGAGCTTTTTTAAGGATTTTGCGCATGCGCCATCTAAACTTAAGGCAACAATTGCTGCTGTAAAGCTTCAATTCCCGAATAGAAAGCTGCTGGCCTGTATTGAGTTACATACATTTAGCAGTCTGAATAAAGAGTATCTGGATCAATATGCAGGCACCATGGATGAAGCAGATACTGCTGTGGTTTTTATAGATAAGAAAACATTTGAACAGAAGAAAATGGCACCATACGGCGCTGAAATCGTTAAAACGGCGTTTGGCAGGGACGATATTTTGTTTTTTAATGATCCTTTTGACCTGGAAAAATACCTCGCTGGAATCAAATTTCACCACTTAAATCTCCTGATGATGAGTTCCGGAAACTTTGGTGGTTTAGATCTGAAAGCGCTTGCTGGGAAGATATTATAAAAATTATAAATAATATTCTTGTATTTGATATTTTTTGTAACTTTATTAACTTCTGAGAAACCTTATCTCAGTAAAAAAGAGAAATGAAAGCACTAGGTAAAAAAATCAGATTACTTCGCCATCAAAAAGGTTGGAGCCAGGAAGATGTCGCAAAAAAACTCGACATATCGATCCCCGCATTTTCCAAGATCGAAACAGGGATAACTGATATTAATTTATCGAGGCTGGAACAAATTGCTGTGTTATTTGATATGACTGTTGTGCAGTTGCTAACTTTTAGTGATTCAGAACAAGATCAAAAATTTGTCAATGAACTCGAAACGGTCAACAAAAAATTATTAGACCGTGAAGCTGAAGTAATTGACTTGCAAAAGAAAGTTATTGAACTTTTCGAAGAGTTGCGCCACACCAAAGTTACCGCCTGAATTCCACTGTTTACTTCCCCTGCCTATTGAAATTTATACCTTAATGTTAGGTGTTTTTTCCCAAACACCCCGCCCATGCTATGGTGCAAAGCGATCATTTTATCATTAAAATCGCCAACCCATGACAGCTCTAATTCTGCATATTGATTAAGTGGTAAAGCATAATCGCCCAGTTTGATAAACAAACCCGATTCAAGGCCATGTTTCTGGAACTTTTGCTTGGTACCCATCACTACAGCCCGCATACGATTCACACCCCGCCACCGGTAGTATAGGAATTTTAATTTACCAATCAGATTCAGTTTGCCATCAATATGTTTAAATATCTGGTTTGCATCAGGTAATATTACGACGAACGAAGCAGGTTCTCCGTTAACATAGGCAAACCAGATCAGATTCTCGTCCATGATAGGTTTCATCATGCGGAAGCTTTCAAGTATGGTTACGTGGCTTATTGGCACAAAATTTTCAAAATCGTGCCAGGCATCATTGTAAATTTCAATAAAATCGGCAGCAAACTGATCAATTTTTGCCGATTCAAAATGTTTAAACTCATAACCGGGTTTTTGAGATACCCAGGCTGCTATTTTTCTAAATCGTTCGGGAAATGGCTTTATAATATCAACATGATTGGTTATTTGCTCATACAAAGTTTTAAAGCCATAATCGTCAAAGAATTTTTTGTAATAGGGAGGATTATAATTCATGCCATAGGATGGAGGAACGAATCCTTCGGCCAGTAAGCCCCAGAAATTATCATTCTCGCCAAAATTGATGGGGCCATCCATTGCCGCCATACCTTTTGTTTTTAACCAGTTCTGCGCGGTATCAAACAATAAAAAAGCTGCCTCCTGTTGGTCGATGCACTCGAAGAATCCTATGCCGCCTGTAGGTTGCTCGTACTGATAGGCTTTTTTATTATTGATAAAAGCTGCGATACGGCCAATAGGCTGGTTTTGATCATCTGTTAATATCCAGCGGATGGCTTCGCCATGTTGGTGGAAATTGTTCTTTGCCGGGTTGAAAACTGCTTCAATATCAATATCAAGAGGGCAAATCCAGTTTGGGTCGTTACGGTATATTACCCGGGCGACGTTTAAAAATGCCTGGCTTGTGCGTTTATCGGTTACCTCAGTAATTTTCATCAGGGATTGGTTTCAATATAAAAGAGCATCCGCAAATGCCGGATGCTCTTTTAGGTTATAAATTCAAAACAGCTTTAGATTAGTTAAAAGTCGTCGTCATCATCATAATTATCAAAGCTCTCATAACGCCCAAGGTCATCGAGTGGTATATCAAAGTCGTCGTCATCATCATCGTCTGTAACCCGGTTTTTTGCAGGCAAATCAGCAGACGTTTCATCTGTTTTTGCGCCCGGGCTTTTTGCGCTCGTTTCTTTCTTAGCTGGTTTCTTAGGCGTTTCCATTGCGATGATTTAGTATTTGGTATGTATTGGGTATTTTATATGGGCAAAAATTAATGCTGTTGCTAAGCTTAGTGCTTTTTGTTATCCCAAAAATAATTAAAATCATTTTTAAAGAAAATACAATTAAAAATTATTCTGTTTGGTCGCCAATTGAAGATGACGTATCCTGAAAGTCTTTTATTTGCGGTAAATCACCCAAAGAGTTAATGCCAAAATAGTCCATAAATTGCTGGCTTGGGCTGTATAAAATGGGCCGTCCAACACTGTCCGATTTCCCCGAGATGGTGATCAGCTCCTTTTCGAGCAACTTTTGGATAGAATACTCGCTGTTTACGCCTCTGATTTGTTCAATTTCTAATTTGGTTACGGGTTGTTTGTAGGCGATAATTGCCAGCGTCTCGAGTGATGCCGGACTTAGTTTCTTTTTTGATCGCTGTATCTGCAACAAATTAATGATTGCATGAAAATCCTTTTTGGTAAGAAACTGATACCCGTTTGCTACATTGACCAGTTCGATCGCCAGATTACCTGATTGGTATTTATTTTCGATGCTGTGGATGCTTGCAACTACTTCATCCCTCGTAAAATCCCGCTCAAAAACTGATTGCAGGCAATAAATAATTTCCTCTATCCTGATACTCTG